>NZ_JBHLUB010000001.1:0-473857 GCF_042434215.1 Micrococcoides hystricis | reverse complement strand
CGCGGCACCGCTCTGGGCTTCCGCAACCTGCTGCACTACATCACCAGAGCACTCCTGGACACCGGCGGATTCAGAACCAAAATACACTCATTTTTACGATGAGCCGGTAAAGGCCCAACCAGTGCAGCAGAAACCTGCGCCTAAGGTTGTGCATCGTCCAGTACCTGAGAGAGTTCACACGGACGGTGGTCAGCGCGAGAAAGACAGCACGGCTCTGGCTGGAGTCTTGGGATCTGCAGCGCTGCTCACGCTCGGGGCGGCAGCCGTAGCAGCTCGGAGGCAACGAGAGACCTAAGGATAATCGCGATACCGTCTGAGCAATGATAGGAGAATCGGGGATCTGCCGTCTGCGTGAATCCCCGATCTTCTGCCCGGGTGAAGAAAAAGTTCGCAAATCGGCGTGTTGTTGATTTTGTCCGAACCCGGCGCGCAGGTAGTATTATCTTCTGTTACCGGGGATGTAGCTTAATGGTAAAGCCTCAGTCTTCCAAACTGATAACGCGGGTTCGATTCCCGTCATCCCCTCGAAAACAGTGCATCTGATGGCACTGTTTTTTCATGAGAAATAGCAGCTGCGGTGATTTGGTAAATCATAGGCCATGGCATAAGCTGATTCTCGGTCTACGGGATGTAGCTCAGTTTGGTAGAGCGCGCGCTTTGGGAGCGTGAGGTCGCAGGTTCAACTCCTGTCATCCCGACTTTATAGTTACCCGCACCACGCACGTGGTAGGTAACTTCGGTGCGGAGCAGCCAGCCGAACGTGCGGCTTCTGCCGCGGGTTAGTCAAAGTGCTCAGGGAATAAAGAAACACTTCACTAACCTTTACAGGAGTCCTTCGTGGTCAAAAGCACCGTGGAAAAACTCAGCCCCACGCGCGTCAAAATCGACGTTGAAGTTCCTTTCGACGAACTCAAACCACACATCCAGGCAACCTACAAGCAGCTGGCCAACCAGATCCAGGTACCCGGCTTCCGCAAAGGTAAAGTCCCTGCAGCCATCATCGATCAGCGCGTCGGCCGCGAATACGTCATCGAAAACGCCGTCAACGAAGGCCTGAACGACTTCTACCGCCAGGCACTGACTGAAGCTGAAGTCTCCCCACTGTCCCAGCCAGAGGTTGAGGTCTCCCAGATCCCAACCAAGGACGGCGAAGAAGACGTGAAGTTTTCCTTCGAAATGGACGTCCGCCCAGAAATCGAACTGCCAGACTACAAGGGTCTGGAAGTTGAAGTTGAGGCCAAAGAAGCTGACGAAGAAGCTGTCCAGGCTTCCCTCGACGAGCTGCGCAACCGCTACGGCACCCTGAAGACCGTCGACCGCCCAGCCGCCGAAGATGACTTCGTCACCATCGACCTGACTGCCACCGTTGACGGTGAAGAGGTCGACTCTGCCGCAGACCTGTCCTACCAGGTCGGCGCCGGCACCATGCTCGATGGCCTCGACGAGGCCCTGACCGGTCTGTCCGCTGACGAAGACGCCATCTTCGAAACTAAGCTGGCCGGTGGCGAGCACTCCGGCAAGGACGCATCCGTCAAGGTTGTTTTGAAGGCCGTCAAGGAACGCGAACTGCCTGAAGCCGACGATGAGTTCGCGCAGCTGGCCTCCGAATTCGACACCATCGAAGAGCTTAAGGCTGACCTGACCAAGAAGGTTGAAGAAGACCTTGTCGTGGCACAGGGCGCCGAAGCTCAGGAAAAGGTTCTGGAAAAACTGCAGGAAATCGTTGAGGTTCCTGTCCCAGAAGCCGTCATTGCCGAGCAGGTCGAACAGCACTTCGCCCAAGGCAACGAGCATGGCCACGGTGAAGAGCACGACACCGAAGAGCACCGCAAGGAAGTTGAAGAAGGCACCCGCAACGCCTTCAAGGCCGAAATCATCCTCGATGAAATCGCCAACGCCGAAGAGCTCTCCGTTGACCAGGGCGAACTGATTGAATACGTCATCGCCACCGCGGGTCAGTACGGCATGGATCCAAACCAGTTCGCTCAGATGCTCGACGGTGCAGGCCAGATCCCAGTCATCATGGGTGAGGTCCGCCGCCGCAAAGCACTGGCCAAGGTTCTGGAATTCGCGACCGTCACCGATACCAAGGGCAACACTGTTGACCTGTCCTCATTCGTGACCCCGGCCGAAGAAGCCGAGTCTGCCGACTCCGCTGACTCTGCCGATTCAGCAGATTCCCCAGACTCCCCAGATTCTGCCGAAAGCGCCGAATCCGCTAAGTAATCTCCCGCTCACCACACCGGTGAGTTCCCGCTGGCCCGGTACCCCTTTGAAGGTGCCGGGCCAGCGGCATTAATGCAGAACTTCAGCACATCCGCGCAACCTGCGCCATCAGCGAAAACGCCGCGCAGCGCCACCGGAAGAGGATGGTGAGCGACTAATGTGCAAGAAGAAAGAAAAAAGTGGGCGCAAATGCGTGACCACCTAAGCAGAAAAAGAGAGGCAGGGCGCCACGTGGCACCACAACCACAACTGCCAACCCCGCAGATGGCTTCTGTGGACCCAGCAGCACGGGAAGACTACATCTATCAGCGGCTGCTCAAAGAACGCATCATCTGGCTCGGCTCCGAGGTGCGGGACGAGAACGCTAACGCGATCTGCTCCCAGCTGTTGCTGCTCTCGGCAGAAGACCCAGAAAAAGATATCTACCTGTACATCAACTCCCCGGGCGGTTCCATCACCGCAGGCATGGCGATCTACGACACCATGCAGTACATCCCGAATGACGTGGTGACGGTAGCAACCGGCCTAGCCGCCTCCATGGGCCAGTTCCTGCTCTCCTCCGGAACCCCAGGCAAGCGCTACGCCACCCCGCACGCCCGCATCCTGATGCACCAGCCATCCGGCGGTATCGGTGGTACCGAGTCCGACATTCGGATTCAGGCCCAGCTGATTCTGCACATGAAGCAGGTCATGGCCGAGCTCACGGCCGAACAGACCGGCCAGTCCGTTGAGACCATCTTGAAGGACAACGAGCGCGACAAGTGGTTTACCGCGCAAGAGGGTCTGGAATACGGCTTCTTCGACCACATCGCCGACGGCGCACGCCAGGTCTCTGGTGGCGGCGGAGTAAACAACTAAAAGGTAGGGATAGACACCGTGAACGAAAACATCACACGCTTCAGCCCCGAAGCACGTTACATCCTGCCGCAGTTCGAGGAGCGTACCCCGTACGGCTTCAAACGTCAGGATCCATACGCCAAGCTATTCGAAGACCGCATCGTCTTCCTCGGCACCCAAGTGGATGACGCCGCAGCAGATGACATCATGGCTCAGCTGCTGGTGTTGGAGTCGATGGACTCCGAACGCGACATCACGCTCTACATCAACTCCCCGGGCGGGTCCTTCACCGCTATGACGGCGATCTACGACACGATGCAGTTCATCCGTCCCGAGGTGCAAACCGTGTGCTTGGGTCAGGCCGCCTCCGCGGCCGCCGTCCTACTTGCCGCAGGCGCACCGGGCAAACGGCTTGCCCTGCCGAACGCGCGCGTGCTGATCCACCAGCCATCCATGGGCGGGGACCGCGGTACCGCGACCGACCTGGAGATCCAGGCCAATGAGCTGGGCCGGGTTCGTCGCTGGATGGAAGAGACCCTGGCGAACCACACCAACAAGACACCTGAAGAAATTAGCGTGGACATTGACCGGGACAAGTTCCTCTCGGCAGCTGAAGCGCACAGCTACGGTCTGGTGGATGAGGTCCTAGCCTCCCGCAAGATCCAGCGCTAAGAAAACTGGCCTTATTAAGACAACTCACCGTCGCCGTATGTCATCCAATACGGCGACGGTGAGTTGTCTGGCCTAAAATTGATAGTACTTTACGGTCAACCCTGAAAGGGGAGTGCACGCAATCATGGCACGTCTCGGTGAAAGCGCCGATCTGCTGAAATGCTCCTTCTGTGGCAAGAGCCAAAAGCAGGTCCGCAAACTCATCGCCGGTCCTGGCGTCTACATTTGCGATGAGTGCATTGAGCTCTGCAACGAAATCGTTGATGAAGAGCTGACCGACCCGGCAGCGACCGAAGAGTTTGAGCTGCCCACCCCACGGGAAATATACGAGTTCCTCGACCAATACGTGGTCGGCCAAAAAGACGCCAAACTCTCGCTAGCGGTTGCCGTCTATAACCACTACAAGCGCATCCAACCCGGCACCAACCAGACCGCCGCCCACCAGCTGGCCGGCGAAGAAGATCCGTTGGACGACGTGGAGATCGGCAAGTCCAACATCCTGCTAGTCGGACCAACCGGCTCCGGCAAAACCTACTTGGCCCAAACCCTAGCCAAGAAACTCAACGTGCCTTTCGCCGTCGCTGACGCCACCAGCTTGACCGAAGCCGGTTACGTCGGTGAAGACGTCGAGACGATCCTGCTCAAACTGCTGCAGGCCGCCGACTTTGACGTGAAGAAGGCCGAACAGGGCATCATCTACATTGACGAAATCGACAAGATCTCGCGTAAGTCAGAGAACCCGTCAATCACCCGGGATGTCTCCGGCGAAGGAGTCCAGCAAGCCCTGCTGAAGATCCTTGAAGGAACCGTTGCATCCGTCCCACCGCAGGGAGGGCGCAAACATCCACACCAAGAGTTCATCCAGATCGACACCTCCAACGTGTTGTTCATTGTGGCCGGCGCGTTTGCCGGTATCGACGAGATCGTCGAGTCTCGGGCAGGCCGCAAGGGAATCGGTTTCGGAGCCCCGCTGACCTCCTTGACCAAGGAAGAAAAGGGCGAGATCGAAGTCCGTCCCGAAGACCTGCTGAAGTTCGGGCTCATCCCAGAGTTCATCGGGCGCCTACCGGTCATCACCACGGTCCAAGATCTTGATGAGGAAGCTCTGATCGAGATCCTGACCAAACCGAAGAATGCCTTGCTGAAGCAGTACCAGAAGATGTTCCAGATGGACGGGGTCACCCTCGAGTTTGAACCCGAAGCATTGCAGGCGGTTGTTGAGATGGCCCTGGAACGGGGTACCGGAGCTCGCGGTCTGCGCTCCATCATGGAGAACACCTTGAAACCGGTCATGTTCGACCTGCCCAGCCGCGACGATGTTGCAACGGTCGTCATCACCGAGGACACCGTCCGCAGCGGTGCAGAAGCAACCATGATTTCCCACGAACTGGCGGCCAAACGCCGCAGTAAGAGCGCCTAAACGCGCACGCACACCACACTAACCTGCAACAGGAGAGCCTTGACTGAAAAACAAGCCGTAAATTTTTGGTACGACGTCACCTGCCCATTCGCGTGGATCACCTCCCGTTGGATCAAAGAGGTTGAGCAGGTCCGTCCCATTACGGTCAACTGGAAACCCATGTCCCTGACCATCCTCAACGAAGGCCGAGACATCCCAGAAGACTACGCCAAAGCCATGAAGCGGGCCTGGATCTTCGCCCGGGCAGTCGCCGGCGCCGTTTACGGCGGCGGAGAAGAACACTCCGGACAGATCTACACCGAGTTGGGCACCCGGATCCACAACGACGAACGTCGCGACACAGAACAGATCATCGCCGAAGCGTACGAAGCCGTCGGCCTGCCACTGGAACTGAACGAGCGCGCCCAGAACGGCGAGTTCGACGAGCAGCTCAAAACCAGCCATGACGCTGGCATCGGTCTGGTCGGTGACGACGTAGGAACCCCGATCGTCGCCTTCAACGACACTGCTTTCTTTGGCCCGGTCATCACCCGTATTCCACGCGGTGAAGAAGCCGGGGAAATGTTCGACGGTGCGGTGGCACTGGCCAAGTACCCGTACTTCTACGAGCTGAAGCGCTCCCGCACCACCAACCCAGAGTTTGACTAAAACCTCTCACACTTAGAAACCAATGGCCGGTGATCGCCCCGATAAGGATGATCACCGGCCATTGTCATGACTGGTTACCGAGCTCTTAGCCCTCCGGCGCCGGCTCGATTACGAGCTCTACATCGGAGACGGACAGCTCGGTATCTTCAGCGTATTCGAGGTTTTCCACGTTGCCGGCGGCCTTCAGGTCATCGGCGGCAGCCTTGACCTGAGCCTGCTGCCACTGCGGGGCATTCACGGTTGCGGTGGAGACCGGGGTACGCTGCTTGACCTTGGCCTCAGACTTGGCCTTGCGGATCCCTGCGAGAACATCGGCTACGGTGTCCATGACCTTTTCGTCAGCTTCCGCCAAACCATCAGCCAAGAACTCCAGTTCTGGCCAGGACTGACGGTGTACGGAGCCGACGCGCCACCAGGACCAGACCTCTTCGGTGGCGTAAGGCAGGAACGGGGCGAACATCTTCAGCAGCGCGTCCATGGCGGTGGCCAACGCAATCCGGACGGAGGCTTGCTGCTCCTCACCGAAGGCACCGTAAGCACGCTCCTTGATGAGCTCCACGTAGTCATCGGTGAAGAACCAGAAGAAGTCCTCAATGTTGTCCAGCGCGCGAGCGTACTCGTACTTCTCGAACGCTTCAGTCGCCAGCGCGTTGACCTGACCCAACTTCTTGATCAAGGCCTGATCCAGTGGGTTGATCAAATCTTTCAGGTCATCGCTGCTGGTAATGATGTCTGCCTCGGTGGCGCCCAAGTTCAAGGCGAACTTAGAGGCGTTGAGGATCTTGATGGCCAACCGGCGGCCAATCTTCATCTGTGCGACTTCATAGGCGGTGTCCGCGCCTAGGCGGGCGGAAGCTGCCCAGTAGCGAACCGCGTCTGCGCCGAACTGCTCCAAGATGTCAGAAGGAACGACCACGTTGCCCTTGGACTTGGACATCTTCTTCCGGTCTGGGTCTAGGATCCAACCGGAGATCGCGGTGTGTTTCCACGGCACCGTGTCATGTAGGTCGTTCGAGCGCACCACGGTGGAGAACAACCAGGTACGGATGATGTCGTGCCCCTGTGGGCGCAAGTCAAACGGGAAGACCTTCTCAAAGAAGGCGTCATCAACGCTCCACTGACCCACAATCTGCGGGGTCAAAGAAGACGTGGCCCAGGTATCCAGCACATCGGTGTCACCGACGAAACCGTTCGGCTGGTTGCGCTGCTCCTCGGTGTAGCCCTCCGGCACATCAGCCATTGGGTCGACCGGTAGCTGAGCATCGGTTGGTTGGATGACCTGATCGTAGTCAGGCTCGCCGTTGGCGTCCAACTTGTACCAGACCGGGATTGGCACACCGAAGAACCGTTGGCGGGACACCAGCCAGTCACCGTTGAGACCATCAACCCAGTTCTCGTACCGGGAGCGCATGAATTCCGGATGCCAGGCGAGCTCACGACCGCGCTCAATCAGCTCGGCACGCTTGGTCTTGTCTCGGCCACCGTTAGAGATGTACCACTGGCGGGAAGAGACGATCTCCAGTGGCTTGTCACCCTTTTCGAAGAAGTTCACCGGGTGGGTGATCTTTTTTGGTTCGCCATCGAGCAGGTTCTGCTCGGTGAGCATCTTGACCACTGCTTCCTTGGCGGAGAACACGGTCTTGCCGGCCAGTTCCGCGTAAGCGGCCTGGCCTGCTTCGGTGGTAATCCATTCTGGGGCTTCGGCTTGGAAACGGCCGTCGCGACCAATCAACGTCCGGGTCGGTAGTTGCAGCTCACGCCACCACGTGATGTCCGTGGAGTCACCGAACGTACAGATCATCGCGATACCGGAGCCCTTGTCAGGCTTGGCCAATGGGTGGGCTTTGACCGGGA
This sequence comes from Micrococcoides hystricis, assembly GCF_042434215.1. Lineage (NCBI taxonomy): Bacteria > Bacillati > Actinomycetota > Actinomycetes > Micrococcales > Micrococcaceae > Micrococcoides > Micrococcoides hystricis. Next base: position 466,200 of record NZ_JBHLUB010000001.1, on the reverse strand, counting down.
CCTCGACCTCAAAGATGGGGGAGGTCACGGTCTTGTCGAACAGGTGCTGGTAGCGCTCATCGTCAGGGTTGGCTACCAAAGCAACACAGGAGGCCAGCAGCTCTGGACGGGTGGTCTCAATGAAGATCTTCTCACCGTCGGCAGCAGTGAAGGCGTACCGGTGGTAGGCGCCAGGGACCTCACGGTCCTCCAACTCTGCCTGCGCCACGGCGGTGCGGAAGGTGACATCCCACATGGTGGGGGCTTCGGCCATGTATGCGTTGCCGGAGTCGAGTTCTTTCAGGAATGCTCGCTGGGAGACCGCACGGCTGTGGTCATCGATCGTACGGTAGGTCATGTCCCAGTCGACGGAAAGCCCCAGCGTCGTGAAGAGGTCTTCGAAGACCTTCTCGTCTTCTACGGCGAGCTCTTCACACAGTTCAATAAAGTTCTTGCGGGAGATGACATCCCAGTCGCGCTGGTTCTTCGCCGGGGTAGCCGGAGGCTGGTAGTCAGCGATGTACGGCTTGGACGAGTCGGTGCGGACACCGTAGTAGTTCTGCACGCGGCGCTCGGTCGGCAACCCGTTGTCGTCCCAACCCATGGGATAGAACACGTTAAAACCACGCATCCGCTTGTAGCGGGCGAGTACGTCCGTCTGGGTGTAGGAGAAGCAGTGACCAACATGCAACGATCCGGATGCGGTGGGAGGGGGAGTGTCAATAGAGTAGACCTGCTCCCGGGTGGTGTCCGGGTTGAACCGGTAGGTGCCTTCTTCGGCCCAACGGTTGTTGAGTTTTTCTTCCAGACCTTCAAGGCCCGGCTTGTCAGGAACATTCAGATTTTTGGGCGTGTCTGTGCCCAGATGTTGATCAGCCATGGTGCCTATCATCTCACGAGCGTCGAACACTCTCATCTCGGCACGCTTTCACCCAGAATGGAAAGGCGAATCCAAGCGGACGAAGTGCTCTCAAAGTTCCATCAAGGAGTTAAGGCCATCGCCACGCAAGGCAGAGAAGTCATTCGCCAATTTTTTGGAAGATCAGCAAGAAATCATTCCTGCTGATCTTCCTAGTTCGGCATTAGAGGGGAATCAAACGCAGCTGACTTCGACCACAACGGACTTGTTGATGCCTGCAGCGCGTCCTGCCTCGACCATCAATACGACAAGAACTGCGGCTACTGCGGGGGAGAATTCCGAAACGGTAAATAAGGCACAACAAGTTCCCTTAGACTCGCGCACGCACCATCGGTCGTCTAGCTTCACACGGTCACGAGTCTCGCACGCTTCGAGCATCAGGATGGGTTCCAGATACTTGTCACTGAACCAGCTAGCTGCGGCCGACGACCAACGTTCAATGCGAGTCGAGGTGAAAAGCCGTGCCTCCACCTTCTTACTTGCATTAATATCGCCTAGTGCAGAGAACTGATCGGTCAGTTGTTGTACCGTTTCCTCGTCAACTGCATGCGAACTTCCTGGCACTTGAACACGCACGCTGTGGAACGAGCACGTTCCCAACTGTTCGGTGGCTGTCACAGCCGCCTGAACAAGCAAGGGAACTGACAAGAGTGCTGCCTCTTTGTTGTAGACACCTGTTTGGAACCAAGCTAGTTCACCGTTCAGAAACCCGCTCTGGATTCCATTGTTAAAACACCAAAATGCTTCATGGGCTTCGAGCTGTTTGGTTTTGAACCAGTGTGGCGATAGCGCTTGACCAGTCCCAGCGAATCGGGCGAACACCGACTCTGGTTCTAACTCTTCAGACCTGATCGCAGTCTGAATATGGTCTTGCAGAGACAGAAATCCACTCAGACTGATGATGATTGGATCTAGTGCCTCTTTCATAGGGTGCAGCGCAGTGTTCGGGATGCCGTGTATAGCTTGTTGGGTGTGTCCAGATACCCGACCAGATCGACATCGACCCAACTACGCCACTGCTTCGATGCTCTGGAACGACATGTCATCCTTGCATTTGCGCGTTTCGAAGTTCCAGGCTTGATCGTCCGGACACCAGCCTTGCCACGGTTGTGCCATCTTGAACGCTTGGTGGGTTTGTATTGAAGTTGGACAGTTACCTTTGCGGTGGTCGCCTTGGCAGTGCCCCTCACCCACCATCCATGAGCGGATGCTTGTCCGCGTGTCACGTGAACATAGTCTCCTTTTGTCTGGAACACACCGATTTTTGCTGTAGTGACCAAAGGATAGGCGGTGGATGCGGTGGCATGAGTAGTTTGGACCAAGTCACCGTCCACGACAGAATACGAGGACGGGATATCTTGACCTTTGGAGTCTCGTGAAACCGGATGCTCGACGACACCGACCAACGAGTCGTCTTTATACAATGCTACCGCGCCAGTTCGCTGAATCACAGGCGTGATGTCCGGAGAAAGTGCATATGTGAATGAGCGGCTGGACTTTGGGGATGTCGTAACCGCGCTTGCCGTAATGGATCCACCATCCAAGATCTGGAAAGCGAAGGCGTCTGCTGAGTGTTTCACAGGAAAAACCGCAGTTCCATCTGGAGTCACGGTTCCGTCCCCAATCTTTGATGTGTCGGCAAGGGAAATTCCGGCTGAAAATTGTTCGTCGACGTCAATCTTGGCGACACCCTTTGGATTCTTGGTTACAGAGGTCGTGATCCCATCGTCTTGCAGAACTGCTTTTTCCGATGACCGAGAGACATCTTTTGCCTGAAAATCTTCTGTGGCGAGTGTTGAAGCAATGGTTTTCTCAACTGTAGTTGCCTCTGTTTTGTCGGGGACTGAGTTAATGGGAGCGGAGTGGGCAGTTGTGGGTGCTATGAGAAACATCGCAAGCAGTGCTGTGGTGAATCTTGCACGACGAGGGAATTGCTGCCGAAACATTGGAGGTATTCCTTTCAGGGCGATTTGGATTGGAGAGCGTCCATCCACGTGCCCCCGTCTACTCCAAGTACTTTGAAATTTCCTTCGGTACCTGCCGCAGACTAAATGCAGATTACTGCCTCCATTCCAGTAGTTTGCCTGAAGATGACCTACATCACAATAGTTCGATCTGATTTTCTGTATTTCTTCGATTTGTAGGGCAAAATTCCAATCAATGCGTTCGTCCAACCAACTATTTTCAGGTCGACGACTTCGACTCTTCAGTGCAAATGGCCGCTCGTCTTTAGGGTAGACTTGTGCGCAGAAATATACGCGTTGACCCGGCCATCACCGGCGAGCGTTCCGGAAGAACAGGTGAGGACTCCTCACCCAAGTAGAACCGGACGGGAGCAGCCCGTCACAGCAGCACACAAGAGGCCACGACCGGCACCGGTGACAGTGGCAAGCAGGGTGGTACCGCGTCCTTTGCACAGGCGTCCTTGCATTACGGAGAATTAGTACACGTACGAAGGACCACCATGAGCCAGCGCGGCGTCTACCCCAAGGCGACTACCAACCCGGACGGGACCGTCCCAGCCTCCCCACGCTTCCCCGAGATCGAGAAACTGATCCTGAAGTACTGGGACGAAGACCAGACTTTCCAGGCCTCCATTGACAACCGCCCGGCACACAATGACGACGGCACCCAGAACGAATTCGTCTTCTACGACGGCCCACCTTTCGCCAACGGTCTGCCGCACTACGGGCACCTGCTGACCGGCTACGTCAAAGACATTGTGGCTCGCTACCAGACCCAGATCGGCCACAAGACCGAACGCCGCTTCGGCTGGGACACCCACGGCCTGCCAGCCGAGCTGGAAGCCATGAAACAGCTGGGCATGACGGATAAGCAGCAGATCGAAGCCATGGGCATCGACAAGTTCAACGACGCCTGCCGCACCTCCGTCATGGAATACGCCGACGAATGGCAGGACTACGTCACCCGTCAGGCCCGCTGGGTGGACTTCGAGAACGACTACAAGACCCTGAACGTGGAGTTCATGGAATCGGTCATCTGGGCGTTCAAGAACCTCCACGACAAAGACCTGACCTACAAGGGCTTCCGGGTCCTGCCGTACTGCTGGCGAGATGAAACCCCGCTGTCCAATCATGAGCTGCGGATGGACGATGACGTCTACAAAGACCGTCAGGACACCACCGTGACCGTCGGTTTCCCGATTCTGGAGACCGACCACAAGCTTGCCGCCGAACTGGCTGGCACTCAGGTGTTGGCGTGGACGACCACCCCGTGGACCTTGCCCACCAACCAAGCTCTCGCCGTTCACCCGGAAGAAGAATACGTGGTGGTGCCGCTGGGTCCAGCCGGTTCCAAGACCGGTCTGCGCGGCCCGGTGCTGCTGGCGAAGGCGCTGCTGGGCGCCCACGCCAAAGATCTGGGCTACACGGACGAGAAGGAAACCAAGACCACCGCAGCGGTGGCTGCCGACCGTGCCACCGTGGCGACCTTTACCGGTGCCGAACTGGCCGGGCTTCGCTACCAGCCGCTGTGGGACTACTTCACCGATGTCGAACAATGGGGCACAGAAAACGCGTGGCAGATCGTGGCTGATGATTACGTCACCACCGCCGACGGCACCGGCGTGGTACACCAAGCCCCGGCCTACGGTGAGGACGACCAACGGGTCTGTGAAGCCCACGGCATCCGCGTGCTGCTCTCCGTCGATGACGGCGCCAACTTCCTGCCGCACATCTTCAACCACGGTCCGCTCGCCGCAATCGGCGGTAAGCAAGTCTTTGACGCAAACATCGACATCGTGCGCGTACTCCGGGAGACCGACCGGTTGGTCAACGAATCCTCCTACGTGCACTCCTACCCGCACTGCTGGCGCTGCCGCACCCCGCTGATCTACCGGGCGATCACCTCCTGGTATGTGAAGGTCACGGACTTCAAGGACCGGATGCTCGAGCTGAACGAGCAGATCAACTGGATCCCGGCCAACGTCAAACACGGCCAGTTCGGCAAATGGCTGGAAAACGCCCGCGACTGGTCCATCTCCCGCAACCGCTACTGGGGTTCGCCGATCCCGGTCTGGGAATCCGATAATCCCGAGTACCCGCGCCGAGAAGTCTACGGTTCGCTCGCCGAACTGGAAGAGGCCTTCGGCCGGCTGCCAGTCAACGCAGAGGGTGAAGTAGACCTGCACCGGCCATGGATCGACGAACTGGTCCGGCCAAACCCGGACGACCCAACCGGCAAGTCCATGATGCGCCGTGTGGAAGACGTGCTGGACGTCTGGTTCGACTCCGGCTCCATGCCGTACGCCCAGGTGCACTACCCATTCGAGAACAAAGAATGGTTCGACACCCACAACCCGGCCGATTTCATCGTCGAATACATCGGTCAAACCCGCGGCTGGTTCTACACCATGCACGTGCTGGCCACCGCACTGTTCGACCGGCCGGCGTTCACCAACGTGATCTCCCACGGCATCGTGCTCGGCTCCGACGGTCAAAAGATGTCCAAGTCGCTGCGGAACTACCCGGACGTGAACGAAGTCTTCGACCGGGACGGCTCCGACGCCATGCGCTGGTTCCTGATGGCCTCATCCATCCTGCGTGGCGGCAACCTGATCGTCACCGAAGAAGGCATCCGCGAAGGAGTACGCCAAGTCCTGCTGCCGCTGTGGAACGTGTGGCACTTCTTCACCCTGTACACCAACGCGGCCAAGAAGTTCCCGGGCGGCTACGACGCCCAGCTGCGCTACAGCTCCACCGACCCGCTGGATCAATACTTGCTGGCCGCCACCGGCCAACTGATCCGGGACGTCAAGCAAGCCATGGATGACTACAGCATCTCCGATGCCACCGACCTGTCACGCAAGTACATGGACATGGTCACCAACTGGTACGTGCGCCGCTCCCGCCAGCGCTTCTTTGCCGAAGACACCCAAGCCTTCGACACCCTGTACACCTGCCTAGAAGCCTTCTGCCGGGTCGCCGCACCGCTCTTGCCACTGGCCACCGAAGAGATCTGGCGTGGCCTGACCGGCGGCCGGTCCGTTCACTTGGCCGACTACCCGGATGCGGACCTGTTCCCACGGGACGAACACGCACTAGAACTGATGGAGACCACCCGGACCATCTGCTCGAACGGTTCGGCGTTGCGCAAGGCCGCCAAACTGCGGGTGCGCTTGCCGCTAGCCAAGATGACCGTGGTCGTTCCGGACGCCGCCGAGCTGGACGGGCACTACTCAGCGATCATCGCTGAAGAATTGAACCTGAAGTCTGTCGACTTGCAGGATGCTGCCACCACCGCGGCTGCCGACTACGGGATCACCCAGCAACTGGTGGTCAACGCCCGCGCTGCCGGCCCGCGTCTGGGCAAGGATGTCCAGTTGGCCATCCGCGGCGCCAAGTCCGGCGATTGGTCCGTGGCTGAGGACGGCACCGTGACCGCCGGCGGCCTGGAACTGCAGGAGGGCGAATACGAGCTCTCCACCAAGGTTGATGAATCCGCCGGTGAGGCATCCGTGACGGTCTTGCCCGGTGGCGGCTTCCTCGTCCTCGATACCGAGGTCACCCCGGAACTGGCCGCCGAAGGCCTAGCCCGCGACACGATCCGCGCCATCGCCAACGCCCGCCGTGAGGCCGGCCTGAACGTCGATGATCGGGTGTCCACGACCATCACCGGTAATACCGAGCTTATCGCCGCGGTTGAAGCTAACCGTGACTTGGTTACGGCTGAGACGCTGACGGTCGAATTGGACACCGTTGTGGAGCCTTCGGCGGCAACACCGCAGGTCACCGTGACCAAGGTAGGGGAGTAGTCGATGAACTCTGACGCCGAATTCTCGGTGGCCTCCGTCTACGCGGAGCTGCTCTCTCGTGCCCCGGAGAACAAGATGGAGCCACGCATGGATCCGCTGTACCGGGCCATGGAACTGTTGGGCGAACCCAACAAGGCGTACCCGGTCATTCACATCACCGGCACCAACGGTAAGACCTCGACGGCACGGATGATCGAGTCGCTGCTGCAGGCTTACGGGCTGCGCACCGGCCGCTACACCTCTCCGCACTTGGTGTCGGTCACCGAGCGGATCGTCCTAGACGGAGAGCCGGTCAGTGATGAGACCTTCGTGCGGATCTGGGACGAAATCCGTCCGCTGCTGGTCATGGTGGATGAGGAGCTGACCGCCGCCGGTGAAAACAAGCTCACCTACTTTGAATGCGTGACGATTCTGGCGTTGGCGATCTTCGCCGACGAACCCGTCGACGTTGCCGTCATCGAAGTAGGCTTGGGCGGCATCACCGATGCCACCAACGTGGTGGACTCCCAAGTTCAGGTGGTCACCCCGATCGCGCTGGACCACACCGACTTGCTGGGCGATACCACCTACGACATCGCGCTGGAAAAGGCCGGGATCATCAAGCCCAATGGCTATCTGGTTTCTGCCGCGCAACCGGTCGACGCGGCCCAAGTGCTGCTCGATGCCGCCCGCGAGAACGATGCGAGGTTCGCGTTTGAACCGGTCGACTTCTCGGTCACCGAGCGCACCCTAGCGGTCGGTGGCCAAGCGATCACAGTCCGCGGGTTGGCAGCCCACTACGAGCAGGTCCTGTTGCCGCTCTTCGGTGAGCACCAAGCCCAGAACGCCGCCGTGGCGATCGCCGCAGTCGAAGCGTTCTTTGGGGGCGAGAAACCTCTGGAGCATGAACTGGTGGAAGAAGCCTTCGAGAAGGTCAAGAGCCCAGGCCGGCTAGAGATCATTCGCACGGCACCCACCATCATCATGGACGCCGGGCATAACCCGGCCGGGTTGGCCGCCAGCGCCAAGGCCATCAAAGAGTCCTTCGGTTTCGAACGACTGGTTCTGGTGGTCGGCATCCTGGCGGAAAAGGACGCCGCCGAAATGCTGGCGGTCCTGCACACCGAATACGACGAGCTGACCGAAGATATCTGCCTGACCCAATCAACCTCCCCGCGGGCCATCCCCGCCGGAGAGCTGGGGGAGATGGCCTTGGACGCCGGTTTCGCGGAAGAAGATCTGTACCTGACCGAGCGCCTCGATGACGCCCTGGAGTGGGCCGTCTCCCGGGCCGAAGACCCGGAGTCGGTAGGCGGGGGATTGGGTTCGGGAATCCTGGTGACCGGATCCATCACGGTGATTGGTGAAGCACGCATGCTGTTAGAACAACGAGAGGGAACTGCCTAAATGGCACGACTGACCAAAGCCCAACAAGAATGGCGCCCCGGCCAGATCAAACCACGGCGTTCGGTGAAGGTTCTGTTCGCCACCACTGTGCTGTCCCTAGAAGGGTTGGTGCTGATCTTCTTCGCGCTGGCCCTGTTCGGATTGCACCGCAACGACGAACGTGGGGTCCCCCTGCTGGTCACGGGTCTGGTGCTGGCCCTGATCGCCTTCATCACGGTTGGTTTGTTGCGCAAACCTCTGGGGTACTGGATCGGCTGGGCGTTACAGATCGTGCTGATCGCCGGCGGGTTCTTGGACTACACCATGTTCTTCATCGGCATCGGCTTTGGCCTGTGCTGGTGGTACGCCGTCACCAAGGGCCGTCAACTTGATATTGAGAACGCCGAGCGTGACAGACTAGAAGCAGAATACGCGGCCGCCCATGATGAAGCGGCCGAGAACAACGTGGAGGAATAAAGAGTGGAGAAAACGCTCGTTCTGATCAAACCAGACGGTGTCCGGCGCAACCTGTGCGGGGAGATCATCCGCCGGATCGAAGCCAAGGGCTATTCGATCACCAAGATGGAGATGACCACCGCCAATCGCACCATCTTGGCGGCTCACTACGAAGAGCACGAGGGTAAACCGTTCTACGAGCCACTGCTGGAATTCATGTCTTCCGGCCCACTGGTCGCCCTGCAGGTGGAAGGCGAACGCGTGATCGAGGGCTTCCGCTCCCTCGCCGGAACCACCGATCCGACCTCAGCCGCACCGGGCACCATCCGCGGTGACTTTGGTCGCGACTGGGGCACCGCCGTGGTGGAAAACCTTGTCCACGGTTCCGACTCCACCCTGTCGGCAGAACGCGAACTGGAGATCTGGTTCAGCGACAACTAAGCGTCAGAGAACGACTCTTAGCCAAAAAACAGATTGCGGAAGTGTAACAAGATTGCACCGGTGATCGCCACATACAGCACAACAACCAGGACCCACGACCACTCGGCCACCACGCGCCGGGTCTGGGGACTGGTTGTTTTGCGTTCAGACCACAGTTTCGCGCTCAAGTACACCCACATGGGGATGGCCATGGCCCACACGACCATGCAGTACAGGCACAACGCACCGATCACCCAGACGGCTTGCGTGAAGAGCCACAGACAGAACACCAGAGCGAAGGTGGCGCCCAGCCACATGCCAATCCGGAACCAGCGGGCGAACTTGGCGCCGGCGGCCATGGCCATGCCGATCGCGGCCATCATGGCGTAGCCAATCACACCAATGAATTGGTTGGGGAAACCGAACAGGGAGGCCTGCCAGGACTTCATCACGGTTCCGCAGGACACCCACGGGTTCACATCACAACTGGTGACGTGGTTCGGGTTTTCCAGCACCGCCATCTTCTCCGCCATCAGCGTCACCGACGCGATGAGCGCGATCACCGAGGTGATGGCCCAGAACCAACCGAACACCGTGTCTCTGGTGTACCACGGGCTCGACTCAACCTCGGTTTCTTGAACAGAATCGGTGGCGGTTTCGGTGTTGGTGCTCATGCGGACCTTACGAAGATGACGGGATAAAGGCTCACTAGTCATCATAAACCGGCACCGGTGAGCGCCCGTCATTTTCGGCAATACGTAGAAAATCACTCCCATGTGAGAGAATGGGGTGTGGCACAGGGACGACCACCCTCGTTCTGGCGCCACTGCTGACCGCGATACCAGTGCTATGGGCGGCCGAGCGCAGATAATTTTTGACTACTTTTCTTCCTGCATCTGCATCAGGCCCCAGCTGGACGCGCAGAGTAATGAGTTTTTGAAACTCCCAGCTTCACCGGCTGGCACCCGCATAAGAGCGGGGTAACGCCGCCGGAACACGTTGGGACCGGGCGTTGCCTCAACGTTCATGCGGGTGGGCCGTGAACGTACGGGCAACAGGAGTTATAACCACACATGGACCAAGACCAGCAGACGGAAACGAACTCGAGTCAAGAGTCACCGACCGCCGCAAGTGCCGTCAACCTCGTTTTTCAGGCACCAGACTTTTCCACGCTGCCACCAGCACCGCCGAAACAGTCCTGCTCCGACGATGAGACTGAAGACCAGGGCGGAAAATCCGCATCCTCCCGCCGCCGCAAGCGCCGCAACAACCAAGACGGCCGCTCCCGGGACAAGAACGAGTCCGGCCCGTCCGAGCAGGATGACCAGGACAGCGCCGACGAATCCCAGGACAAGCCGTTGCGCCGTCGCAACCGTGACGAGGACGACGAGCCGGAACAGGAAGTGCCGGAAGAAGAGGTCGTCTCCCGGCGCCGGCGCCGTCGCCGCCGTGGAGACATGGATATCGAGCTCGACGGTGGGGCAGAGACTGACCCGCCGAATACCATCACTCGGGTTCGGGCCCCACGCGCCAAGACCGACACCACCGGGCCAACTCAGGTGGCATCCGTGCGCGGCTCCACCCGATTGGAAGCCAAGCGCCAACGCCGCCGCGAGACCCGCGAGTCATCACGGCGCAACCGCGGCATCTCCGAAGCGGAGTTCCTAGCCCGCCGCGAATCCGTTGACCGCCAGATGATGGTGCGCCAACGGGAGGGACGCATCCAGATCGCCGTCCTTGAAGACGGCGTGTTGGCCGAACACTTTGTTTCCCACACCACCCAAGACTCCTTGATCGGCAACGTGTACTTGGGCAAAGTCCAAAACGTGCTGCCCTCCATGGAAGCCGCGTTCGTGGACATCGGCCGTAACCGCAACGCCGTGCTCTACGCCGGTGAAGTCAACTGGGATGCCGCCGGCCTCGACGGTCAGCCGCGCAAAATCGAAAACGCTCTAAAATCCGGCGACTCGGTCCTGGTGCAGGTCACCAAAGACCCGGTCGGACACAAGGGCGCCCGCCTGACCTCACAGGTCTCCCTGCCGGGCCGCTACCTGGTGTACGTGCCCTCCGGTTCCATGACCGGGATCTCCCGCAAGCTTCCGGACACCGAACGCAGCCGCCTGAAGAAGATCCTCAAAGACAACATGCCGGAAAACGCCGGTGTCATTGTCCGGACCGCCGCTGAAGGCGCCTCCGAAGAGGAACTGGTCAACGACATCAACCGCCTGCACGCCATGTGGAGCGACATCCAAGCAAAGGCTGACGCGCCCAAGACCCTGGCCCCGGAGCTGCTGTACTCCGAACCGGACCTGACCATCAAGGTCGTCCGGGACGTGTTCAACGAAGACTTCTCCAAGATGGTCATCCAGGGCGATGAGGCCTGGGACAACATCGAAGCCTACGTCACCTACGTGGCCCCGGACCTGCTGGATCGCTTGCACAAGTGGGATGAAGACGACGATATCTTCGCCGGGAACCGCATTGATGAACAACTCATCAAGGCCCTAGACCGCAAGGTGTACCTGCCTTCCGGTGGTTCCTTGGTGATCGACCGGACTGAAGCCATGACCGTGGTGGATGTGAACACCGGTAAGTTCACCGGCTCCGGTGGCAACCTCGAAGAGACCGTCACCAAGAACAACTTGGAGGCTGCCGAAGAGATTGCCCGCCAGCTTCGCCTGCGCGATATCGGTGGCATCATCGTTATCGACTTCATCGACATGGTCCTAGAAGCCAACCGCGACTTGGTGTTGCGCCGGCTGATCGAATGCCTCGGTCGGGACCGCACCAAGCACCAGGTGGCTGAAGTCACCTCGCTCGGCTTGGTCCAGATGACCCGTAAGCGCATGGGTACCGGATTGATCGAGGTCTTCTCCGAGACCTGCCAGAGCTGTGCAGGCCGCGGTATCCTCACGCATTCCGAACCGCTGGAGAACCGTAAATCCTACAACTCCCAAGGGGAGTCTCACGGTTCCGAACGCTCTTCCCGCTCGTCTCGTTCCGAGCGCCGACGCCGCAACCGCGAACGTCAGCAGGAACAAAAGAACAATCAGCGCGAGGACCAGCAGCAGGATCAGAACGCTTCGGCTGCTAAGTCCGAACCGGCCCAGCCGGAGCAAGATCCGGCAGAGCAGGCGCGTGCCGAACAGGCCCGCGCCGCGCTGGCAAGCATCGCCGCCGCCACCGTCCAGAGCGAAGAAGACACCAAGTCAGAACCGAAAGCTGGGCAGGATGATGCCGAGCAAGTAGCAACCCTGACGATCGCAGGGGAAGCCGTTCCGGTTCCACGCGGTCAAGCCCGCCGAGAAGATCCGCGCGGCAAGGCTGACTTGCAGCGTCTGTCTGAAGCCATCGACAAGCTGGGTATCGGTAGCGCCGAGATGAATGCCGGTGCCGCCCAGCGTGACCAAGATGACACCGATACCGGTGCCGAGCACCAGGGCCGTAAACCACGCCGCCGCGGACGTGGTCGAGGCCGGGGCGAGGCGCACGAGCAGCAGGATCGCCAACCGCAGCGTCACGACGATCGTCAGGACAAGAAGCCTGCAGCCGAGTCCGAGACCAAAAAGCAGGCCCCAGCGGTTCCCGCAGTGGATCGGACCAAGGTTCAGGTGGCCGAGTACGATCAGCCGAAGGCGGTCGGACGCCGTTCCGCACAGGTGAAACCAGCTGCGGACAAGCAGGAGCAGAAGCAGGCCGAACACAAGGCGACCAGCGAAAAGACGCCGACAATCCTCGGTGTTGGAGTACCTGCCTCCGTCATGAAAAACGAATAAGAAGATGTGGCATAGATCCCGTTGGCGTGTCAGTTTTGGTCTGACGGGGTCTGATGTCATAAACTAGATGACTGGTGCTGAGCCCTAAGTAGATCCTTGATGTCTTAATTCTTGTGAGTGGATCTGCCCAAAGTGAGGCGCACAAGCACAAAAGTTTCCAAGAGTTAACGTCGAGAGAAGTGAGTTCCCAAGTGGTGTACGCGATTGTCCGCGCTGGTGGCCGCCAGGAGAAGGTCTCAGTAGGAGACCTCGTTACCCTTGACCGCGTGACCGCTGAGGCCGGTAGCAACATTGAGTTGCAGCCACTGATGCTGGTTGACGGCGACAAGGTCGTAACCGCAGCCGATGAGCTGTTAAAGGTTAAGGTTTCCGCTGAGGTTGTTGAAAACCTGCGCGGTCCAAAAATTGTTATTCAGAAGTACAAGAACAAGACCGGCTACAAGAAACGCCAGGGTCACCGCCAAGAGCTGACCAAGGTCAAAGTTACTTCCATCGCCTAACACTAGGCGCCCACCCGTAAAAACGTAGCAACGTTTTCAACCAGAGAAGGTTTGAATCATGGCAACAAAAAAAGGTGCGAGTTCAACTCGTAACGGTCGCGACTCAAACGCCAAGCGCCTCGGTGTGAAGCGCTTCGGTGGTCAGGAAGTCAACGCCGGTGAAATTCTCGTCCGTCAGCGTGGCACCAAGATCCACCCTGGCTCCAACGTCGGTCGCGGCAAGGATGACACCCTGTTCGCACTGGCCGCAGGCGCCGTGGAATTCGGTTCCCGCCGCGGTCGCAAAACCGTCTCTATTGTTCCGGCTGAGTAAGTCTCGCCTGAGTCAGTAGAATCAATTGAGGGTGAGCAACTACGCTCACCCTCAATTTCGTTTAAGTGCGCACAAAACGCACACCCCAGTTTTGAAAGGAACCCATGTCCAACTTTGTTGACCGCGTCACCCTGCATACCGCAGGAGGCAACGGCGGGCATGGTTGTGTCTCCGTCAAACGGGAAAAGTTCAAACCCCTCGGCGGCCCGGACGGCGGCAACGGGGGAGACGGTGGCTCCGTCATCCTAGAAGTCGACCCGCAGATCAACACCCTGCTCGACTACCACTACTCCCCACACCGCAAGGGCACCAACGGTGAACCCGGCAAAGGGGACCTGCGCCACGGCAAGAACGCAGAAGACGTGATCCTGCCCGTACCCGCCGGCACCGTCGTCAAAGACCGGGACGGCAACATCCTGGCCGACCTCACCCACGCCGGCCAACGCTTCGTCGCCGCCGAAGGTGGCCAAGGCGGGCTCGGTAACGCCGCGCTGGCCTCCCGCAAACGCAAAGCACCCGGCTTCGCGCTGCTGGGCATCCCCGGCCGCGAACAAGACGTGGTGCTCGAACTGAAATCCATGGCGGACATCGCCTTGGTCGGATTCCCCTCCGCCGGAAAATCATCCCTGATCGCCGCGATCTCCGCAGCCCGACCCAAGATCGCCGACTACCCGTTCACCACTCTGGTCCCAAACTTGGGCGTGGTGGAAGCCGGCGACACCCGCTTCACCGTGGCCGATGTCCCGGGGCTGATCCCTGGTGCCTCCGAAGGCAAGGGGCTCGGACACGAGTTCTTGCGGCACGTGGAACGCTGCGCCGCGATCGTGCACGTCTTGGATTGTGCCTCGCTGGAACCGGAACGCGATCCCATCAGCGACCTCGAAGTGATCGAAGCTGAACTGGCCGCCTACGCCGTGGACCCGATTTACGCTGCCGACAAGGAAGCGGCCACCGCGCTGACCGAACGCCCACGCTTGGTCCTGCTGAACAAGATTGACCTCCCCGACGGAGCCGCCATGGCAGAGATGGTCCGGCCCACCTTGGAAGAACGCGGCTACCGGGTCTTTGAGGCGTCCGCCTTGGCACGTGAAGGCCTGCGCGAATTGACGTTCGCCATGGCCGAGCTGGTCGCCGAAGCCCGCGCCAACGCCCCGGCCGAGGAACCCGCACCGGTGATCGAACTCATTCCACGTGCCAAACGCGGACCAGAGTTCACCATCACCCGGGAAGAGAAGAACCTGGCACCACTGTGGCGGGTGCGCGGCGCCAAACCCGAGCGGTGGATCCTGCAGACCGACTTCGACAACGACGAAGCCGTCGGCTATCTGGCCGACCGGCTCAACGCGTTGGGCGTGGAAGAAGAACTCTTCAACGTCGGTGCCCGTGCCGGGGACGCCGTGGTGATCGGACCGGAAGAAGACGGTGTGGTGTTCGACTGGGAACCAACCATGACCACCGGGGCCGTGATGCTGGCCGCACCACGCGGTTCCGACATCCGTTTCGAACAGAACCATCGCCCGACCCGCGAAGAGAAACGCCAAGACTACGAAGAACGCAAAGCAGCCCGGGCCGCAGTGCGGGCCGAAATGGAGGCAGAACGCCTCGCCGACAAGGCGCTGCGTGAGCGTGAAGGAGAGTCCGAATAAAACATGGCCGGTAAGACAGCTGTTCGTGCATCCAGAAACCCCGTCAAGACACGCGCCGACCTGCCCAAAGCGCGCCGGATCGTCGTCAAGATCGGGTCCTCTTCGCTGACCACGGTGGACGGCGGCATCAACCTTGATGCCGTGCACAACCTCGTCTCCACCTTGGCCGCTGTCCGTCAGCGCGGCACCGAGGTTATTTTGGTTTCCTCCGGTGCCATCTCCGCCGGACTCGCACCGCTGAACCTGGAACGCCGGCCCAAGGACCTCGCCACCCAACAGGCGGCAGCCGCCGTCGGGCAGGGATTGCTGCTGGCGCATTACACCCGAGAATTCGCGGTCTACAACTACCCGGTCGGGCAGGTCCTGCTGACCGTGGACGATCTGATGCGCCGCTCCACCTACACCAACGCGATGCGTGCCCTGAACCGCCTGCTGAAACTCGGCGTGCTGCCCATCGTGAACGAAAATGATGCAGTCGCCACCCACGAGATCCGCTTTGGCGACAACGACCGGCTGGCCGCGCTGGTCGCCAACGTGGTCAAAGCTGACGCGCTGGTCATGCTCTCGGATGTGGACGCCCTCTACGACGGGCCACCGGCCGATGGTGCCCAACGCATCCCGCTCGTTGAATCAGAAGATGACTTGGCCGGGGTCAAGCTAGGCTCCGCTGGCAAGGCCGGGGTCGGTACCGGTGGCATGGTCACCAAGGTTGAGGCCGCGAAAATCGCGTCCGGATCTGGCATCCCGGCCGCCCTCACCAACGCCGATAACGCCCGGGCCATCCTTTCCGGCGAAGACGTCGGTACCTGGTTCGCGGTGCAGGGCCGACGCCGCCGCGCCCGCTCCACCTGGCTGGCCCACCTGGCCTCCTCCCACGGCAAACTGGTCCTGGATGATGGGGCCGTCACCGCCGTGGTCGATAACCACCGCAGCCTGCTGCCGGCCGGACTGGTCCGGGTCGAAGGCCGCTTCGAGTCCGGCGACCCGGTCGAACTGGTCGACCTGCAGGGCAAGGTCATTGCCCGGGGCCTGGTGAACTACTCCGCCAAAGAACTTCCAGCCATGCTGGGCAAATCAACGTTGAAACTACGGGCCGAACTCGGCCCAGAATACGAACGAGTCGTCGTGCACACCGACGATCTCGTCTTGGTCTAAGGAGCCTACCGACGTGAGCAACGAACCATCACAACAGGTCTTGAACGCCGTATTCACTTTGGCTGAAGAAGCCAAAGAAGCCTCGCGCACCCTGGCCGGCGCCACCCGCGACACCAAAGACGCGGCCCTAGCCGCCATCGCGGAATCCCTGCGGAGCAACGCCGCCGAGATCATCCAAGGCAACGGGCTCGATCTGGAAGCCGGCCGCAACAACGGCACCTCCGAAGCCATGCTGGACCGGCTGGCCCTGAACGAAGACCGACTGGAAGCCCTAGCCGGGGCCCTGGAAGAAGTCATGGCCCTGCCTGACCCGGTCGGGTTGATCAAGCGCGGCTCCACCCTGCCCAACGGCATCCGCCTGTCCCAAATCCACGTGCCCCTGGGCGTGGTCGGGGCCATCTACGAGGCCCGCCCGAACGTGACCGTGGACATCGCCGGGCTGTGCCTGAAATCCGGCAACGCCGTCATGCTCCGCGGTGGAACCGCAGCCGAGAACACCAACGAGATCTTGGTCAGGCTCATGCGTGAAGCCCTCGAAACCGTCGGGCTGCCCGCCAACCTGATTCAGACCGTCGATCCCTACGGCCGCGAAGGCGCCAACGCCCTCATGCGGGCCCGTGGACTGGTGGACGTGCTGATCCCCCGCGGCGGCCACGCCCTCATCCAGAACGTGGTCACCAACGCCAAGGTTCCCGTCATTGAAACCGGTGAAGGCCTCGTCCACGTCTACGTGGACGCAGCAGCCAACCCAGAGCTGGCCGCCTCCGTGGTGCTCAACGCGAAGACCCACCGCACCTCGGTGTGCAACGCCGCAGAAACCCTGCTGCTGCACAAGGACGCCGCTGCCAACCCGGACGTGCTGGCTGCGCTGGCCGAGGCCGGTGTCCGCTTCCACGCGGACGAACGGGCCACCGAGCTGCTCAAGGCCGCCAACGCCACCGACGTCAGCGCCGCCACCGACGTCGACTGGGAAACCGAGTACCTGGACATGGACTTGGCCGTGAAGGTAGTCGACAGCCTCGATGAGGCCCTCGAGCACATCCGGAAGTACTCCACCGGACACACCGAGGCGATCATTACCGACTCGAACGCGGCCGCCGAACGCTTCATCCGCGAAGTCGACGCCGCCACCGTCAACGTCAACGCCTCCACCCGGTTCACCGACGGGGGCGAGTTCGGCCTCGGCGCCGAGGTCGGCATTTCCACCCAGAAAATGCACGCCCGCGGCCCCATGGGACTCACCGAGCTCACCACGACCAAGTGGGTTGTCCGTGGTGACGGCCAAATCCGCTAAGATAAAGACCAGTAGTAAGCACTGCAACAACTAAGGACTATCTACCTCATGAGCCTCGCACTCTCCAACGCACTCGTCCTCGCTGCCGATGTGCCAGTTGTCAACGAGCTACCATTCCCAGCCTGGACCTACGGCGCCTTCGTGTTCGTCGTGTTCATGATCGGTCTGGCCATCATCCTGAACCTGGGCAAGGTCCCGCAGCGCCACGGTGCCGTCAAGGGCAACGACGACGAAGCCCGCTTCGACTACAGCATCAAAAAATAGTCGTTCGTGAAGACTGAAAACACCGGTGCCCGTCGGCGGATCGGGGTCATGGGTGGCACTTTTGACCCCATCCACCACGGGCACTTGGTTGCCGCCAGTGAAGTGGCGGCAAGCCTAGGGCTGGATGAGGTCATCTTCGTGCCCACCGGCCAGCCCTGGCAAAAACAAGGCCGGGATGTCTCCGAGGCCGAACACCGCTACCTCATGACGGTGATCGCCACCGCCTCCAACCCGTCCTTCTCCGTCTCCCGCGTGGACATCGATCGTGCAGGGCTGACCTACACCATCGACACGCTGAAAGACTTGAAGCTGCAATACCCGGACGCTGAGTTCTACTTCATCACCGGTGCCGACGCCCTAGCGCAGATCTTCAAATGGAAAGACATCGACAAACTCTGGCCGCTAGCCCACTTCGTGGGCGTCACCCGGCCCGGGCACGTGCTCTCTGACTTCGGCCGCAAAGAAGACATCACCCTCACCGAAATCCCGGCCATGGCGATCTCTTCCACCGACTGCCGCCAACGCGTCGCCCAAGGCAAACCGGTGTGGTACCTCGTCCCAGACGGAGTGGTGCAGTATATTGCAAAACACAGGCTCTACCACCCCAAACCGGAGCCTGCAGTAAAACCAGCCGAGGGTAAGGACGTGAGAGTATGAGCGACCAGCCGCTATCCCGCCGCGCACGCAGGGCCCAGAACCGGGAACTCTCTGACTGGTTAGCAGATATGCCAGAAGGCCTCTCCGATGAAGAGAAGGCCGCCTACGAGGCCGAAATGGCCGCCGCTGCCCGCCGCGACCGCACCCGAACGGCCAACCGCTCCCGCCGCGCCGCCGACTCACCGGTCGACGCCATCCGCACCCCGCAGCGGGACGAAGAAGAATCCCAGGAAGAAGAACCCCAGACCGAAGTCGTTGAGCAGGTTCAGTACTTCAACGAAGACCCTGCCCCGCAGACCGAAGGCCAACAAGTCCTGCCGGTCGCCGACTTCGAAGACGAAGATCTCGCCGACACCGATCCTGCCCAGACCGACCCTGCAGACACTGAATCAGCTGATGCCGAGTTCGCCGATACCGAGCCGGCGGAATCCGAGCAGATCGAGCCGGTCGAAGGCCAACTCGAACTAGACATCAGCGTCGAACAAGCCCTGGCCCAGCGGGACCGGCAGACCCACACCCCGGTGCCCGGCGCCGTCCCCGGTTTGGCCACCAGCACCAACCTATTCGCCTCCGCCATCGATCCTGAATTGCTGGCCAACCAGTCCCGGTTAGCGGAGATCGCCCAGACCATCACCTCCCGCGTCCAAATCGCCGGGGGAGCACCCGGCCCCACCGAAGACCTAGACTCGGCACCCGTGCCGGTCGTGGAAGCCGAAGACCTCGAAGAACCAGCTGAGCCAGCTGAGCCAGCTGATCAAGAGGAGTACTACACCGCAGCGGACGAGGCCGAAGAGCTCGAGATCGACCTGAGCCCTCTGGAGCAGCTACAGACCTCTTCCAGTGGACTGGTTGGCCCGGAGGAACAGCAGACCGGACGTGAATTCGACACCTCCACGCTAAGCCACTCCGCCATCATCCCGGCCGTCTCCGAAGAACTCGAAGGCCAAGCCGACACCCCATTGGATCAGATCTCCGGGGACCCGATCGTCGAGGTTCAAGAAGAGCAGTCCTTCGACGCCGTCATCGGTGGACCCGAGTCCGATGAGCGAGTCGTCGAGTCCAGCTATGCGGCCGAACACCCGGTCGAGGCCCAGCGCGCCCACGGGCTTGAACCCCAAGAGCAAACCACCGGTTTCGACTTCGGGCTGGTCTCCACCTCTTCACTGATCGTGGCCGGGATCGGTATTCTGGCACTAATCATCGCCATCGTCCTGTTCATCATCAACTAACCGACCAAGGAGCCCTTGCGTGAGCATTCCCGAGCAGTCGCTCGCCGAAGTTCGCACCGCCGCAGCGGCGGCAGCCGAACGACTGGCCGAGAACATCGTGGGCCTAGACGTGGCCGAACGTCTCGGTATTGCCGATGCCTTCTTGCTGGCCGCCGCACCCACCGAACGTCAGGTGCTGGCGATCGTCGACGAAATCGAAGACAAGCTCCGAGAAGAACACGAGCTCAAACCGATCCGCCGCGAAGGCGCCGCCGAAGGCCGCTGGGTGCTCTTGGACTACGGGCACATCGTGGTGCACGTCCAGCACCAAGAAGAACGCGCCTACTACGCACTGGAACGCCTCTACGACGGGGCGCCGGTACTCGATTTGCAGCTTCCCGAGACAGGGGAGTCCAACACGGACGAAACCGAGGCCGAATAGTCCTTGTCCGCCTCCACCATTTACCTCTTACGCCACGGCCAAACCGACTGGAACGCCGAACAGCGCTTCCAAGGCAGCACCGACATTCCACTCAACGACATCGGCCGGGCACAAGCGCACGCCGTGGCGCCCTACATGGCAAATCTCAACCCGGACTGCATTGTCGCCAGTCCACTGCAACGTGCCCACCACACCGCACTTGCCGTCGCCGAACGCCTCGACATGCAGGTGAACCTTGATGATCGGCTGCGCGAAACCGAAGGCGGTAACTGGGAGGGGCTGACCTTCGCCGAACTCTACGAGAAGTTCCCCAACGAATTCTCCGCCTGGCGCTCCGGCGTCTACGGCTCCAAAACCGCCTCCGGCGAGTCCAGAGTCCAATTAGCCGAGCGCTTCACTCAGGCCGTCGAAGAAGCCCGCGCACTGACCCCACGGGATGGAACGTTGCTTGTGGTCGCCCACGGCGCCGCCATCAGAGCGGCCGTGCCCAATTTGTTGGGCCTGCCGGAGGAATACTGGTCCGTGATTGGCGGGCTGCAAAACTGCCACTACCACCGGCTGGAATGGAACTCAGACCGGGTCGGTTGGCGGCTTGCCGAAATGAACGTAAACCCCGCCAACATGCGGATCTAGGCCGGTGCGGCGCCGATTTTGTTTTGCGCCACCGGTGTGTGTATATTAGATGAGTGCTCCGGATACGGAAGCCAACCAAAACAAAATACGGGGGATTGGCGCAGTTGGTAGCGCGTCTCCATGGCATGGAGAAGGTCAGGGGTTCGAATCCCCTATCCTCCACAAAATCCCAAAAGAGTCGGAGCATCGAAAACAGTGTTCCGACTCTTTTGTTTTGTTTAACGGGGTGAGTTGCTCCGAGCCGAAACCTCTTGTTTCCGGGTTAAGTCCTAGCAAGGGCGTCGGTGCGAACCTTCATGAGAGATCTTCAGGGGCAAGAGCATACCAGTGATCCGAATTCGATCTGTCCACGCCTGTTGGTAGTTATTTCTAGGACTAGACCTAGAGCGCGATAGGACACATGGCCATGACACAGATGCAGCAACACGGTACGGGCCAGGACGAGCCTCAGCGTGAGGCAGCCAAAAGAAAGGACTTCAACACCGCGGTGTGGTTCTTCGTTGGTGCGGTGTTTGTAGCGGTATCACCCACGCTGGGGGAGTCCCTGAACATCAGCGTTTCACCTGTCATCACTTGGAGTGCTGCGGCTCTTTTGACCATCGTAGGTTTCTGGTTGATATTCCGTCGAGCCTGATTTTCGATCGGCCGGGTCTTTTTCCCCACAAGCATGGCGTAGGACGTACTAAAGACGGCTTCCGACCGCCGAGATTTCGGGCATGAGGTAAAGGCAGGGGACGTCAGCCAAACTCCTTGCGATGGTCTCCGGCTCATTGTTGGTCATCGTGGAATGGTGCTCGATGAGGGCCTCCGTGAAAGGGTGCCACACACGAAGGTAGTTGCGGATCATGGATCCCAGAGAAGCAACATCGGACGATGAATTCCTATGGCATTCCATGACCCGCTACAAGGATTGGGGTTCAAATCCCCCATCCTCCACAGTTCAGCATCGTTGATTCTACGAGGATCTCGGCAAGCCTCCATTGCTCCCGTCAACACGTTCTGTCAACATGCCAAATGGAGTGTGCCTCCGACATAACTCTGGCTTCTGCCGGGGCGCTAGCACGCCAGACGGCGAACTTGGCGGTCCGTCGGGGGCATATTTGTCCGCTCCTTCCCAGTCTGTTCCGAATGCCGGGTGGGGGGAGCCCAAGAGATGAGTCGCTCCTGAGCCTTCGTTGAGTCCACGCGCCTACATAAAATCTCGTGGCTGGGGGGGGGCAGCTGCTCACGCTGGGTTCCGTTGGAGAATCTTCTGCGTACTGGTTTCCGGGGATAGATCTAGGCGACGGAGTAATTGGGCGTTCAGGGCAACGACGACCGTGGAAGCAGACATAAGGATCGCGCCCACGCTCATGGGTAGCACAAACCCAATAGGTGCCAGCACGCCGGCTGCCAGCGGTACCGAGATGAGGTTGTACCCTGCAGCCCACCACAAGTTTTGCTTCATCTTCCGATACGTCGCTTGCGAAAGATCGATCACCGACAGTACCGAGCGGGGGTCGGATGAGGCCAGGATGACGCCGGCAGAGCCAATGGCCACATCCGTGCCTGCACCAATGGCGATACCTACGTCCGCCTGCGCGAGAGCAGGAGCATCGTTCACGCCGTCACCCACCATCGCTACCGTCCGCCCCTCGTCCTGCAGCTCGGCGACCTTGGCGGCCTTATCCTCAGGACGCACACCGGCAAATACCCGGTCGATCCCGAGTTCTTTGGCGACCTGGTCAGCGACGGCCTTCGCATCGCCTGTAATCATGACGACCTCCGCGCCCGCGGCATGCAAGGCATCCACGGCGTCCTGTGATTCTGCGCGGATCTCATCGGCCAGCCGCAGTGCGCCGATCACCTCACCGTCAGCCAATACGTGGAGAATGATCGCACCTTCGGTTCGCCAGCGATCTGCCACCGAAAGCTCATCGGCACCATGTTGCTCCAGCAGGTAGGGGCCACCGACCTCGATGATGGTTCCTTCGACGCTGGCTTTGACGCCAACCGCCGGTGAAGAAGAAAAGTCTGAGGCCCTCGGAACCGTCAGCTCCGAAGCCTGCGCTGCGCCGACGATCGCACGAGCCAGCGGGTGTTCGCTGGCCGCTTCAGCCGCAGCGGCCAACATCAGCACCTCTTTTTCGGTACGGTCGCCAACCGGTTCGATGCCGGTAACGGTGGGTTCGCCCTTGGTGAGAGTGCCAGTTTTATCAAAGAGCACTGAATCCACGGACCGCATCGACTCTAGCGCGAGCCGGTCCTTGATCAGCACACCGCCCCGAGCAGCCCTTTCGGTAGCGATCGACACGACCAACGGGATTGCTAAGCCCAAAGCATGAGGGCAAGCGATGACGAGAACGGTAATCGTACGCACAACAGCGAGATCCGGCATGCCCACAACACTCCACACAAACGCGGTGATCACGGCCGCGCCGAGAGCGAACCAGAATAGCCAAGCAGCCGCCGTATCGGCGATACGCTGCGCACGCGAGGACGAGGCTTGGGCATCCGCAACCAACTTCTGAATACCGGCAAGAGCGGTGTCATCACCGGTAGCGGTGACTTCAATACGTAGCCCAGAGTCGGTCGCGATAGTGCCGGCAACCACATGCTCGCCACGCTCACGACGGACCGTCTTAGATTCACCGGTAACCATCGATTCATCCATTGACGCCGATCCGTCCACGATCTTGCCGTCAGCGGGGACGGCGGCACCGGGCCGCACAATGACAACATCTCCGACCACCAGATCTGCAGGTGAGATACTCACGGTTTCCTCACCGACAACCTTCTCGGCTTCATCCGGCAGCAGCGCGGCTAACGAATCCAGAGCCGAGGTGGTTTCAGCTAAAGAACGCATCTCAATCCAGTGGCCCAACAGCATGATGACCACCAGCAGCGCCAGTTCCCACCAGAAGTTGAGCTCTTGATCCAGCACGTGCAGGCTCGCACCCCAAGACGCCAAGAATGCGACGGTGATCGCTAGCGCGATCAGCAGCATCATCCCAGGTTTACGGGAACGGATCTCACTCCAGCCCCCGGAAAGAAAAGGCCACCCGCCCCAGAAATACATGAGCGTACCGAGAATGGGCGAGACCCACCAGACCCAATCAGCATCGGGCAAATGGTATCCGAGTAGATGGGCAAACATGTCGTTGAAACCGACCACCGGAACCGCAAGGACCAGCATGATCCAGAAGAGCCGCCGGAACTGAGCCACATGATCGCCATGACCTCCGTGGCCGCCATGATGCTGGTGATCCTTGTGCTCATCGTGCTGTGCGTGGCTGTGCTGGTCGACGTGAACGTCAACCCTGCTGGTGTCGGAAGCGTGTTTCTCGCTCATGTTCGGTCCAATCATGTTCGGTCCAATCCGGTGACCGAGGTTTGCTCGTTTCTTGCACCGGTCTGCGAATGTCACTCACAGTATACCCCCTAGGGGTATCGGTCAAGCCTGTGTATTGACACTCGTGAAGAGGTGCAGGGTGGGTCAAAACGGCGTCCAGATGCACCCGCCGAATTCCGCCAAATTTACCGAAACTGCAAGGCTGGGTCAGCGCGCCATGACGGGCGGCCATGCGCAACAGTGAAGTGTTGGTCGTCGCTAGGCTGTTCAATTTCATCGAGCATGGCAGCGGCAAAGTCAGGAGGGGTGATGCGTGATACCCCGTCTGTGTCAGTCAGTAATGTGGTTGTACCGCGCTGATAGCTTCCCGTGCGTCGACCGGGCTCGAAAATTGCGGGTGGGCTGACGTAAACCCACTTTGCATATGGGTGTTCTTTGCAGGCACGGAGTTGCTCCAAGCTGGCTTGAGCGATGGACTTCCATGCCTCCGGAACATAGTCGGGGTCATCGATCAGCAATCGGTCTGGACGGCTCGGCGAGAGTAGTGGTGCGGAGCCTCCCACAACCAGCAGGCGGGTGCTGTGACGGGCCGCGGCGTCCAGAGCGTTACGTGTCAAGGCAGCGAGCTGGTTTTCGTTTCCGGGGGCCAACCGGATGCTGAGCACGGTGGCGTCGACAGCGGCTAGCACCGAGTCTACGGCATCTCGGTCTGCGACATCGATAGCGCGTATTTCCAGGCGCTTCTCGTTCATGTTCATGGTGGCCGGATGTCGAGATGCTGCGACTACTTGGTGTCCTCGTGTGAGGGCTTCGTTGACGATGGCGCTTCCGGCCATGCCTGTGGCGCCGAGTACGGTGATTTTCATGATTGAATCAGTGCTTTCTGTTTTGGGGATGGGAGCTGGCCGGCGACTATCGCGACCAGCGCGAGAGCGAAGCCAAGGAGTTGGGTAAGAGTGAGGGCTTCGCGGGCGATCGCGGCACCGAGGATCGCCGCGACGAGCGGGGAAAGCAAGCCAAGCAGCGCGGTCGAAGTGACCGGAAGGCGCCGGATGCCGTCGAACCAGATCGTGAATGTGATGAGTGCCCCGACAATGCCGAGCCAGCCGTAGCCCAGCCATGCCGTGCCGTCAATATTGGGCGGTACGCCGTCGATGACTAGGGCTGGTAGCAGGAGCACGGCTCCACCGGCCGTGAGTTGCCAGCCGGCGAGTCCGATGGGGGAAACTCCTTCTGGGCGGCCCCATTTCTTCGTCAGCACAACGCCGGTACCCATGGACGCAGCACCTCCGAGCCCGGCGAGGACGCCCATAGGCGACAGGGCTGCCTCCGGACTGAGGACGACGAGAGCGACCCCGATCATCCCGAGCACGCCCCAAGTGATGCGCCAGGCCGATAGCTTCTCGTGCAGGATCGCTACCGCCAAGAAAGCGATCACAATGGGCTGGGCCGCGCCGAGGGTCGCAGCTACGCCGCCTGGGAGTTCTTGGGCGGCCAGAAAAAGAAGCGGAAAGAACGCACCCATGTTTAGGGTGCCGAGCACGAGGCTCTTCCACCACCAGGAGGTGCGCGGCAGTTGACGGGCGATAAGAAGCCCGATTAGGCCGGCAGGGAGTGCGCGCATCATCGCAGCAAACAGCGGATGACCGGGGGGCAGCATGTGCGTAGTGACGATGTAGGTAGTGCCCCACACCATTGGAACGACCGCTGTCAGGGCCGTCCATCCCAGGCGGTTCGCCGTTCCTGCGTTAGCACTCTGCGACGCCGGGGCAGCTGTAGTGATGCTCATGCATCCATCGTCCACGAATCCCCATCATGGGTCTAACAAATTATTGCCATGTTAGCAATGCACTGAAACCATAGATATATGGAATTACAGCAGATGCGGTATGTTGTGGCCGTTGCGGAAGAAAAGAACTTCACCCGTGCAGCTGAAAAGTGTTTCGTAGCGCAGTCTTCGCTCAGTCACCAGATCAAGGCACTCGAACGCGAGCTGGGTGTGACGCTGTTTGCGCGCAGTAGCCGTCGCGTCGAACTCACCGCCGCCGGTGAAGCGTTTCTTGTGCATGCGCGGGCGAGCCTTGGGGCGGCGGAGCGTGCGATCTCAGAAGCTGCGGCAGCGAACGGACAGATCCGCGGCACCCTGACAGTCGGTGTGATCCCCACCGTGACCACGATCGACATGCCGGCAGCTCTAGGGGAGTTCCACCGTACCCATCCAGCGGTGCGGATTAGGCTCAAGAGCGGCGGCAGTGACGACTTCATCGCTGCGATCAGCGCCGGTCACATGGACATCGCCGTGCTCGGGCTCCCGGACGACACACCGCCGACAGGAGTGATGACCCGAGTGCTTGCCAAAGAGCGCCTAGTCACCGTCGTCTCTGCCGGGCACCCGCTTGCCGGTCGGCGTCGACTGCGATTGGATGATCTCGCCGATGAAGCGTTTGTGGACTTTCCCGAAGGAACGCCCGGCCGGGTGCCCTCGGACCTCGCGTTTGAAGCTGCCGGAGTGCGGCGCGAAGTGACCTTCGAGGCCATGAGCACAACACTCATCCTTGATCTGGTCAGGCAGGGCCTAGTCATAGCGCTCCTATCACCAGATGCGGTCCCGACCGGTTATCAAGATCTGCTTACCATCCCGGTCGCGGCAGGCCCGACCCGGGTCGAATACCTTGCATGGCGCAAGTTCAACCTCACGCCAGCAGCACAAGCGTTCCTTGACATCCTGCAACCGTAGGTAACGAAGTGAAGCTAACTCGCAAACAAGCTAAGCCACCGAGATCAAGCATTTTCGGCAGCAAGTTGGGCATAGACAAGGGTGTCTGTCCATTCGCCTTTGCTGAACCAGTTCTGAATATGGTTGGCCTCTAGCCGCAGACCCACGCGGAGAGCCAGAGCCGCGGAGGCCTTATTGCGAGCGTCCATCTGGGCGGTGATGCGGTGAAGCTTGTAGTGATTGAACCCAAGGGCGAGCACTGCTTGAACTGCCTCGGTCGCGAAACCACGCCCTCCGTGTGCCGGGTCGAGGACCCACCCGATCTCCGCCTGGCGATGCTCGTGATCAGTGAGCCACAGCGTCACATCTCCGATCGCGACGCCCTTATGTTCGATGACCAGCGCAAGCGCACCGCTTTCACCATCGATGCCGGTTTTGGCTAGGCGTTTGGTGAGTTCGACCTGGGTGGTTGCCATCGTCCACGGCTCGTCCAAGAGGTAGCGGGTAACGTCGGGTCGAGAGTAGATCTCGTAAAGCCATCCGGCATCACCGGCCTCATGCAGACGGAGCCGCAGTCGCTGTGTCGATATCGGCCACTCAACTGTGGTCACGAGATTGCGTCGGTAGTGGATCAACTCCTCAGAGTGCCCTGCAGGCGTGGTTCCGATGTGCCGCTCAACCTCACGGAAGCCCGCTGTGGCCAAGCAATGCTGTGACGACCGGTTTTCTGGAAGTGTGCGTGCAGTCAGTATTCGAAGCCCGCAGCTGTGCGCGAAGCGCGATGCTAACTCCAACCCCCTCCTGGCGTGCCCTTCTCCACGAGCGTCAGGGTGAATCCAGAACCCGATCTCGGCAGTATCGGAACTGACATCAAAGAGCACTAAGGAGCCCACAAATCGGTCCGTTGCGGCGTCCGCGAGTGCTAGTACGGCCAACGTGCCAGAGGACAGACCCTCTGCGAGCTCGGCGCGGATCATCCGTCGGACAGACTCTGGGGTGTAGTCCGGTTCGGGGAGGTGGCCAAATCGCTGAACTAGTTCATCCTTGGTGCCGGCTGCATAGGCTTCCGAGTCCTGCTCGGATAAGGGACGCAGACGCGTGTTCTCGGAGGTGATTGGAAGAGCAGCGATATCGAACATAAACTAAACCTAACATAGGTCGGATAGCTAGCTGAAGCCTGTTCGGTTAGGCTGATGGGGTGAGTTACTGGGAACATCGCAAGCCTGTGCAACGCTTCCGTGCAGTGGACATTGTGGAGGTAGCGCGTGCATCGGTGAGACTGCTGGATGAGGGCGGTTTGAGAGCCCTGACTCTGCGCTCGGTGGCGCAAGAGGTAGGGGTGGCGCCAGCTAGTCTGTACTCACGCGTGGTTTCAGTCGATGACTTGTTTGACGTTGCCCTCGACACGGCACTCGCCGAGGACCCTGTAATGTCAGAGGCAATTCGCGACGCTGACCTAGTGTCCTTAATGCAAGCCTTTTTCAAACACCTCACGACTCACCGCTGGGCAGGTCAAGTCATCGGCATGCGCGCGCCCAGGGGACCCGCATACCTAGCCCTCTCGGAACGAATGTGTGTCCTGCTCGAACAAGCTGACGTCACAGATCCGCTGGGAACCGCCTACCGCCTGTCTAACTTGGTCATCGGTGCCTCGCTAACTGCTCCGATGGCGCCCGATGAGAAGCGTGTGGCTATCGACCCGGATCAAGCGCCCACCTACGCCCGACTCCACGGATCGCACCACCTCAGTCCGCAGGAGATCCTCACCGACGGCATCAAGGCGCTCCTGACCTAAGGTCCGAACCTAGTGGGACGTGGTAGGCGACGGAAAAGTCAGTCAGGCAAAAGACTTGCAGGCGTTGCCAGCTCTGCTCGGTGGCCACGAATATGTAATCCCGCCGGGCACGTCGAGCTTCGGCCGTGCCCCGCCCTTCGGTTCGCGCAGGACGAGCGGAGCGATCACGATGACCGCGACGGCGAGGAGACCGCCGAGCACGGCTAGATCCGTGTATCAGACCAGCCAATAGCTAGCAGGTGCGCCGCCCTACTTCTTACGAGGAGTGAAAGAGGTTTTGCAGGTCCACTTGGTCTTGCCCTTCACCGCAGTCACCGTCACTGGCACTTTACGGTTAGGGGTGGCCCGGCTGACGTTGTACTTGACGTTGGCTCTGCCTTTGGAAGTAGCAGTGACCCTTTTCCGGTTTTTAGATGTCTTGTAGTGGGCCACCGTCGTGACTTTAGCCTTCGAGCCAACACCGGAGACTTTAACGTAGGTGTTTGAGTACTGGCGAGGCTTGCTATTGGACATCGTCACTTTGCACTTCTTGGTCGCCGCTTCTGCGGGGCTGGCGTCGGCAACAACAGAACCGGAAGCCAGAGCGAGAACAGCTAGGCCCGCAGCCAGTGAACGACGAAAAGAAACAGAAATTGTCATGACTGATCCCCACCAGTGAAAGTAAACAAGAAGGTGTGAGCGCGTGCTCGTGATGCTCATATAGTAACCCATATTTAGAGATCTCGATGACACCACAAGAGACGGCCTGAGGACTTTGAGGACGTCCCCGTGAAGGGCCTACTTTCGGTGCGCAGAGATTAGCTGAGTAGACTTTGGGGTACTGGTATACGCACTAGGTATTGGGGAAACCACGATTCTCAATCTTGATGTCCTGTTGCTCGTCCTAGATTTGGGCGGAACAGTTGCCTTTGCTGCCTCCGGTAGTCTCCTTGCCGCTCGACGAGGCTTCGACTTTGTAGGATCACTGCTCTTGGGAAGTCTTGCCGGTATGGGCGGCGGAACAGTTCGAGACATCATCTTAGGCAAGGCGCCTCCAACCTCTTTCGAACGCCTGGAATACTTGGCGGCCGCTGTATTTGCTGCCCTGTTGGTCTACGTAAAGGTCTTGAAAGTACACCGACTACGTCGGACTTTGCTGATCTCAGATGCGGTAGGACTGGCACTCTTTTGTGTCAGTGGAACATTGATTGCACATAACGCGGGGGCCAATCCAGTTGCGGCAGCCTTGCTGGGGCTGACGACCGCAGTGGGCGGTGGTGTGTTGCGTGATGTGGTGGCGAATGAAGTGCCACAGATTTTCAGTGTGCGCGGTGTATACGCCATTCCAGCATTCGTCGGGGCCGGAATCACGATCGGGCTCGTTTACCTTGACATGTTTAACGCCTACACGGCAGTCGGTACTGCTGCCTTAGTGTTTGTCTTTAGGGTTGCAGCACTGAAGTGGCAGTGGACGGTTCCGGCGGCAGTCTACCGGCCGAAGAAAACCCGCACATAGACCAATACGTGAGCGGTGTTGCCTAGATCACATCTTTCGTAGGATGGAAGGACATCCTGAGGAAAGGTGAAATCCATGGCGAACAATACGTACGGAATTTCCGAGATCGTCGGTAGCTCCCCAGAATCGGTTCAAGCCGCCATTGAAAACGCGGTCGGCAAAGCGAACGAGACAGTCCGCAATCTCGACTGGTTCGAGGTCAGCGAAATCCGTGGGCACATCCAAAATGGGAAAGTTGCCGACTGGCAAGTTTCCGTCAAGTTGGGTTTCCGGATCGACGATTAACGTTTCAGTTCGTTGCCTCGAAAGCTTGGTTGGCTTAGCGGTCAGCCAAGCTTTCCACGGCATCGGAAAACTCCGGGTGATCGAACTGGTAGTACGCGGATCGCAATACTTCACTGGTCACATGATTGCCGGTGAGCATTTGGGCATCCCTGTTGCGGCCAAGTTTTGCTCCCAGCTTCATGAAGGTTTTGGGGATGGGAAGACCACGGTCACCCAAGATATGCGGTCCGAACTCCTTGCGAAGAATACGCATCAAATCGGCATTCCTCACCGGGTTTGGTGCCGATGCGTTGATCACTCCGCTAGGCAAAACATTCCCGGTGAGGCCTAGAAGGGTGCGTACTAGTTTGAGCCAGTCGGCAATGTGAATCCAGCTGACCCATTGACGGCCACTGCCCACGGGTCCGCTCAGGCCGGTCTCTGCCATGAGTCGAAAACGTCGGAAGAGGGGAGCGTCGGGGCCGATAATCTCGGCTGATCGCAAGACATAGAAATGCTCGGCTCGCACACCTTCACTTGCCGCTTCTAGGCGATCTGCTTCTGCACTTTGTAATGGTGAGTTCTCGGTAAGAATACGTTCACCGGTATTTCCGTAGACAGCGGTGTCACTGCCTTGAACCCAAGTGCGGACGGGCCGATCTAGAGCGGATACTGCCTCTGCAAGGACCCGCGTACTGTGCAAACCCGGGGTATTCGATGTCTCAATATCGGACAGCTCACGGCCGTTTTCTGAAGAAGCCAGGTTAATCACGCTGACAGGCTTTGCGGTGCTGCGGAATACATCGGTCCACGCGCCGAGGCTGTGGCCGTCCCAGAGTACTTGTGGCGCTGGGAAATATTCTTCAGAGGAGTCGGTCAGCACGAATACATCGTGGCCACGGCAGATGAGATCTGCTGCGAGGTTGCGCCCCTGGTAGCTGTGTCCCCCAGCGATGACACACTTGATCGGGTCCGCGGGGGACTTCGTCTCAGGCAACATGCGGAAGAGTCGTGCAGCCGCAATGGCAAAGTCTTCCAAGAGAGGTTCGGCGACGGTCTTGGCGAAAGCTAGTCGGAGCGGTCCGTCGATCGCCACAGTCACGCGCAGTGTGGAGCCTTCAAGTGCGGGGTCTACCGCCCACGTGACGGTGAGCTGTCCGCCTGGTTGCTGTTGTGTAAAAGCGATGCGTCGGGCACGTTCGTCCAGTTCCGTAACGGATCCGGCCGGCGCGGTCTTCTGATGCAGCAAAGAAAGCTTGTCACCGGGAGGCAGGAAATCGACTTTGGTGCCGACAGCCGCGGTTGGTTCATGCAGTTTGAAGCCATGGAAGCTGCGCATCCATTCATGAGTTTGCGACAGATCTCGCACCACTGAGAAAACAGCATCCGGTGTTGCTGCGATGTAGTGCGTACGTTCTTGCTGCCAACCAGCCATGATCAGTTCCTTCCAAAGACGTGGTTCTAGCCTACGCGGAAACCGGCATCGTGGAAGCTAAGCTACCGCTCATGTTGTTGGTCGTAGACCAAGAAATGTGCTGCCGAGTTAGCTAGGTCAAAACCTTCGTGGCCAGCCGCCATGGCTGATGCTGAGCGTAGAAGTCTTCTTCCAAAGCTTGCCAATCGGCCCACCAAGTATCGTCTTGATCTCTCGAGGTGGCTCGTTCCCGACGTATGCCTGCAGGAACATCTAACCAGTAGCGCTCGGAAGAAAAAGGAGCGGTTCTCAAGTTGAGGCTCCCGCATCCTTCAAAGACGATCGTTCCGCCCGGGTGCAAGGTTCTTTCGGGATCCCAAGTGGAGTTATGCCAATTCCACGGAGAATACCGGGCGGGGTGTCCGGCTGCTAGGAGTGCGCTCATCCAAGCAGCTGTGTGAGCGCCGGCCGATAACCCTTTCCAACCTGGATAAAGGTCATCCATGTGCACGATGTCGAGCTCGCGTGAATGAGCGAGGGCTCGGGCAAACGTTGTTTTGCCCGAGCCGCTTCGCCCATCAATCAGAATAATGTTCGTATCGAACGTGGTTCTCACAATGCTCCGAGACTAGCTCACAGAACTAAGTCCCAAGAAGTTGAACGTCCCGGTCAAGACGGACACAGCCAACGCCACACTGATGACGATCAGACACGCCGCAACAAACACATAGTCTTGGCGACGCACCGGGGAGGGGCGCGCCCACGTCCGGTCATTCCGACCAAAACCGCGAGATTCCATCGCAGTCGCCAGTGAAGAAGCGCGTCTGATCGCCAAAATCAGCAACGCAAAAGAGATGCTGAACAGCTTCCGGAACTTGTTTCCTTCTCCGATTCCGCGAGCTCGCTGGGACTGATCCATCGCCTGCCAATCGCGTTTGAAAACGCCCGCCAGCCGGATACCAGCTAGCGTGCCCAAAACGAACCGGGGTGCAACCTTGCCGTTTTGAGCCATGGCGTCCGCCAACCGGGTCACATCAATGCTTCCCAACACCAACAACACTGGTAGCCCGATGGCAAGCACGCGGAAGGAAATCCCCGTTGCCAACTGGATTGAGTTGTCGGTGATGTTGATCAGACCAAATTCGAAATAGCTCTGGCCTGCTGGACGGGCGTACAGCAGCATGCTCACAAACGAACCTGCGGCAACGACGAGCAAGAACCACCCTCGTCGCCACGTGGCTGAAATCGGCACACCAATGGCATAGGAACCGACCAGTCCAAGCAACAGCGCGATTGACGCACTGACCCAATCCAACGTGATCATCAGCGGCATCGAGTACAGGAACGTCCCCAGCAAGAGGAAAAGCGGGTTCAGGCGCTCTACCAGTGGGCCTTCAAATCCGACTCGGTTTAGCTGTGCCTGATGCCGTTCGGCCACAACATCGGCATGCGCGCTGATGGGGTAGTCCTGCACCCGGGCAGCCCCCGTGAATTTCTCAGACATGCACACGCTCCTGTTGTTCCAGACCCACATTGATGATGCGATCACCCATGATGCGGACAAGATCGGCATCGTGACTGATGGACACAAGTGTGGTCCCGTCAGAGACAAGCTCTGACATCAGCTGCACCAATTCGATCCAGGTCCGGCGGTCTTGCCCGAAAGTCGGTTCGTCGAGGAACAGAATTTTAGGACGGGTAGCCAACGCCGTGGCGACTGAAAGCCGCCGCTGTTCTCCGCCACTGAGTGTGAAGGGGTTCGCTTCAGCTAGCGATTCCAAACCGAGCGCGACGAGCAGTCGGTCGACCCGTTCGTTGATGTCTGACTTAGACATGCCGGTTGCTTTCGGCCCGAGCTCCAGTTCTTTTCGGACCGAACCGGTCACGAACTGTTGTTCTGGGATTTGGAAGACCGTACCAATGCGCCGGACGAGTTCACGGGACCGCCATTTCAGTGGGTCCGATGATTTCTGTCCATCTCGCAGCGCCGGGGTAGCCGTGACATCTCCCGCAACTGGGGCGAGGAGCCCGCCAAGGGTCAAGGCGAGGGTAGATTTACCCGCCCCGTTGGGCCCGGTGATGACGATCGACTCGCCGGCATGCACCTGAACCTCGTGGGTGGTGCCAACAGCCTGGCCATGGCGACCGACGAGCAAATCGTTGCTTTCCAGCAATAACTGCCCGGGTGTGCTGCTGTTTCGTTCAACTGCCACGGGTAGGTGGGGAACCCAGATGCCTTCGGCCGCTAATTCCGTGCCTAGCTCGGAGAGCACTGTCTGCGGATCACCATCGGCCCGGACCCCGCCACCGGGCTCCAGCACGATGACACGTGTGATCAGGGGCAACCAAATGTCTACTCGGTGCTCCACGACCACCATGGTGGCATCACTGTGGTCCAGCGCGCGTTTGACCGAATCACGGACTTCCACGACCCCGTCAGGATCTAGGTTCGCGGTCGGTTCATCCAGTACCAGTAGCTCAGGAGCCATCGCTAGGATTCCGGCCAAGGCCAGACGTTGACGTTGACCCCCGGAGAGGAACTCGGTGGAGTGGTCCAGAGGCAGGTTTAGTCCAACAGCTTCCAAGGCGGCAGCTGCTCGTGGCCAAATCTGGCTCGGTGGGACGAAGAGGTTCTCGCAACCGAACGCAAGATCATCTCCGACCCGGGACATGATGGTGTTCGCGTTCGGGTCCTGCAACATCAGCCCGGTGCGTCCGGGTTGTTGACTCGGGTGCTGCCCGTTGACTGTAAGCGAACCAAGCTCCTCGCCTTCGTCTTGGCCTCCGAGCACCCCAGAGATGGCTTTCAACAAGGTTGACTTGCCAGCGCCGGAAGGGCCGAGGATCAAGACGCGTTCGCCGCGCTCGATGGTGAAATCAACGCCGGATAGCGCCCATGCATTCCTGCCGGAATGACGCCAGCCCCATTGTTGTGCACGAATGTGGACTGTCATTTAGACCCGCTTCTGTAGGCGACCCAAGGGGAACTGCCGCAGGGCACCAGTGGAGGCCAAACCGCGGGAGAAGAGCCAGCCAACGAGGCCTGCGATCACCACACCGGAGAGAATTGCACTGGAGACGAAGATGACGTTGTATTCCAGACCTTTGGCCAAGTTCCCGGAAGTAATCAGTCCGAGAACCCAGTTCGCAAAACCAGCAGCACCACCGGCAATAAAGGCGACGGGCAGTGTGAATTTGCGGTACCCGGTGGCCAAGAAGATGAGCTCAGCGGCCAAGCCCTGAGCCAGTCCGGCGGTGACGGCACCCCAACCCCATTGCGCGCCGAAAATGACTTCAGTAAATGCGGCGAGCAGTTCGACCAAGAGTGCGGCCCCAGGTTTGCCAATGATCAGACCACCCAGAACGCCACCGATCAGCCAGCCGCCAAGGGCAAGGCCTCCAAGACCGGGGGTGAGAGATTCCATGACAGTCATCCAGGCGACTCCGCCAATGTTCCAGCCGGCAAAAATCGCACCGGTTAGGACGGCCAAGACTGCCATGACGATGATGTCGACAACCCGCCAACGGTAGGTACGTCGAGCCGGAGCCAGCTGAGGGGAAGTCTGAGGAGAAACTGTTTGAGTAGTACTCACAGTATGTGCTCTTTCTGTAGATCGTGAAAGCGCACGGGGATTGACACCGTTGGCGGTGTCAACAGTGTAAGAGGGTCTCCCTGCGCCAGCATGATCTGGGTCAGGTTCGACGGTCGAAGACTTAGGTGTCTTCCTCTCAGTTCGGATCACCGAACTCCCGTGACAGCCTTGAGCGTAACAGAGATAACAGCCCTATGAAGAATCACCGACACGGCTTGGAGAGGCGGCTTCACACAAGCACACACGATTTTGACTAGGCTAGCGAGCTATGAGTGAACCCGTCCTCGCCGCCGCTGCCATCATTGTTCGTGATGAGCAGATCTTGCTCATCCAGCGGGGAAATCCACCGCAGCAGGGACGTTGGACGCTGCCTGGCGGAAAGGTCAACCCGGGGGAGTCACTGCAAGAATCCGTGCGACGTGAGGTGGCAGAAGAAACCGGGTATGAAGTCAGGGTAGAGGACCAGCTCTTAGAACTTCAGGTCCCGATAGGGGATGGCAACTACTTCCAGATTCACGATTTTGCCGCAACGATTATTGGCGGCGAGCTGGTCGCTGGAGACGACGCCGCCGACGCGAGATGGATTCCCTTGTCCGAGCTGGATCAATTCCCGCTGACGGACCACCTCGTGCATTACCTGCGCAAAGCAGGCGTGAACTGCTAGGCGTCCTCACCGCAATCAGTTTTGTGTTCGGATAGCTCTTCTAACGCCTGAATCAATTCTTGAACACCATTGCCGGGATTCGAGCCGACGATCGCGTGCAGGTAGAGTCCATCGCCAATCAAGTGAACGATCTTGGCCAACGCCGGATCGGGGAGATGTTCCAGCAGTGTCTGGTGCCAGGACTGGAGCACCTGTTGAAGAGTCCGATCGACTTCCGGAATGTTCGAACCAGCCAGCTTCAGGGCGGCCATGAAGACGGAAGAATACTCATCCTGCGCAATGGATGACGAGGTGAGGTAGGCGCTGATCAAATCATCGCCTTGGGCCACCGTGCGCTCTATATCCGCCTCATTGAGTTCGACCAGTAAATCCATGAGCCCGGCATTGAGATCCTCCTTGGACGGGAAGTGGTGTAACAACCCTCCCTTGGAGATCTCAGCCTGACGCGCGACCTCATCGAGCGTGGCCGCGGCAACCCCGTCAGCGAGCAGAATGTCTACGTAAGCGGCCAATACGCGATCTTTTCCGCTTCCGCGTTTGTGCTTTCTTTGCTTCTTGTTTACGTGCTCGGACATGGGTTAAGCCTAGCAGTTATGATACCGTCTAGACGGTACAGTAACGTAATGAAATGGATCGTATGTTGATGACACGGGAGTTGGTGGAACAGCCACTGGTTTCGGATCGGGCGAGCGCGAAAACATGGTTGGGTTTCGCAGCTCTCATGCTCACTGTGTTACTGATCTCTATCGATAACACCGTGCTGTCTTTTGCGCTGCCCGACATTTCCAAAGCGTTGAATCCTTCGGGAACCCAGTTGCTCTGGATCGTGGACATCTACCCGCTGATTCTGGCCGGGCTGCTCATCACGATGGGCACCGTGGGGGACAGGGTAGGTCGGAAAAAGCTGTTGTTGATCGGTGCCATCGGCTTCGGCGCGGTATCCGTGTTCGCGGCATTCGCGGCTTCGGCGGAACAGCTGATCGTCGCCCGCGCTCTACTCGGCCTCTTCGGGGCAACCTTAATGCCGTCGACGTTGGCCCTGCTGCGGAATATGTTCCAAGATCCCATCCAGCGCAGACTCGCCGTGGCGATCTGGGCTGCCGGGTTCTCCGCCGGTGCAGCCCTTGGCCCTATCGTTGGTGGCTGGCTGCTGGAACACTTCTGGTGGGGATCGATTTTTCTGATCAACGTTCCCGTCATTGCGTTGTTCTTGGTCTTGGCGCCGCTGCTCTTGCCAGAGTCTAAGGATCCGTCCCCGGGTAAACTAGACCTGATCAGTGCTGCGATATCAATCGGTGCCATGTTCCTGATTGTTTTCGGGATCAAGTCCGTCGCGGCAGGAGACAATCTGTTGATCGCGATCGGTCTCTTTGCCGCAGGTGTCATCCTCAGCTGGAACTTCGTTCGCAGGCAGCTACGGATTCCTAACCCGATGCTGGATGTGCGCCTGTTCGTCAACCGAGTCTTCAGCGTTTCTGTGGTCGCGAATCTGCTCAGCCTGATGGCGCTGACCGGGATGCTCTACTACATCTCCCAGTACCTGCAGCTGGTCTTGGGATACTCGCCGATGGGCGCGAGCATGTACTTGATCCCTGGCTTGGTGGCGACCATTCTGGCTGGCTTGATCGCGGTGAAACTGGCGAACAGGTTCCCGTTGCGGGCGCTCATCCCGTTGGGCCTGTTGATGTCTGCCGGCGGTTTTGTGGTCGGTGCGCAGCTACAGGCTGGAAGTTCCGTGTGGTTGCTGGTCGTAGCGTTCGTCTTGGTGGGGATGGGCGTCGGCTTAGCTGAAACCTTGACCAACGATGCGATTCTTTCTTCCGTACCACCGCATAAAGCTGGTGCGGCATCCGGTATTTCTGAAACCGCCTACGAAGTTGGTGCACTTTTGGGTACCGCCGTGTTGGGGAGCATCTTGACGGCGGTCTATCGGTACACATTGCACGTACCGGTGGGCATCAACAAAGAGCTAGGCCTGCAAGCGCAGGAAACCTTGGGGGCTGCGATTCAGATCAGCGAACGAATTCCTGCCATTGTAGGTGAGGAACTAGCATCCAACGCGCGGGAAGCGTTCACCCTCGGTGCTGACGCTGCTTCGATCGTCGGTGCCATCGCTGTCACGATTGCGGGGATCTTGGTGTTCATGGTCTTACGGCGCCAGCGTAGCGTCGTCCTTGAGCCGGAGCGTGAACCCTAGGCCCGCGGATCGTAAGGATTCTGTGCGTAAGGATTCTGCACGTAGGGATTGTGCATGTTGGCAGGAAGGTACGGCTGCTGCACTGGCTCGAGACGAACATGGCTGCGTGTAGCCAAGAAATGGCTGATAAGAATCGCAGCCACGGCGATACCCGGAGCCACGATGGTGACGATAATGGTGGCTGTCAGCGGTTCGACCCCTAGGGGAGGCTGCAGGATCTTTACGTCGTTTCCCAGCTCGAGCAGCGCTACGAAGAATCCGGCCGGTAACCATATTGACCCAGAGATATGACGCAGCCCACCAGCCACAACACCGCCGACAAAGAACGTCAGGAAGCCGAAGATGCTTCCGGAGACAAGGTATGGCGGCAGCGCTAACAAGGCCGCCAGCAACACGATGAACAGCCACGGGCGACGATATTGGTTCAGGGTTGAAAATAAGTAGCCAAACAGGACCAGTAACACCGGCAAAATGAAGGAGAAAAAGACGCCTCCGGATGTCAGGAGAATCTCTTCCCACCAGGTGCCGTCCCACTCCGGATCCAGTCGATAATGCCATGGCAAACGCCCCGCAGTGATGACTAGTGCAGCGGGAACCATCCACAAAAGCAGACCCAAAACGAAGTGGATTGGTGCCGTCCACCAACGCCCAAGGCCTGCATACCGCAGGCTGGATCGATCAGCTCGCGTGAGCAAAAAGACCAGCAACAACATGATTCCGGTGAAGACCAGCCCGGAGGTGACCATGTATTCGCTGTTGGTGCGCCTGGTCCCATAGGGATTGATGCCGCCGAAAGAGATGATGAAGAACGTGATGAAGCCAATCACGGTCAGAAGAATGAACCGTCCGAAGATGGACCATCCTGACAGCCGCTTAATCGGTGGTCGCCATCTCACGTAATGTGCACTCCCAACTTTGACTCGTTTCAGCCCCAGCCAAGGGGGCCGGCTCGACGTTGAAGTCTAAACTACCCGATTATGACTTCCGTACCTGTCTGTTGCTTAGTGGTTCAGGTTTAATGATGATGAATCATTGCGACTGAAGATCGGATCCTCGCCATGTCCCTGTACCGTCGAGTCCTAGCGTTATTAGCTGCCTCGCTCCTGTTGTTGACGGCGTGTGCGCCAGCTTCCTCTTTGGATGATGTTCTCTCCAAGTACGGGATGGCCGGCAAGAATGCCGAAGAAATCATTGAGCATCTGGAAACGATGGATCCGCAGGACCGACCGGATGATCTGCTGGTGTCAGTCCAAGCCGATCAACTGGTGATCCAGGAACAACCGGATGGTACCGAGCACACGATGCCGCTTCCTCAGGACAAGTTCTACCTGTCAATTGCTCCCTACAAGGAGCAAACGCACGACTGCTTTTACCACGCGCTCACGAGCTGTCTCGGTGAAATCACGGACACCGAATTCTTCGTGCATATTCGGGACACCGAAACCGGGGAAAACTATGTTAACGACCATTACCGGACGAACCCCAACGGTTTCGTCGGTTTCTGGTTACCCCGGGACCGCAATGTGGAGATGAAACTGTCCACGCACGCGGACCATGGCCTCGAGTCACCGAAGGTCCAGCTCAGTACCGCCAGTGATGCACCGACGTGCATCACTGACGTGAAACTGAACCCGATTATCTATGTCGAGGAAAAATAACCAGACCACGCATCCAGCTGACGAGTCGGCGTTCGGCTAGACCTTCTCCAACTGACGGACCGGTCGCTGCTCGTGCACAGTTTCTGCTGGGTCTGGAAGTTCCGGGTTGCGTGGTTTCCGGGGCCACCATGTCTTCTCGCCGAGCAGGGCAAGCGCCGCCGGCACGACCATGGAGCGGACCACCAAAGTATCGATCAGTACACCCAAGCCCACGATGAGTCCCAGCTGACCTAGTGTGACCAGTGGCAAGACACCCAGTGCTGCGAAGACTGCGGCAAGGACAACCCCTGCGCTGGTAATCACCACACCGGTGTGACCGACGGCCTGCACGACCGCTTCGCGGATCGGTGCCGTACGAGACTCCAACATGGTCCGATGCGCCAAGAAGATCGTGTAATCGATACCCAAGGCAACCAAGAAGATGAAGGCTAGCAGCGGAACGTTGACATCCAGTGCCGGAAAACCGAACACGGTTGTCCCGATCCACGTGCCCGCCCCAATGGCTGCCAGCGAAGAGAGGCTATTGAGCAGCAGGAGGACCACCGGTCCGAGCACTGCCCGCAGCAGGAGAACTAAGACGATGAACACGACCAGCAGTACTAGCGGGGCGATGATCACAAGGTCACGAGCGGACGCTTGGAGTAGGTCGTAGCTTTCGGCAGAAGCCCCGCCGACCAATGCGGTGACGTCGCCGGAGGTGAGTACATTCGTTTCAACGGCAATCGAATCTAGTTCGGTACCGTGTGCCACGGTGCGCACCCGCTCCAAGAGCTCATTCGCTTCATCAGTGTCGGGTTCGGCCTCACCGACCACCGAGAATCGAACCAAATCCGAATCCACCGCAGTCTCAGCCTGACCGACACGTTCGACGCCATCAACTGACTCCAGATCTGAGCGTAGTTGCTCGGCCGCACCGGCGGTGGTGACCACGGTGAGTGGTTCAGCCTCTCCGGCTGGGAAGTGCTCCTGCAATACTTCGAACCCGGCCGCAGACTCACTGGGCACCCGGAACTGTTCGGTCTTGGACAAACCGATGCTGGTGCTCAACAGCGGTAACACCATGACCGTCAGTGCGGCAATGGCGGTGAGCAACACCGGTAGGCGGAAGCGGACCACCGAATTGGCCACGGTAAACCAGCGGCTTTGCTTTTCGGAGCGTTCTTGGCCCGGTTTGGGAATGAATGGCCAGAACACTTTCCGGCCTACCAGAGAAAGCACAGCAGGCAGCAGCGTCAGGACGAATACCAGCGCAAACACCAAGCCAACGGCTGCGGCTAGACCCAGCCCCCGGGTGCTGGGAACAATGCCCAACAACATGGTCGCCAAAGCGATAACCACCGTCAGGTTGGAGGCAACGATGGCACCGGTGGTAGCCAGCACGGCATCCCGCAGGGCGGTGCGATGGTCGGAAGTTTTTCTCAACTCTTCGCGATAGCGGGAGATCAACAGCAACGCGTAGTTGGTGCCAGCACCAAAAACGAGCACAGAGATGATGCCGGTATCAAATCCCAGGCCCGATAGTTCACCGGTCATCGCCGTCATGGCCCCCGCAGCGCCGTCGGCCAAGCCCACCACCGGGAGCGGGATGAGCCATAACACCGGAGAACGATACGTCAGCAGCAGCAACAGGGCGACAATACCAACCGTCACGGCCAACAGGGTGAAGTTTGCTCCGTCAAACGCGGCTGCGATGTCGGCGCCAAAGGCCGGCCCGCCGGTCACCCAGACTTTCGTCTGATCCGGTGCCGTGGCAGCGGCTTCAGCCCGCACCTGTTCGATGACCGTTGCCAGCTCGGCATTCGGGATCGCTGTCTGAGTACCATCAGCGGCGACTTCGGCGGTTTGTACTGGCACGGATAGGATCGCCGCTTTTTGATCCTCCGAGGTGATGGGGCCAAACGGTTCGCTGGTGGAGTCTGCGCTACCGAAACCAGCCAACTCGCCGGCAGTGTTGCGAAGTTCTTGGAGTGTCGTGCTCGAGAGGATCTGATCGTCCTCAGCCGAGGTGTAGACGACTAGCAGTTGTGCTTCATCGGCATGCGGGAACTGCTCGCCCAATTCCTGCACCACCGCTGACTCAGCCTGCGAGGGCACAGATCCAACCGAGTTCGGCACACTAAAACTGCGCAGTCCACCGGCGATGCCCACCCCGAGGATGGTCATCACCAAGATGGTGATCCACGCACCTTTCTTCGTCACCATCCATTGGACAGTCTTCTCCCACATGTCAGCGTTCTCCTTAGCCAATCGTGCTGTTAATTCGAGACTAAGAATTCAAGGCAGAGCCGACATCACCCGAATGGGTGATTAGAGCGGGGACCCGCCAAGCGGTTTAGACTGGAAAACATGACACGTGCGACTAAAAACCGACAACGAGTCCTAGGCCTAGCCGCAGCGGTGACCCTCGCGTTGAGTGCCTGCGCGGGAGAAGGCCAAAGCCCAGAGGCAACGGATGCAACCGTAGAGTCTGCCACCGCGAACCAGACCCAGCAGTCTCAACCGGAACCGAGTGACACCGAAGACACCCCAACAACGGACAGTGAAGCCACCCCGGCCCAGACAGCTTCGGACGCGGTCGCCCCGAATGACGCCCGCGTACTTGAAGCCCTGCAGGAAGCCGGCTGGACGTGTCAGGGTGAAAGCCGCTGTCGCACCCAAGCAGATCAAGGCGAAGCGGTCATCGAACTCAGTGACCAACGCGCCTTCATCATGTAACGCAAACAGCGCCAGCCAGATCCTTCGCAGCAAGCAGAGCAGTTGCTGAGCCACACCGAAGCCTACGGTGAAGCATTACCGGATGAAGGCAACTTTGATACCGGCAAGTGGGCCGACTTTGTCGACTGGCAGAAGGAACACTCCGGTCAACGCAACGCCCGCGGTGACGTCAACGGCTGGCATGTGGAGTACCACGTGGAAGGCCCCACGGCGAAGTTCATCGTGACAAAGCGCGACTAAACAAACGGGAAAATCGGCAGCGCTTCAGGATGGTGGGCGTGCACGATCGTGAGGAACACGATCGCATCGAACAGCAGGTGCACCGTGATGGTGTACGGCAATGACTTTGTCTTGGTGAAGATCCAGGCCTGGACGAGGGCGAATGGGATGGTCAAGGCCGGCCCGATCGACTGATACCCCAATTCCCACAAGAAGGACACGAAGATCACCGAGGTGAAAATATTCGCCGTCCAAAAGTTCAGGTGCCTACGCAACAGGGTGAAGATGGTGCAGATGAAAAAGAGTTCATCCCAGATCCCCACGGCGTTCACGCCCACGAACAGCCGGGCAATCTCATGCCACTCTTGCACGGCCGGCCAGTTCTGGTAGACCCCGGTACCCAAAAAGTAAGCGGGCAGAATAAGCCATGCGAGAAATATTGTGACCAGAAGCCAGCCCCATTCCAGCCGACTCCACGGTTGTCCGGTACGCCGCGGGAACCGGATGGCATGGTCCTTGTATACGTAGCGGGAAATCCAATAGGGGATCGCCACCGCCAGAGCCAGCACCGTGCCCATCAGCAACATATTGGACACGGAGATGTCCGCTTCCAAACTGATGGTTGAGATCAGCGCCAAGGCGCCAGCGATGAGCACAATGTCTTTGAATAATCGCCGAGAATTCAGTGCAGCGACCACGATCGCGGCGATCAGACCAAGGTAGCCAAGAGGGCTGAAGAACCCGAAAAGTCCGACGG
This sequence comes from Micrococcoides hystricis, assembly GCF_042434215.1. Lineage (NCBI taxonomy): Bacteria > Bacillati > Actinomycetota > Actinomycetes > Micrococcales > Micrococcaceae > Micrococcoides > Micrococcoides hystricis. The sequence continues at coordinate 422,582 of NZ_JBHLUB010000001.1, read as the reverse complement.
CCCCGGCCGCACAGCAGGCTGCCGCCAACGCGGGCCAGGACAGCATTCCCTTCACCTCACCGCCGCCTGGGCCTTCGACGGTGGCTGCTGAACTCGGCGCTGAGGCCTCGAGCCGTTTCATGCAAGCAAGCTTAGCAACAGAAGATTGAGCGAACGGTACCAGATCGGCTCCGTTGCCAAGCCGTGACCTTTGACACCTTGGAAGGGTCTTTCTAGTGTTTATACCGTACGTCGTACCCGTACGGTGCGGCACGAGCATCACTCGAATCAACCAATTGGGGGTCTTTCATGACTATCCGGAAGAAACTCGCCGCAGTACTGGCGGCATCAGCATTGGCCTTGGGCGCAACTGCATGCGGTGACGGAGGTGGAGACGGTGAGGGGGATGCTTCAAAGGTTGAAGGTCAGACTTTCACGGTCGTCACTGACACCTCGTACGTCCCATTCGAATTCCAGGAAGATGGCAAGACCGTTGGTTTTGATATCGACCTGATCAACGCCATCGCCGAAGAAGCCGGTTTTGAGATCGATCTGAAGAACTCGAACTTCGATGGCATCATCCCAGGTCTGCAGACCAACTCCTACGACATGGCGATCGCCGGTATCGGCATCACCGAAGAGCGTAAGAAGTCCATCGATTACTCTGACCCGTACTACCGTGCCGGTCTGATCGTTGCCGTGACCGAGGACAACGATGAGATCAAGGGCATCGATGACTTGGCCGGCAAGAACGTCGCCACCCGTCTGGGCTCGACTTCGGCCAAGTACCTGGCCGACAATGTCCCAGAAGCTGAGGCACAGCCATACGAGCAGCTCGACCAGGCCTACCTGGCGGTGGAGAATGGTCGCGCTGACGCCATCCTCTACGATGAGCCAAACGTTGCCTACTACATCAAGACCACCGGTGACGGCCTGAAGATGGTCGGCGAAGCTGACGACACCGTCGACTTCGGTATCGCCTTCCCGAAGGGTAGCGATGACCTGCGCACCGCAGTCAACGAAGCCTTGGCCACCTTGAAGGACAACGGCAAGTACAACGAACTGCACAAGGAATGGTTCGGAACTGACGCCAAGGATAACTAAGGCGTAGCCACCCTATGAATACAGTACTCACACCCTCCCGTTTCGACTGGGTCGGCGTAGTTGAGTTCCTCCCGGCCCTGATGCAAGGTTTGGGGTACACCCTCCTTGTATCAGTGGTCGGGTTGCTCATCGGCTTCGTCCTTGGTGCGATCTTCGGTTTGGGACGTATCTCCCGCATCAAGATCGTTCGCATCCTCGCCGGCATCTACATTGAAGTCTTCCGTGGCACCCCGCTGCTGGTCCAGGCCATCTGGTTGTACTTCGCGTTGCCGCTGGTGATCGGTGCGAAGATCCCTTCTCTGACCGCCGGTATCATCGTCATCGGTTTGAACGCAGGCGCCTATATCGCGGAGATTGTCCGCGGTTCGGTCCAGTCGGTGGACAAGGGTCAGATGGAAGCAGGCCGCTCCTTGGGTCTGAACCATCGAGACACCATGCGCCACGTCATCTGGCCGCAGGCTTTCCGCCGGATGATCCCACCACTGGGCAACCAGTTCATCATCTCCATCAAGGACACCTCCTTGCTGTCGGTGATTCTGGTCCCAGAGCTGATCTTCCAGGGCCGCCTCATTGCGTCCAACCACTTCAACGCCGTGGAAATCTACACCACAGTTGCGTTGTTCTACCTGGTGATCACGGTGACTCTGTCCAAGATCTTGGGCCTTGTTGAGAAGAGGTTGAACCGTTCATGATCATTGAAGTCAAAAACCTACATAAGTCCTTCGGTGACAACGAGGTGCTCACCGGCATCGACGCTGGCATCGAAGAACGAGAGGTTGTCTGCGTGATCGGGCCCTCCGGCTCCGGTAAGAGCACGTTCTTGCGCTGCCTGAACCTGCTCGAAGACATCACCTCCGGAGAAGTCATCGTTGACGGCCAGTCCCTGACTGACCCGAAAGTTGATATCAACGAGGTCCGTACCGAGATCGGTATGGTGTTCCAGCAGTTCAACCTGTTCCCACACAAGACCGTGCTGGAGAACATCATGCTGGCACCCATGAAGGTCCGTGGCCTGAACAAAGCTGAAGCCACCGCACGTGCGCAAGCACTCTTGGACAAAGTGGGTCTCGGGGACCGCGGCGACGCGCTGCCCAGCCAGCTCTCCGGCGGCCAGCAGCAGCGTGTGGCGATTGCCCGCGCACTGGCCATGGAACCGAAGATCATGCTGTTCGACGAGCCAACCTCCGCACTGGACCCCGAGCTCGTCGGGGACGTGCTGGCCGTCATGAAGCAGCTGGCCCAAGAAGGCATGACCATGGTCGTGGTGACCCACGAAATGGGCTTCGCCAGCGAGGTCGCCGACCGGGTGCTGTTCATGGACGGTGGCAAGATCGTCGAAGAAGGCAAGCCTTCCGACATCTTCGAACGTCCCAAGAATGAACGGACCCAAGGGTTCCTCAAACGCGTCCTGTAGGACAACCACTTCCCAACGAAACGAGCATCATCGCGTGAAGCGCGCCACCGCAGCCAAAATCCTCAGTCTGTTCAGCATCCTCACCTTGGGTGTCGTCGCCTGTGACGGGGGAGCAACCTCCCAGTCCGAACAGGAAAAAACGGGACAGGCTACGGTGGCGCAGCTCACCGATGAACTTATCAGCCACACCAATGCTGACCCGGCCGCCCTTTCTGCCGCTGCGGCCACCACCTTCTTCACCGAAGCACCAACCGTCCTGCTCGTCGGCAGCGAGGACACGGCTGCCTTAGCTCAGCTGGCCCGCACTGCCTATTTCGCCCAGATTCCGCTGCTGGAAATTGGCGAGGACGTCGATCCGACAACTGAGGCCCTCACCGATCTGAAAACCCAGACCGTGCTGAACGCCAGTGAGCTCAGCGACGAACAACGCGACGCTGTGGCCGCCGATGACCGTGACCTCGTGGAAGTACGCAACCTCGAGGCCGAATCCTTCGAACTAGACCACGCGGTCCTCAACGAACATCTCGATAAAGACGTCCCGGAATCATCCTCCGCGCCTTCCGAAGAAGAGGCCACCGGAGATGAGGCCCCGACTGAGAAAGCCTCCTCCGGCAAACCAATCACAGACCTCGTTACTGAGCTGGAGCCGGATGAGACTAACGAATCGTCCACCGTCGCCGTGATTGAAGACAGCGAAGACTCGCTGAGCGCGGCCGCCAACGGCTTGGCCGCCGGTGCCTCTCTGCAGCCGTACACCGGCGACATCCGCTCGGAGCAAGAGCTGATCAAGCAGGTCTCCGCCGCCGAGCACGTGGTTGGGATATCAGCCACCGCTGACGACTCCAAACAGTTCTCGAACCGGTTGGCGACCGTCGCCACCGGCAAACAACTTCCCGGCGGCGGCCAGCTGGTCTTCGACGGTAAACGCTACGTCGCCCTCTACGGTTCACCCATCACCCCGGCCTTAGGTGTCCTGGGTGAACAGGGCACCAACGCCACCATTAAGAAAGCGGCAGCCTACGCCAAGAAATACGACGGACTCTTCGGCAAAGATGCCTCCATCCCCGCACTGGAAATCATCGTGACCGTCGCTTCGTCCTCCGCCGGTCCGGACAATAACTACTCCGAAGAGTGGGACGCCAAAGAATTCCTGCCGCTGATCAAAGCCGCCGAGAAAGCCGGCCAATACGTCGTCCTAGACTTCCAGCCCGGCCGCACCGAATTCGTCGAACAAATCAAACTCTACGAAGACCTGTTGGCCTACCCACACGTGGGAGTCGCCCTCGACCCGGAATGGCGCATCGGTGACAACGAACGCCACCTAGCCCGCATCGGCCATGTCGAAGCGGACGAGGTCAATGACGTCGTGGACTACCTCGCTGACTTCACCGCCAAGAAGAAGCTTCCGCAAAAGGCGTTGGTGCTGCACCAATTCCAGACCCAGATGCTGCGTGACCGGGACAAGATCAAACTCGACAGGGACGAGATCGCCGTGCTCATCCACGCCGACGGTCAGGGCAGCCAAGGCGAAAAGAACGCCACCTGGGACAACCTGCACCAAGATGCACCCGAGGTGGCGTGGGGCTGGAAAAACTTCATCGACGAAGACCACCCGATGCTGACCCCGGAACAGACCGTGAAAGTGAAACCGATTCCGCATTTTGTTTCTTATCAGTAAGACACATCGACCATCGTTAAACTTGACCGTAGTTTTGCCCGGTGCAACTGGGATAACATAACCCACAAGTTCGCGTGCATCATGCTGCGCACTTTTCCTACTCGCACCAGGAGAAATCATGACTACCTTGAAACAAGGTGGTGGGGGACTGGGCCGTGCTGCCCGCGAATCCTTCAACACCCGCGGTGCCTTCATTCTCGCGGCGATCGGCTCAGCAGTCGGTCTGGGTAACATTTGGCGTTTCCCATATGTTGCCTACGAGAGTGGTGGCGGCGCGTTCATCATCCCGTACTTAGTCGCACTACTGACCGCCGGTATCCCACTGCTGTTCTTCGACTACGCAATCGGTCACCGCTACAAAGGCTCCCCACCGCTGGCATTCCGCCGCATGGGCAAGGGCGTTGAAGCCATCGGCTGGTGGCAGGTGTTGATCTGCTTCGTGATCGGCGTCTACTACGCCGCCATCGTCGCGTGGGCCGCCATGTACACCTACTTCTCCTTCACCAAAGCGTGGGGAGACGACCCAGAAGCCTTCTTCTTCGGCAACTACCTCGAGCTCGCCGACGCACCAGGAGTCGTTTTCGACTTCGTCGACGGTGTGTGGATCCCGATGGTCGCCGTCTGGCTGGTCCTGCTGACCATCCTGGGTCTGGGTGTTCGCCGCGGTATCGCCAAGGCCTCTCTGGTAGCCATGCCCGTGCTGATCATCATGTTCCTGATCTTGGTCGGCATCGCCCTGACCCTGCCAGGATCCACCAGCGGTCTGGACGCCCTGTTCACCCCGGACTGGGCCGCACTGGCGAACCCACAGATCTGGATCGCCGCCTACGGTCAGATCTTCTTCTCCCTGTCCATCGGGTTCGGCATCATGGTGACCTACTCGTCCTACCTGAAGCGCCGCTCCAACCTGACCGGCTCCGGTCTTGTCGTCGGGTTCTCCAACTCGGCGTTTGAGATCCTAGCCGCCATCGGTGTCTTCGCAGCCCTGGGCTTCATGGCCCAAGCCGCCAACACCAGCGTTGATGGCGTGGTCACCAGCGGGCTCGGCTTGGCGTTCGTGGCCTTCCCAGCGATCATCTCCCAAGCCCCCATGGGCTCGCTCATCGGTGTGCTGTTCTTCGGTTCGCTCGTCTTCGCCGGGTTCACCTCGTTAGTCTCGATCCTGGAAGTCGTGATTTCCGCGGTCAAGGACAAGCTGGGCTGGTCCCGCGGGCTGACCACCGCCATCGTCGGCGGCGCCTGCGCCATCATCTCCGTCGTCCTGTTCGGTACCACCACCGGTGTGTACGTCTTGGATGTCTCCGACGCATTCGTCAACAACCTCGGCATCGTCGGCGCAGCCTTCGTCTCCGTCTTGGTTGTCTCCTGGGGTCTGCGCCGCCTACCAGCCTTGGCCGAGCACCTGAACGCGATCTCCTCCTTCAAGGTGGGCATGATCTGGCGTGTGCTGGTCTCCGTGGTGATGCCGATCGTGCTGGGCTACCTGCTCATTGCGGACATCGTCAGTAAGGCCACCACCCCGTACGAAGACATGCCATTGGACTTCCTGGCCGTCTTCGGATGGGGCATGTCAGCCTCCCTGATCATCCTGTCCATCGTCCTGGCCGTGATGCCGTGGCCATCCAACGCCGCCCTGCACCGGGAAGCATCCCACGAGGACGATGAAGAGGCCGAACTGGTCTCCGCCAATACCGGGGCCGCCAACGCCGGGGCCACCGACGCCGATGTCAATCCGGACAATCCCTACCGTGAAGGAAGGCAGTAACCATGTCTGCAGGAGCCATCATCATGCTGATCGTGTCCTTGGGCACGGTCTGGGGCGGCCTAGCTGCCGCGATCATCCACTTGCGCCGTCACCCCGACGACGAGCAAGCCACTGAGGTGCTGGTCAGCCGCCGCTGACACACCTGAATAACACAGCACAAGGCCCGGTGAGAGACAATTTCTCACCGGGCCTTGTGCTGCTTGTGGCGCTAGGAGGTGATCACGCCGGAGCGGTGCCACCGTGCTGTTCACCGTGAATCAACGGCGAATCAGGTGTCCGGGCCTCCGTCATATCGAAAGCCTCGGAGTCATCGAGCAGCTGCTTCGGTTCCTTGAAGATCTTCAAGATCAGCCCCGTAATGCCGCCGGTGACGATACCGATCACCAGCGTGCCCAAGATGGCCCACAGCTGAGCCAAGGGTGCACCGGCGACAACCATCGCCGCCACCGCACCCACAATGCCGGGCACACCGTGCAGGTTGTGCACGCCCATGGTGTCCAGCACACCGGTGGTCTTGTTGAGCCAGTCGTGCAGGTAGTAGAAGCACCACGTGGAGACCAAACCGGCGATGAAACCGATGATCCACCCGGTCAGCGGACCCACCAGGTTCACGGTGGCACCGATGGCGACACCGCCGGCCAGCATGGCGTAGGTGTAGACCAGCGGGTCGATCTCCTTTTTCAGGATGTAGGACAGCAGGTAGGTGCTCAGCGCGGAAGCGACCAGCGCCATGTAGCAGGTGAACATGGCCGGCAGGACTTCTTCCGGCGGCAGCAATGCGGTCACGAAGGACGGCCACAGCACCAGCAGGAGCATGGACGCCAACCAGACGAAGGAGACCGAATGGACCGAGGTCTTCATCGGCTCATCGTTGATCTTGCGGTTGCGCAGCCCCAAGATCACGCCCCAGCCCCAATAGGCGGCAAACATGTGGACCAAGATGGAACCACCGGCGTCCAGCACCCCGTCGAGGAAGGAGAAGATGAACCACTCGTTGAACATGTAGGCGGGCACGAACAACACTGCGGCCGTGATGTAGTGAATGGTCGAGATTTGTCCGAGGAAGACACCGATCGCAATGACCAAGGTGATCGCGCAGAACACCGCCAAGATGACGGACTCAATGTTGATGTCGATGCCTAAGACAGTATTGGAAATGAGCAAATAAAGTGGCCAGGCAACCACGAAGGAGAGCATGGTCGCTAGCGCCACACCCCATTCGTAACGCCTGATGAACAACATCAGGAAGGCGACCAACATGAGCATGAAGAACACGTCTTGGCCGCGGTGGAATTGGAACAGTTCAGCCACCGGTTCGGTGACCTCATAGGTACTAAGCAACATAGGATCCCCTTAGGATTTTGTGAGGTGCGCCACACGCCCTGTGCTTAGTTAGCTATTGTTTACGTCCCACGCCCATAACGCAAGAGGGGATCAGTTTCTGCCACCGGTTCTAACACCGCCGCCAGACGATCCAAAAAGAGTCTGGAGGCGGCGGTGGATTTACGTCCGGAGAGCTCGGCCGCGGTCAACGCGAAGATGCTACGGGAGAGTCTGATCTCCGGCACGTCCACAATCACAGTGCCGTACACCGGGTCGAAGGTGCTCGCTTTTTCCTGCACCACCCGGTGTTCGAGCGCTAAGTCCGGGACCAAGGCTGCGCCGACTCCGGCGGCGGACAGATTCAGGGACGCGGAGAAGTCATCGCAGAACGCGGTGATGGTCGGGTTGATCCCGCAAGAGGTGAAGAGCCGCTCAATCACGGTGGCATCGGCGGTTCCAGGATGGTGCATCAGCCACGGCATTTCGGCTAATTGCGCGACCTCGACTTGGGCGCCGTGCGGGATACCCCACCGTTTGGGGAGCACCACCCGGAATTCTTCTTCGCCGAGCCAGGAGCGTTCCAGTCGATGCGGCCAGGCCAGACCGGTCTGGCCGACTTGAAACACTAGGGCGATGTCCACATCGTGGCCGTGCTGCAGCCGTTCGATCGAATCGTGGGGTTCGGCCACCAGCAACTGCAATTCCACGCCCGCGGAGCTGAAGGCATCATCGGCGAGCAGCCTGGGGATCGCGTACCCGGCCAGCGAGGAAAACAGGGCGACACGCAACAGGTCGGTGCGTTCAGCTTGATGGCGTTGCCCGGCGGCGGCCAACGCCGCCAGATCGGTCAGCACCTTCTTGGCGTGCCTGCCGACCGCCTCGGCGGCCGGAGTGGGGGTGATCGACTTGGCCGAACGCTGGAACAGACTCACCTGCAGGTCCCGCTCAAGGGTAGACATCTGCTGGGAGACAGCAGAGGCCGTGTAACCGAGTTGCTCGGCCGCAGCGGTAAAAGAACCGGTGGCCAGCACCTGCAAGAGGGTCTTCAAATGGGTCGGGTTGATCACCTTATTCATGCTAGCGCCTTCGCCGTAAATACGGAGCTTAAAGCGACTCAGGGTGCCCCGGTGCGATACCGGGACACCCTGAGGCAAGCTCAGCTGAGCTTAGAAGGCTGGAATGACGGAGCCGTCGTCCCAGGTCTCTTCAATGAACTTTTTGACCTCATCGGAGTGCAGCAGCTCATCAAGGGTCTTGATGGCATCGGTCTGCTCGCCTTCACGCCAGGTGAGGAAGTTGGCGTACGGGTTATCCTTTGGGTCTTCCACCGCGATGGCCTCCTCGATGTTCAACTTGGCCTGCAGGATGTAGTTGCCGTTGACGATGGCGATGTCCACCGAATCATCGTCGGTGTAGAACTTCGGTGCCTGCTCGGCCTGAACCTCGTTGAAGGTCAGCTTCTTCGGGTTCTTGGCTTCATCGTCCTGGACACTAAGCACGGTGTCATCATCGCTGATGTCCTTGAGCAGCCCAGCGGTCTCCAAGACCTTCAGGCCGCGGATCTGGTTGGCCGGGTCGTTATTGATGACCACGGTGGCGCCATCTTCAACCTCTTCGGCCTTGTCGTACTTCTTGGAGAACGCGGTCAGCGGCTCCAAGTGGACGCCTTCACCGTGTTCGAGCTTGTAGCCCTTGGTTTCAACCTGATCGTCGAAGAACGGCTTGTGCTGGAAGAAGTTGGCGTCAATCGAACCGTCCGTCAGGGCCTGGTTCGGGATCTGGTAGTCATCGATTTCTTCGATTTCCAGGTCGATGCCGGCCTCTTCAGCCAGTTCATCATCCACGAATTCCAGAATCTGGGCGTGCGGTACGGCGGAGGCGCCAACCTTCACCACGGTGTTCTCACCGGCGGGTGTGGATTCGTTAGCGCTGGGGGTGTCGGCGTTGCCGCCACCGCAAGCCGTCAGCGCAAACAGAGCAGTGACGCTGGTGAGAGCGAGAGCGAGTTTCTTACGCATAGTGTGCGTGTTCCTATTCTGCTAAGGGTCGCAGCAAGCGGCTACTTGGCTGCGTGTGCGCCGTTTCCCGACGCGTTTTTTGTCCAACCTAACGATGGGAGACAGCCTTGGTCAGGCGGTCACCGATCATCTGGATCAGTTGGACCAACAGCACGATGATGACAATCGTGACAATCATGATCGTCGTCTCATAGCGCTGGAATCCATAGTTGTATGCTAGCCGTCCTAGGCCGCCACCGCCGACAAGGCCGGCCATGGCCGTGTACCCGATCACCGCCACGATGGTGGTCGTGAAACCGGAAATCAGCGAGGGCATAGCTTCCGGAATGATCACCTTGCGCACCGTCTGGCCGTTGGAGGAGCCCATGACCAGGGCCGCGTCGATCTTGCCCGGATCCACCTCACGTAGGGCGGATTCGACGATGCGGGCAAAGAACGGAATGGCTGCCACAGACAAGGAGACCGAGGCCGCAACCGGACCTAAGGTCTTGTTGGTGAGGAACTTTGCCACCGGCAACAGGGCCATCAGCAAGATTGCAAACGGGATCGACCGGGTGATGTTCACGATGACCGCCAGCACCGAATAGATCGGCCCGTTCGGGGTCAGTCCGCGCGGGGACAGATTGTTCAGCAGAACCCCCAACGGCAACCCGATCAGAATCGTCATGGCCGCGGTAATCCCGGTCATCTGCAGAGTTTCGACTACCGCCGGCCAGAGGGCCTTGGTGATCCCGGGGTGGGAGAGCAGGTCGTTGAAAAATTCAGTGGGGAAGTGCATTTAGGACTCCAACTCTTCGGTCGGGTCAACCAGCTCAGCAGGTTGCGCGGTGACCTGTTGTGCGGCCAAGAAATTCTGAATCACGGACACATCCGACTCCGGTGGCAACTGGATGCGCAGGTGGGCGAACTGCTGTCCGGCCAATTCCTCGACCGTGCCCGCCAGCACGTTCACGTCGATGCCGAAACGCTTGGTCAAACCGGAGATCACCGGTTCGGTGGCGTGCGTGCCGGCATACAGCAGATCTAGCACCGGGCCAGGGCCCAAGTTCTCCGGGAGCGTGGCAGGCAACGGCAGTAGCGCGTGAGAAAGATCACTGCCCGTATGACGTACAACGTCATGAATGGAACCGGACTCTTCGATCCGGCCATCGCGCAAGAGCGAGACCGCGTCGCAGGCATACTTCACCACATGCATCTCGTGGGTAATGATCACCACGGTCAACCGCAACCGATTACGCAGCGACTTGATCAGATCCAGCACATCGTAGGTCGTCTGCGGGTCTAACGCAGAAGTTGGCTCATCGCACAGCAACACATCCGGGTCCGTAGCCAGCGCCCGGGCGATCCCCACGCGCTGACGCTGTCCACCGGAAAGCTGAGCTGGGTAAGCGTCGGCGTACTCGGCCAACCCGACAAGGTCCAACAGCTCCTGCACCTTGGCGTTGATCTGTGCCCTAGAGGTCTTCACCAACTCCAGCGGGTAAGCAACATTGGCGGCTGCGGTTCTAGAGTCGAACAGGTTCGCGTGTTGAAACACCATGCCGATTTTCCGGCGAGCCTGAAGGAGCTCTTTGCCGGAGAGTGAACTCATGTCCTTACCGGCGATGGACACGGTGCCGGAGGTCGGCCGGTCCAGCAGGGTCAGACAGCGCACTAGGGTGGACTTACCGGCACCTGAGCGGCCAATAATGCCGTGGATCTGTCCGGGTCCGACTCTCAGGTCGACGTTATCCAGTGCCTGCACCTGACGCTTCTTTTGGCGGTAGGTTTTGCGCAGACTTCGAATCTCGATCAAGTTCAGCTACATCCTTAGTGTGAGTGCGGTGTTTCAAGCAGGCGGGTGCGGATATTTCAACACCAGATATTCATTGAATCACACCCGAACCGGGGCGAAAGGACTAGCTAAACAGCTGCCCGAAGAGCTCTTTCCACTCCCGCTTGTGCTCCTGCCGTTCCGCATCGGTCACCAGCCCGTAGGAGGTGCCGGTGACCAGCGTCTTTCCACCCGGTTTGGACTCCAACGCGATCTGGATCTTCCGTTCGGGCACCAGCGTTGCCCGCCAGTAGTCGCGCTTTAGGGTGGTGGAGGTGCGACTATCGGCCAGCTGCGCACCAAACAAACTGGTGCGATTGGCCACGTTATTGGTAATGACGTCCCAAGCATCGGCCCTGTCCAGGGCCACCGTCTTGGAGGCGGTTGCTTCGAAACTTCCGTCGGAGCGTTGGCCGGGGATCCGCCGCCCAATCTGCTGTTCGTAACTGATGGCGATGGTCTGGGCCCACCACGGCTTGTTCTCCAGCTGCTGGAAACCTCCTGCCTCTAACTGGGCCAAGATCAGTTCGGCCATTGGTTGGTGCTCAAGGCTGGCTGCATCCGCAGATTCCAACCAGCTGATCCAGTCCTGCCAATCTTGACCGGTGGCCTGTTCGATGGCGTGGGCACGGGACGGCCGCGGCGGGGTAGCGGGGGTCTGCGAAGAGCTCATCTGGGGAATCCTTTGGCCGGAAAAATCGTTGTACTAAGTGTAGGTCGCAGCCCCGCTGCCAACACGACACGCGGTGCGGAGAATCTTTTTTGAATTGTTTATGGCTCCCTCCACAAGCTGTGGATCTAAACCTGTCGGTAGCCCTACTTAGGCTTGAATCAGCAGTTAATCCACCAGGAGGTTTCCACAGCCGGATGTGCATAAATTGTGCAAAGGTAATTACAACGGTGTGATACATCATGTAGTGTTGTTTCTGGAGCGAGGCCCTACATGTAGTATTGAAGCTGTTGTTGGGGTCCACCGGATCCGGTGCTAGACATCCGGATCTTGCTTCCCCGAAAGAGCAGAATTATCACTCCAATTCGGCCCTACGAGTTGGAAACCAACAAATGATGAGGTCCCGCCAAGAGGGCGGCCAGAGGAAAGGCAGAAACCATGTCGGTGACTGTGTACACCAAACCAGCATGTGTCCAGTGCAATGCAACCTACCGCGCCCTCGACAAGCGTGGCATCGCCTACAAGACTGTCGACCTGTCCCAGGACCCACAGGCCTTGGAGCAGGTTCGTGCCATGGGCTACATGCAGGCCCCAGTTGTGGTGGCCGGTTCCGAACACTGGTCCGGTTTCCGCCCAGACATGATCGCGCAGATCTCTGACGAGTCCGCAAGCGTGGTCGCCTAACTAAGTTTCGGGAGGAGCCACAAACTCCTCCGCCCAAGGTGGTGTCTACCGAGGTATAACTCAAGACCGGTAGACATCACCTTGATCTATGTCAGCCACCCATCCACCGTCGAACATGGATCTGAAGGTGAATCTCAATGGTTGCCAGCACTATGGCAGAGTCAACCATGAAACCCTCAGCTGAAGGCCAGACAACCGCGGCTAAGCTGATCTATTTTTCCTCGGCGTCCAATTACACGCACCGGTTCGTCGAGAAACTTGGCTTCGCAGATGATCTTGTGGCCAGATTGCCCCTGATCACCTCACGACCAACCCTGTTGACAACGGAGCCATACGTTCTGCTCTTTCCCACCTACGGTGGGGGTGATGGCAGGGGAGCCGTACCCAAGCAAGTGATCAAGTTTTTGAACGTCCCGGAGAACCGGGACCTCCTGCAAGGCATCATCGCTTCAGGGAACACCAACTTCCATGACGCGTACTGCCTCGGTGGGGACATCGTTGCACGCAAAACGGATAAGCCCGTCATGTATCGGTTCGAATTGATGGGCACCGAACAAGATGTGACAAAAGTTAAAGAAGGCCTAGAAGAGTTTTGGGGAAAACAGTGACCGCAACACACGAACTACAGCACGTGAACACCGACAAGGACCTGCCTGAAAAATGGAAGGGCTTGGGCTATCACGAGCTCAACGCCATGCTGAACCTCTACGGCGAGGACGGTGGCATCCAGTTCGACGCTGACAAGGCTGCCGCGCGTCAGTACTTCCTGCAGCACGTTAACAACAACACCGTTTTCTTCCACAACCTCGAAGAAAAACTTACCTATCTGGTGGAGAACGAGTACTACGAGAAGGAAACACTCGATCAGTACTCCGATGAGTTCATCAAGAACCTCTACGATCGTGCCTACTCCAAAAAGTTCCGTTTCCCAACCTTCTTGGGCGCCTTCAAGTTCTACACCTCCTACACCCTGAAGACCTTCGACGGCCAGCGGTACCTGGAGCGCTACGAAGACCGCGTTGTCATGGTCGCACTGCACTTGGCCCGTGGTGACGAGAAGATGGCCGAGCACCTCGTCGATGAAATCATCGGCGGCCGCTTCCAGCCAGCCACCCCAACCTTCCTAAACTCCGGTAAGAAGCAGCGCGGCGAACTCGTCTCCTGCTTCCTGCTGCGCATCGAAGACAACATGGAGTCGATCGGCCGGTCCATCAACTCCGCCCTGCAGCTGTCCAAGCGCGGCGGCGGTGTGGCCTTCGCACTGACCAACATCCGTGAAGTCGGCGCCCCGATTAAGCAGATTGAAAACCAGTCCTCCGGTGTCATCCCGATCATGAAGCTGCTGGAAGACGCGTTCTCCTACGCCAACCAGCTCGGTGCACGTCAGGGTGCCGGCGCCGTCTACCTGCACGCCCACCACCCGGACATCTACCGCTTCCTAGACACCAAGCGGGAAAACGCCGATGAGAAGATCCGCATCAAGACCCTGTCCTTGGGCGTGGTCATCCCGGACATCACCTTCGAGCTCGCCAAGCGCAACGAAGACATGTACTTGTTCTCCCCGTACGACGTGGAGCGCGTGTACGGTATCCCATTCTCGGATGTGGACGTCAGCGAGAAGTACTACGAGATGGTCGACGACGCACGGATTAAGAAGTCCAAGATCAATGCCCGCGAGTTCTTCCAGACCCTGGCAGAGATCCAGTTCGAATCCGGCTACCCGTACGTGATGTTTGAAGACACCGTGAACCGGCAGAACCCGATCCACGGCAAGATCATCATGTCCAACCTGTGCTCGGAAATCCTGCAGGTCTCCGAACCATCGACCTACAACGAGGACCTGACCTATGCCGAAGTCGGCAAGGACATCTCCTGCAACCTGGGCTCGATGAACATCGCTAAGACCATGGACTCGCCGGACTTCGCGCTCTCCATTGAGACCGCCATCCGCGCGCTGACCGCCGTCTCCGTGATGAGTAACATCGAATCCGTCCCATCCATCGCCAACGGCAACGCCGCCACGCACGCCATCGGCCTCGGCCAGATGAACCTACACGGCTACCTCGCCCGCGAACGGATCTTCTACGGTTCTGAAGAAGGTATCGACTTCACGAATATCTACTTCTACACCGTGCTGTACCACGCCCTGCGTGCCTCCAATAAGCTAGCCATGGAAACCGGCCAGGCGTTCTCCGGGTTCGAGAAATCCAAGTACGCCTCCGGCGAGTTCTTCGACAAGTACATCGACCAAGTTTGGGAACCAGCAACCGAGCGGGTCAAGGAACTGTTCACCAACGTGCACGTGCCAACCCAAGATGACTGGCGTGCACTGAAGGAATCAGTCATGGCCCACGGGATCTTCAACCAGAACCTGCAGGCCGTCCCACCGACCGGCTCCATCTCTTACATCAACCACTCCACCTCCTCGATCCACCCGATCGCGGCCAAGGTAGAGATCCGTAAGGAAGGCAAGCTCGGACGCGCCTACTACCCAGCTCCGTACATGACCAACGAAAACCTGGAGTACTACCAGGACGCCTACGAGGTCGGTTACGAGAAGATCATCGACACCTACGCAGCTGCCTCCCAGCACGTAGACCAAGGCCTGTCCCTGACCCTGTTCTTCAAGGACACCGCCACCACTCGGGACATCAACCGCGCCCAGATCTACGCCTGGCGTAAAGGCATCAAGACCCTGTACTACATCCGACTCCGCCAGCTGGCGCTGGAAGGCACAGAGATGGAAAACTGTGTCTCCTGCATGCTGTAAGACGTCACGCACACATTTTTCAAGGAGCATAAGCCACCATGACTGAGGTTCAGCTGGCCAAAAACATTAGGGCCATCAACTGGAACCGGATTGAGGACGACAAAGACCTCGAGGTCTGGAACCGTCTGGTCAACAACTTCTGGGTACCGGAAAAAATCCCGGTGTCCAACGACATCCCGTCCTGGCAGACCCTGACCGAGGACGAGAAGCTGCTGACCATGCGCGTATTCACCGGCCTGTCCCTGCTGGACACCCTGCAGGGCACCGTCGGCGCCGTCAGCCTCATCCCGCACGCCCTGACCCAACACGAAGAAGCCGTGTACACCAACATTGCCTTCATGGAGTCAGTGCACGCCAAGAGCTACTCCTCGATCTTCTCCACGCTGTGCAGCACCCAGGAGATCGACGACGCGTTCCGCTGGTCCTACGAGAACAAGCACCTGCAGAAGAAAGCCCAGACCATTGAGGCCTTCTACCACGGCGATGACCCGCTGAAGAAGCGCATCGCCTCAACCCTGCTGGAGTCCTTCCTGTTCTACTCCGGGTTCTACCTGCCGATGTACTGGTCCGCACACGCCAAGCTGACCAACACCGCAGACATGATCCGGTTGATCATCCGCGACGAAGCCGTGCACGGCTACTACATCGGGTACAAGTACCAGCGCGCGCTGGAAACCGAGACCCCGGCACGCCGCGAAGAACTCAAGGACATGGTCTTCGACGTGCTCTACGACCTGTACGAGTCCGAGGTAGCCTACACGCACGAACTCTATGATCCAGTCGGCCTGTCCGAAGATGTGAAGAAGTTCCTGCACTACAACGCCAACAAGGCCTTGATGAACCTTGGCTACGAGGCGATGTTCCCATCCTCGGTCACCAACGTGAACCCGGCCATCCTGTCCGCACTGAGCCCGAACGCCGATGAGAACCACGACTTCTTCTCCGGCTCCGGATCCTCCTACGTGATCGGCAAGGCCGTCAACACCGAAGACGAGGACTGGGACTTCTAAGCTCCTCATCCAATACTTCTAAGCAAGTGGCAGCGGCCCATCTGTGAGACATCTAGGTGGGCCGCTGACCTATCTCTGTTGGTGTCCGACACCGACACTTAGGGCCGCTTCATTCTACGAGCCTGAATCGTGTACAACGAAGTAGGCGTGTGGAGTTTGCATATTTGACCTTAGATTTAGGAGTTCGAGAGTGTAATCAAGAAACACGCGTGTGATCGGCTTCAGAGCAGCGACATGTTAACTCTTGCAGGAAGCTGTCGGAGGTGTTGGCTAGAATAGACGCATGATGAGCAAGGTTGTTCTGAGCCAAGCTAGCGACGGGAAGCATTCTCTTCGCATTGATTCAGTGTGTGAAAATGCTCAATTTCGTAGAGTGTCTGGAAGTGAACTACACCTTGGTAGTCAGGACCTGATTCGATTGGCAGCCTATGCGTCCCGGATAGGATTCCAGGTCTCCTCTTTGATCATTGCTGATGCCAATCTCGTTCCTTTGCCAGCGGATGAGGCAGCTGAGCTTTCGGAAGATATGCTTTCGATGCTGCATGACTTCGGTAGTGATGAACTAGAAGCGGCCATGCGTGACGAGTTCTCGGGTTTATATGTCATAGCTGTTAATCTGATAGCTGCCAAGAGTGGAAGACGTATCAGTATCCGGCGTCATGGTTATGTGGAAACTTCCGTAGTGAATGAAGCTGAAAAGTTACTCAAAGCCGCTTGGCAGGAGCTACAACTCACGTGACCTCAAGATTTGCTTCGGTATTGTTCGATGCAGCAAAAGTCGCATTTGCAGCATGGAATGTCTTATGGATTGAACCGTGGGTGGATCAGTTCCAATCAATTGGTATGCCATGGTCGGTCCTGATCGCAGCTCTGATAGCAGCGATCGCGCTCGAAATAGTTGTGCAATTACTTTTCGGCTGGCCAACAATCTTGATTGAATGGAGTGTGAAAGATGAGGGCGCTCCACTAAACGAACTGCAAGCCAGAGTGCGTCTCTCTAATCCCGAATCCCAGGTGTTCTTACTTAAAATATCTGCTGCACGAAGGGGTTGGTTGGGGCATAAAGTACTTCGACTGGTCGTTGATGAACAAACCGAGCTAAAGATTAGTATCGAAAGAGCTTCGATAGTGCCTATATGCGAATTATCATCTAAGGTAAATGATTTGATCGCAATCAAATCAAATGATGAGTTTAACGGATTTAAGGTGCTTTTAGGCAAACCACCCAGTCGTCCAGCTCTCTGGCATTGGGCTGAAGTACGATGGAAGGATGAGCAGACGCCTAAGGGGGAAGAATTCAATGTTGAGTATTCTTTCTATAACAAAAACCGACTAAGAAACTGGTTATTAAAGCTTATTTGGCGCTCGGCAAACGCACGCCATTTTCGAATAGTAGGACAGTGAAGTATGCCCACGATTAGTCAGAGTTCCGTCAGAGTTCTTCCTATGTTGGCGCGATCAGAGATGACTCTTGAAGAAATTCGGGACCGGATGGCTGAGAAGAAGCCCCTACTCAGTGAATTAAGAGCGGGCTGGGCTAGCATTGAAAACGAAGGTTCAAATCTCGGACAGGTAAATGCCGAACCTCCCGAATCCGTTCCTGAGATAGTGGAAGCTGATCTTGAAATTCCTAGAATGCTTAGAGCTCGGTTCTATTACTGGGACGCTCCGCCCGCTGGTTTTAGGGAAAATCAAGATATAGATCCGCGTACAGTGCGAAAACTGAACGCCATTGATGTCATGATCACTTCTCAGGGGAGCGGTAAACTCGCTCTCTTGTTTTCGACCCGTACGCGTACGTATCTTAATCGAAAGATGGGCGTGATCGCATCTTTAAACTCGATTCTAAAGTCCACCGACGCTAATCAAGCAATAGATCGTTACGAATCTCCGTTTAGACTTACTAACGAAGAGATTTTTCTCTGGCTAGCTGTGCAGCATCGAGATAAACCACAGTTAGCTAATGATATTTTCCTTGAAAAAATTGAAGGCATTAGTAGTCGCGATCGAACTTCAAGGACAGCTGACTTACGGTATGGAGTTGATTTTGACCGTTCTAATTTTTTGACAGCTGTGGCAGAAAAGGACACTCTCGGGCCAATGGATATTTGTTTCATACGTGACGTTGGAACAGAAAAGTTCTCTTATGAAGTGAAGCTCCATTTCGATGGAGGATTCGAGATCAAAAGAAACAACATCTTAGTTCCCGAAGAGCTGAATCATAATGATTTCATGCTGACAACCAGCCTTGATCTTGCTTATAAAATCATTCCGCGATTTAATATTCTCTATCAAAATGATGCCGCTAAATGGCGTACCCAGCGCGTTGACGTTATCGAAAAAGCGATGTCTGCGCTAGAGGCGCGTTATAAATCTCTGCGACAAGTTTTGCAAAAGCAACTTGACAAATGACAAGATCTATTCGGATTTAGGTAGATCCGAATAGAAAGGATCGTTGTTTTCCTCAATAATGATGGCGTCGGTGGTGTGCCGACAAAACTCTAGGGTATTCACGAGTAAATTAAGTGAGCCGCGAGTGAGGGTTTGGTGCAACTCGGGACTTAAGGTTAGGGAGTAAACGTATATCATTTGTGCCTTTACTCTGAGTTTCCCTTCTGGTGAGCTCTTCAGAGATCGGCCGGATAAAAATGATGACATGACGACCAAAGAATGTAGCGTGGCATCTGACTCGGAGTTGGTTTTGGGTTTAAACGAACCACAGGAGCGACACGTACGCAGAATTTTATCTGTGAAGTATGAAGGCAAAGAATTACTGGATGAGAAGTCTCTCCACTATGTCATCACTGAATTGGCCAATTCTTGGTAGCAACCAAGTCAACTTTAGAGCAGTCGTCTTGGATTCATCTACCAATTAAGATTTGCCATGGTCTGCATTCAATCGAACAGTACCGATCAACGTGACCTTGAAATCATCCATCGATCGCTGTGTACAAGGCAGGAACTTGTCAGGGTATGTTGGGCAAGGAATTTAGTGAGAACTCAACCCCATGTCTGGTCGTGAGAACTTTCTGGACCTCTCGTTACAGCTGGACTCGTGTGATCACTTATTGGACCTCTGGAACCGATTAGCCTTCCTCACCAGCTTGTTCTTCTTTTCTGATCTTAAACAGATAGATCGTGCGCATGTTATTAAGAGCATTCTCCGCCACCACTGCGGTAACGATAATGTTGCCAATATAATCGTTGTTGGTTGTACACCGTAAGCTAACGCCTTAGCACTATTACCGTTTGAGAAGGGCTCAGCCCCGTTACATTGATTTGCAAGTCCTTCTAGGTTATGTCTTAGGTCTAATCAAGGGCTTGGTCGCTGGTTCTGGTGTGGCTATTTGTCCCCATCGTTTATAGTCTGGGGGGGATAAGCACCCCACCAGGCGTCAATGGAACCTCCCCTCGGATCGGTGCGGCGAGTGGGTATCTCCCCGCTGTACTCCTGAGAACCTACGCAGCTAGGGAGCACACGACGAAGACTGGGACTCCAAAGCCAACACAAACAAACGTTTCAGGTCCGGTACCGCGCCGCAGGGAAGCGGTACGGGGCCTCTCTCCGTACTAGACGCAGTCCTCGACCTCGAAAAACTCTATTCAGAGCCTCGCTGTAAGTGACTCCTCAGACAAAATCACACTCTGACCAAGTGCCGGCCCGAGCTCAGCCGCGGTTGTGTTCGTCAGTGCGAGAGCAAGGGCCAATAAGACAGGGGTAATGACCACCCAAAGCCGATCCAGCCAAGTGGCGTGAGCGGAAATTTTCAAGGCGGGTGAGGCCAGCGGGTGTTTAGGCGGCGAGGTGTGTGTCCTCCTGTGACGGTTGGGCGGGCTGGTTAATCCAGGCAGCATCGGGCAGTTGCAGGGTCTTGGGTAGTTGGTGTTTGGCGAAGCGTTCTGGATAGGCCTGCCAGGCGGTCTGCATCGCCTGGTGTCGGGCTTGGTCTACCTCGGTGGTCAACCCGAAGTGCACATCGGCTGGGGTGTGAAATCCGATGCCGGAATGCCGGTGTTCGTGGTTATAAGCTTCGACGAAGTCGGCCATAAACGCTCGGGCGTGCTGGAGGGATCCGAAGCGTTCCGGGAATTCGGGCAGGTATTTCAGTGTTTTGAAAGCTGCCTCTGAGTAGGGGTTATCGTTAGATACTTTTGGTCGGGAATGGCTTTTGACCACCTCCAAATCCGAGAGCAGTGCGGTCACGGTTTGGAGGTCATGGATGAGCCTCGATCGGCGTGGACGACCTTGGGAATGCCATAGACGCCGAAGACAGTGGCCATGAAGTCCTCGGCCAACCCGGCGGTCTCGCGGGCGTGAACGACACAGCCGACAATGAACCGTGAGAAAATATCCAGCATCACGTAGGCGTTGTAATAGATCCCCTTGGTTGGGCCTGCCAGTTTGGTGATATCCCAGGTGAAGACCTCCCCGGGTGTGGTGGCCACCAACTCGGGGACCTTCCGGGCTGGGTGGCGTGCTTGCCGGCGGCGTTCCGTCACCTGGGCGTGCTCGTGCAACAGCCGGTACATCGTGGACACCGAACATAAATACGTGCCTTCCGATAGCAGTGTGGCATAGATCTGCTGCGGGGCCTGGTCCACGAACCGGTCGCTATGCAACACCGCCAACACTTGGTCTCGTTCGGTCTCGGACAGCTTATTGGCTGGTTCCGGCCGGGCCACCGGGTGCTTGTCGCCGGTGCCACCGGTAGCTTCGGCCTGGGCCGCTCGGTGCATCGTGGACCGGCTGACGCCGGTCAATGCTTCGGCCTGCCGGGTGGGCACCTTGGCCTCGACCAGCTGCAGGTAGGCGGTGCTTAGCGGTTGTTGCGCTTGGCGTCGTCCGAGTCCGCGCTCTTGGAGAGCTGTTCCAAGAGCGCGTGCGCTTTTCCCATAATATCCAGAGCAGTCTGGGTGGTCTCCAAGTCCTGTTCCCGCTGAGCCAGTTGGCGCTTCAACCGGGCAATCTCGGCTTGTTCCTTGGTGGGCTTGCCAATGGTCTCACCGGGCTGTTTGTCCTCAAACATGCCAGCATCACGTTGTTTGCGCCACTGGACAATTTGGGAGGAATACAACCCATTGGCGCGTAAATACGCGCCACCTTGCTGAGTTTGGATCGCCTGATCATAAGCTTCTAGATGCGCTAGTTTCTCGGCGATGCTGATTACTCTGCGGCGGGCTTTATCGGTGGAACCATCAGTGCTCATAACCCCATTGTCCGACACCGAGGCTAAACCCGAAACGGATCCAGCCACGGTCGGCGAAAGGAAGGAATACGAAGAAGTCGTCAAGGAAAATCTCTTTTCAAACAGGCCCTATCAAAACGTGAACTTGCTAAGAGCCGCTGGTCTCATCCAACCCTGACAGATAGGGGAGCCGTTCGCCAACAATGGTGATGGCCTAAATCCCGACAACGGCGGCTTCGGTAAGCGTAATGGTAGTCGCCGTGCTAGCCGGCACCCGGGTAAGACCGTATCCGAAGAGCAAGTAGCCGCGGAACCTCGGAATCAATGCCTTGTAAGCGTCAACTGGGAATGCCTGAGTGGTGGCGAGCAGTGGTACGCCGGTGCTGACGAGTCTGGGGATCAGCAGAACTCCGCCCACACCAAACACGGAATCCATCGAAGCGGATCGGCAGATACTGCCGTGCATAAGACAATACTCCGCCCAAGAATACGTTGCATAGGTCTGCCCGTCCACTACCCGACCAAGATGCCGCCCAAGCCTTTCATCGTCGATGCCCGCTGATCAAGCTTAGACAGATACAACTGGGTGCCACCGATGGTGCTCAGATCGACACGAACATCCATCGTCGGCGGAGTCGAAGGCTCTCGGCGATCCTTCCAGCAATCCCGATGCCAGTGAGGCAGACGTCAACGAGACGACGGAGCCGATAGCGACGCCGGCATAGAGCATCGAGCTTTACACGGCCAGCGGCTAGAAGGCCATAGCCATGCCGCCAACAATGATCAGACCGGTGCGGGTTTGTAACAACGGCTACGCCCTGCGTAACCCCGGGACAGCGAAAGACGACTGCAAGAGTCCGCCGATACCGAGAGCGGAAGTCCCGATCGCGGAGGGGCCGTCTCCCAGCGACGGTATCAGCGGTGCTAGTTGTACCCAAGTGCAGCGGGTTTCGGTGATCGCCACGATCCCATGAGACCCAGCAGTTCCTCCTTGTGCGTCCTTGAGTGTTGCCGCGGTTTGGCGGGCACGGATGACGCGTTCGGCGGCGGCCTTCGAGCCTGATTCGACTGCGGACCCAGACCACGGGCTACGAAAAGACACTCATGCCGTACAGCAGAAACACGAACAGGTGCGCAGCTCCGTGAGGTGCGGTGAGGCGTTCGGCCATGAAAGTAGTCGCATTCAATAGCAAACTCACTCCAAGCAGGAGCAAGTTGGCGGGACTTTCGGCGAGGATGACGGTCTGCCCGGTGAAGAGTCCAATAGCCAGCACCACCGGCAGGGTTAGCCCTACACAGGACACGAGCGCGCCATGGGCGAGGTTTGTCACCCGCTGACCTTCGCCCATCCATGCGGCACGGACGGTGGTGATCGCTTCGGGCAAAAACACGATCATCGCGATGAGGATACCGGAGAGGGCGATCGGAGCGCCGAACCGGTTCAGCCCGTCATCAAGCAAAACAGCCATGTCGTGGGAGAGCAACACAATCGGAATAACCGTCACCAGCAGCACTAACACCCGGCCCACTATTTCGCTGCGATGTTTCCGCAACACACCTCTGACGCTGGTCAGCGCCCCAGTCTCCTCGCTACCGGCAACCGCCGAGGTGACTTCTTGAAAGTCGGTGTTTTGGGCCCCGGTCTGTTGGTACAGGAAAAATCCGTACAACAGGACCGTGAGGATCAGCACGGGTATCTCTTGACCAGGGCTATAAGCTCCGCCTGTGCCGACGAAAGCTGGGAAGGCGAACGCAACAGTCAGCAACACGACCAATAACGACAGATAGCTGGAAATTCCGGTGCGATTGATACGTAAGTTCTCGTGGCCGAGACCACCGACAAGCAAGGCGGCGCCGATGACGAGGGTGAGCACGATCATGGTCGCAGCCATGACTGAGTCGCGTGCGATGGTGGCATGCTCGCCAGGGCCCAGCATGACCGAAGAGATCAGGACAACCTCGATGAGGACGATTGATAGCGTCAGCACGAGAGTGCTGTAAGGATCGCCGAGGCGATGGGCGAGATGCTCGGCTTGAGTAACGACCCCACTGGCGCTCACAGTGATCACGGCCACGATCACGGCAAGGATGAGGAACAGAACTTGCGTAGCTAGATGTCCCGTTACGAGTGGCTGGGCAAGTAGTAGAGCCCCAAATGTGCCCCAGCCGAGCAGAATCCGGACAATCACTGATGGGGTCAGGAGTGTTCGTAGGGTGGAGGAGAGTGGCACGGGTGTGACCTGTTCTGCAGGGTCGTCCCGGCTCATTCTCTTCGCTGCACGGGTCGTCCCGGCAGCAACTTCCAACCCCACTAGCCTAGCTTGCACCACGGTGCACAGCTAGTTCGGCCTGAACCAGCTAAGCGGGGCAGCTCTAGGTGATATATGTGAAGAGTGACATCAACGATGCAGCGGCAAGCCAGTAGTGCAGTAGCACTGACCTATGTGCTCTGGGGACTTCTGCCGCTTTTCTGGAAACTTCTCGACCACGTCAGTGCAACGTATGTGTTGGCACATCGGATCATCTGGGCTGCCGTGTTCAGCGGGATTTGGTTACTCGTGAGCGCCATCACAAGGCCACGTTCACGCAGAACCAAACCAATCTTCTCGGGGATCTCCATCCGCCTTGTGTTCTCTTCTGTGGTGGTGGCCGCTAACTGGGGCATCTATATTTGGGCCGTCAACAGCGGCTTCGTGTCCTATGCAGCACTGGGATATTTCGTGGCCCCGCTCATGAGTGTGCTGCTCGGATCCGTGTTTTTTCGTGAAGCTATCACCGTCCGGCAATGGCTAGCGATTATTTTGACGGCAGGTGGATCTTTGATCTACGGTTGGGGCCACTCGGGGATAGGTCTCCTTGTGGTTTTCAGCATTGCGGCGACCTTCTCCGTTTACGGCGCCATCAAGAAATCCGTGACAATCGATGCCGTGCCAGGCATGTTCGTTGAGTCTTCCCTCCTAGCACCGCTGTCGATCGTACTCATTCTGACCGGGGTTCTCACCCCCGGCAGCAACCTCACCGGATCAACGTGGACCCTGTTCGTCATTAGCGGTCTCATCACCGTGATCCCGCTGATTGCACTGTCTCACTATGCCCAGACCCTGCCACTGGGAACTCTGGGCATGCTGCAGTTCATCCTTCCTGTGGTGCAACTGGGTCTGGGCGTTACTGTTTTCGGGGAAAGCGTCAGTGGACTGCAAGTTTTTGCCTTGGTATGCATCGTGATTGGTGTCGTCCTGTACCTTCTACAAGCGCGACGAACACGCATCAACCACGTACCCAAAGAAGCGTAGCCATCTGCTCAGCCCCTCGTACATGGATGAGGTAGGCGATAGGCTTTCCGTACGGCAGAACAAAACATGACACTGCTTTCTCACGAAGCTGCTGCCGCTCCGGAAGGACTTCACCATGACAGAACGACCATCCGACCATCAGCAAGAACCAACTACGCATCAAAAACTGAGCTTTCCTACCGGGACTGAACCTGATCTGCAGGCACCAACCCTTGACGATGGAACCAAGCCCGTAGTTCTTGTCTTGGGTGGAACCGGTTACGTGGGTGGCAGGCTCATACCGCGTCTGCTTAACGCCGGGTACCGGATCAAAGTGTTGACCCGCTCCCGCGAGCGCACCGAAGCCATGCCGTGGTCCGACCAGGTTGAGATTCATACCGGGGATGCCAGCAGTGTGCAGGATGTTGCGGCTGCCTGCCATGACGTTGACGTTCTGTACTATTTGCTGCATTCCATGTCAGCAGGTAAGAACTTTGCCGACACCGACCGAACTATCGCCCAAGCAGT
The DNA here is from genome assembly GCF_042434215.1 of Micrococcoides hystricis. Taxonomy (NCBI): domain Bacteria; kingdom Bacillati; phylum Actinomycetota; class Actinomycetes; order Micrococcales; family Micrococcaceae; genus Micrococcoides; species Micrococcoides hystricis. The sequence continues at coordinate 397,368 of NZ_JBHLUB010000001.1, read as the reverse complement.
GAGTACCGCCGCAGCCGATGCCGGAGTTGGCCGCATCATCTACTTGGGCGGATTACACCCCGATGGGGTAGAGCTGTCGGATCATCTGGCCTCTCGCGTTGAAGTCGGCAAGATCCTGCTCGACGGACCCGTACCCGCCATCGTTCTGCAAGCTGGGGTCATTATCGGATCTGGGTCGGCGTCCTTTGAAATGATCCGGCACCTCACCGAAGTTCTCCCGGTGATGCCGGCGCCGCAATGGGTGCGCAACCATATCCAGCCCATTGCTGTTCGCGACGTCTTGTATTACCTACTTGGGGCCGCTGGGGCGCAACCGGTCCAGAATCGGGCCTTCGATATCGGGGGACCTGAAGCACTGCGCTACGGGGAGCTGATGCACGGTTACGCCCACGAGGCGGGCCTGCCACCGAGGCACATTAGGGCCTTACCAGTGTTGACACCTCGGTTGGCCTCCTACTGGGTTGGACTGGTCACTCCGGTACCCCAACAGATCGCCCGACCTCTTGTTGAATCCCTGCAGCATGAATGTGTCATGAAGGACCATGACATTGATGCTTGGATCACACCTCCGCGCGCCGGTCTCACTCCGTATCGGGAAGCGGTCGGCCTTGCCCTGAGCCGGATCAAGCTCGACGCAATTGAGACCAGTTGGATTGATGCCCAGATCGCCACAGCCCCGAGCCGGATCAAGCTCGACGCAATTGAGACCAGTTGGATTGATGCCCAGATCGCCACAGCCCCGAGCCAACCACTTCCTTCTGACCCCGACTGGGCAGGACGGACAGTGTTTACAGACGAACGAACGTTCGACACACACGCGTCGGTACCGGCCGTGTGGAAAATGATCTCCCAAGTCGGTGGGGATCGTGGCTGGTATTCAGCCCCTCTGCTGTGGAGCTTACGTGGCTTTATCGACCGCGCCATAGGCGGGGTAGGCCTCAAACGTGGTCGGCGCTCTTCCTCACACATCAAAGTCGGGGACGCCATTGACGTGTGGCGGGTCGAGACAATTGTCCCAGAAGAACTGCTCAGACTACGCGCCGAAATGTATGTGCCCGGGCGGGCATGGCTGGAACTGGGGATCAGCCACAGCAAAAACGGAACCCAATACTGGCAACGGGCCACTTTCTTCCCGAAGGGCCTATCCGGACATCTCTATTGGTACAGCATGCTTCCGTTCCACGGGATGATCTTTTCCACCATGGCTCAACGCATCATCAGCGGTGCCCAAGAGCTCGAACAGACCAGCTGACCATCATTTGGTCACCTGTTGTTCAGGTGGCCGTCGATGTTCGGGCACCTGAGCCGATTACTACTGGAGTCATGAGTGCAACACACATGGATCTGCCGCTAGATCCTTCGTTCGTCTCAAACCTGAAGGAACCGCAGCGCCGCCACGTACATCGGGTACTGACACTCATGTATACCGGACAAGAGCTGCCAAGGCCCGATGTTCTCGCTGGAATCGTTGCAGAGCTGGCTAACTCGTGGTCTAACCTCGAGCGCTAGAACTCGCTATCGGCACCGGAAGCAAACTCTGCGGCGATAGCGGCCACCGTATCTCGGGCCCAAGTACCAACACCGATCAGGGGCGCCGAGGCCGGACCACACCAATCCCCGTACCCCAGAAAATACAGTCCCGGATGATCGACAGAAGCCGTCAACAACGGTGACTGGGTGCGCGGCGCATCATCCTCACCACCGCCTAGCCCTGCCAGCCCGGATACATGCCGGAGATCGTGCTTGAACCCGGTGCACCAGATGATCGCATCCGCGTGGCTGACCGATCCATCGGGCCAGCGCGGCCCAGCAGGGGTCAGCTCAACAAACATCCGCCGAGAAACCAGGTCTCCGGCATCGCGGGCTGCCTTCACTGACGGAACCACGATGATGTCACCCAAAGAGCCAACCGAAACCGGCTCTTCATCGCCGGCAGCCAACGCCCGCACACGGCGTGAAGCGATCTGAAAAAGCGCCCGGCCGTCCACATGATCCGGCAGATAGACCGGTTCACGCAGGGTCGCCCAGTCTACGTTGGCGGCGTGCGGCAGAACATCTGCTGCGATCTGCGCCCCGGAGTTCGCCCCGCCAACGACCACCACCTGTTGGTCCGCATACGGTTCCGGTCCGGCATAGTCGTGCGTGTGCACTTGGGTGCCCTCGAAAGTTTCCCGGCCCGGGACGTCCGGGACGAAAGGTAAGTTCCAGCTTCCGGTCGCGGAGATCACCCAACAGCACCGCCACCGGCCACGGTCCGTGTGCACCACGAAGGCGTGCTCATCCGGATCAACCCGGGTGACGGTCACCGGGCGTTCGATCGGCAGCGCGTACCGCTGCTCATAGGTGGTCAAATACTCCACCACGTGATCTTTTCCGGGATTGTTGGGGCCCTGATTGATCGGCATCTGATAGCCGGACAGTGAACTGAACTGGGCGGGGGAGAAGAGCTCCAAAGACGGCCAATAGTGCTGCCACGACCCGCCCGGAGTTTCTTCCGCATCAAGGAGCACGAAGCTGGGTGCTGCAGGGATCCGTCCGGTGCGGGCATCCCGGCGCAACCGGTTCAGATAGAACCCGGCAGCTAGGCCCGCTTGCCCGGCACCGATGATGACCACGTCAACCTGGTGCACGGATTCAGTGTCAGCCGGGGCAGAGTTCGTCACGACACCTCAGTGTAGGAGAGTTACACCGGCCCACACGAACCAGCCAGCATTCTGCGGTGACCTACCGGAGCGGGGGTATCCTGAACCAAGGGCCACCCACGCACAGGATGGCACCGTCTTTCCCACCCACACGTCTAAAGGAATCCATGACTCTGAGCGCCGAACAGCAACGCATGAGTGGCCGCATTGGCGCGTTGCTGGGCATCCTGCTACTGGCCCTGTCGCTGCGAGCGGCGGTCGTCTCGGTACCACCGCTGCTGGCACAGATCACCCCGGCCGTCGGCTTCACCCCGCTGACCACGGGCTTCTTGGCCATGTTGGCGCCCGTCTGTTTCGCGATCTTCGGGATCTTCACCCCGCGGCTCATCAACACCTGGGGTCTAGGTAAGACCCTTTTCGTGGCGATCGGGTTAGCGGTTCTGGGCCAGCTACTGCGCCCTTTCGCCCCCAACGCGTGGGTCTTTCTGGCCCTGTCCATTGTGACCTTGGGCGGCTACGGGATCGGAAACGTGGTCCTGCCGCCCCTAGTGAAGAAATACTTCCCGGACAAGATCGCCACCATCACCAGCGGATACGTCACCTTGCTGGCGGTCGGCACCTGGATCAGCCCGCAGTTTGCCGTCCCGCTGGCCAACGCCGTCAACTGGGAATTCTCCATCGCCTTCTGGGCACTGCTTTCGGCCATCGTCGCCATCCCGTGGGTTCTGCAGCTGCGGGCTGACCGGGCTGCCGGCCGGGCGGATGTCAAAGTTCAGACCGCAGCCACCACCGTGCCCATGCAAGCGAACATCAACCCGTGGCGTTCCCGGGTCGCGTGGGGTCTGGCCATCTACCTGGCGGGCAACTCAGCCCAAACCTACGTCTACTTCACTTGGCTGCCACCGTACCTGCAGGACCGCGGCATCGATGAGCTGACCGCAGGGTCGATGCTGGCCTACTTCGCGATCCTGATGCTGCCGGTATCGCTCATCATCCCGATGTGGGTCCCGAAGCTGAAACACCCCATCGTCGCGATTGGCTTCTTCAGCCTGTTCTGGATCGTCGGACACACCGGCCTGCTCATCAGCCCCCAAGAATACGGTTGGATCTGGATCACGTTCTCCGGGCTGGCCCAAGGCACCTTCGCGATCGCGCTGCTCATGGTCAACCTGCGCTCCCGCACCACGTACGGTTCCGGCGTTCTATCCGGGTTCAGCCAAGGTATCGGTTACGCCGGTGCTGCGATAGCTCCCATGTTCTTTGGCATCGTTCATGACGCCACCAATAGCTGGCCGGTGACCTTCCTCTTACTGGCGGCAGCACTGGTTGTCATGCTCATCGGCGCGGTCATCATCAACCCAAAACGGATGATCGAAGATGACGCCCCAACCAAGGCCCGGGTCTAAGACCGCCTAGTCGTTGCCGCGGGGACGGAGTTTCACCGTTGGCATCGTCGGGGCCGGCAACGCGGCAGGTTGGCCGTCCGGGAAGGAACCGAAGATTTCCTCACCGTCGGTGGGGAACTCACCCTCGGCACCGATCTCGGCCTGATAGCGAGCGCGGTACTCCACGATCTCCTCGTGGGTGCGTCCGATGAAGTTCCACCACATCATGATCTGCTCGCCGAAAGGCTTGCCACCCAGAATCAGTAGGCGAGTCGGCGTGTCCCCGGCCACCAAGGTAACTGTGCGGTCTTCATCCGGGCAGTCGCCCAAGAAGATCAGTTGCTCTTGCGCCGCAGGCTGTTCACCGATGGTCACGGAACCAGAATCGATCAGCAGACCGTACTCACGGCCTTGGGCGAGTGTCAGCTCAAAACGAGCGTTCGGTTCCATGACAAGTTCCGCCCCGATTAGTTCAACCGGCATCTCCATGGGGGAGGTGTGTCCATTGATGGTCCCGGAAAAGACGCGCAGTTCGGTGCCGTCTGCTTGAAGAACCTCGGGTACGTAGTGGTGGAACTCCGGGTCCATGTGACGGTGTTCTTCCGGCAGCGCGAACCAAAGCTGGGCCCCGTGCAACACCGTGGTGTCCTCGGTGGAGAACTCCGAGTGAGTGATGCCCTTACCGGCGATCATGATGTTGGCCTCGCCGGGCACCACCTTGGCCGAGGTACCAACCGAGTCCAGATGATCGATGGCCCCGCTGAACAACCAGGACACGGTGGCCAGACCGGTGTGCGGGTGCCGGTTGACGTTCATGCCACCGGTGGCGGCCACGTCATCGGGGCCGTAATGGTCAACAAAACACCACGGACCAATCAGTGTGTGTCCACGCTGGGGCAACGTCCGGCGCACCGTCATGGCACGCAGCCCGCCCAACGGCACGGGCCGGGGCTCCAAAACCTTGATCTGCCGGTGTCCATCCTCGGCGGCGCACACCACTTCGTCCGGGTGTAGTTCAGTGTTGCTCATGGACTTATCCTAGCCAACCGGTTGCCGCTTCAATAGGCACTTAGGACCTCTTCAAAGACCCTTCCGTTAGCGGCGCAGAATCGGCGCCGCTTGGGCACATCACATATATTCGTACAAGGAGTATTTCCCTGATCGAGGAGGACCATGTCTGCACAGCCAACCAGTTACTACCGCCGCACCGGTGAGCACACCTTCGTGCCAACCGAACATGCCTCCGGAGCCTGGCGGGACACCGAGCAGCACATGGCCCCGGCCTCCGGGATCCTCGTGCACGAGCTGCTGCGCCACGAACCCCGTCAGGACGTCCGCTTCTGCCGGTTTAGCTTCGAGATCCTCGGGACCATCCACTTTGACGAATTCGAGGTCAAGGTCCAGACCATCCGGCCCGGCCGCACCATCGAACTGGTCCAAGCGGACCTGATCGTCCAAGAGCGCACCGCCATACGGCTCTACGCATGGCGCCTCGTCACCGCCGACAGCACCCCGGTGGCCATCATCCACGATGAACCGATGACCCCACGGGCCGACTGCGCCACCGATGATGAGCTGCACGAGTGGGCCGGCGGCTACATCGCCTCCCTGACCGGTCTGCAAGACCCAGCCCATCAGCGCAGACCCGGCCGCAACGCCCTCTGGATTACCAACGAGCTCGACATGGTCGAGGGCGAACCCACCCACCCGATGACCAAACTGCTGGGCATGACGGACACCGCCAACGGGGTCGCCCCGGCCATGGACCCGAACGCCTCCGGCTACATCTTCCCGAACATCGACTTGCAGGTGCACCTGTACCGCGAACCGGTCGGCAGCTGGCTCGGCCTAGACACCACCGTGAACGTTGGCCCCGACGGGATCGGGCTGACCTCCGCCGTGCTTAACGACGAGGACGGCGTCTTCGGTCGCACCGAGCAGATCCTCACCATCCGGAAAGTACGCTAGGCATGTCCACCACCGCCCGCGGTTACGGGAGAGCTGAATGGGACGCCGCGGCCACGGCCCGTGAGCTGGTCTGGTACACGCAACCGCACACCCTCGGTGCCGAAGAGGATCTTGACGCCGCCGTGGGCCTGCTCAAACGTGTCCAAGCCGGCAAGCTGGGGCCCACCATCCGGCTCTACCGGCCCGAACCCACACTCGCGTTCGGCCAACGAGACGTGCGCCTGCCCGGATACGAGCGGGCCCGGCAAATCTGCTACGAACACGGTTACACCCCCGTGGTCCGCAAAGCCGGTGGACGTGCCGCCGCCTACCACCCCGGCTCTCTCGTGCTAGACCACCTAGAACCGCACAGCGATGCCATCTCCGGTGCGCTGCCACGGTTCCGGCTTTTCGGTGAACTCATCGCCCGGGCCTTCACCCGCGCCGGCGTCCCCGCCGCCATGGGGGAGATCGAAGGGGAGTACTGTGCCGGAGAATACTCCATCCACGGGGTGGACCCGCGTGGGGAAGACTTCCACATCAAATTGGTGGGCACTGCCCAACGGGTCATCGCCGGAGCTTGGCTGTTCTCCTCATCCATCGTGGTGGAAGACTCCGCGCCCATCCGCGCCGTCTTGACCGACGTCTACGCGGCCCTAGAGCTCGACTGGCGCCCCGCCACGGCCGGTGCCGCCGAAGACCTTGTGCCGGGCATCACCGTTAAGGACATGGCCCAAGCCCTGCAGGATGAGTACCGTGACCATGTCACCGTCGTACCCGGGTCCTGGCAGGACTTGGGCCTGTAAAGCGAGTCGCTTCCGTGGCTTAGTGGCCGCGCTCGATCCACTCCTGCAGGTGCGGCTTCTCCGCACCGATGGAGGTGGAATCCCCGTGACCGGTGTACACCACGGTCTCACCGGGCAGGACGAACAGCTTGTTCTTGATGGACTCGATAATCGTGTCGAAATCGGAGTAGGACCGGCCGGTCGCACCCGGGCCACCGTTGAACAGGGTGTCCCCGGAGATCAGGATCGGCTTACCGTCCAGCTCGAAGAAGAAGCACACGCAGCCGGGGGAGTGACCCGGGGTGTGCAGGGCCTTCAACTCAACATCCCCGATGGTGAACGTGTCGCCATCAGAGATGAAGTGATCCGGCTTGGTGCCCGGGTAGACCTTCTCCCACAGCACCATGTCATCTTCGTGCAGGTAGGTTGGTGGGTTACCCACCAGCTCCTGAAACTCCTTCACCTCGGAAATGTGGTCATCGTGCGCATGCGTCAAGATGATGGCCTTAACCTTCCGGTCACCCACCTGGTCCTTGACCTGCTGGGCATCGTGGGAAGGGTCAAACACCAGCACTTCGGTGTCATCGCCCAACACGTACACGTTGTTGTCCACATCCCAGGTACCCCCGTCGAGGGAGAACGTACCGGAGGTGACAATATTTTCGAGGCGTACTGCCATGGAATTCATCAGCCTTTCAAAAAGTGATGGTTGTGAACTTTTTTTCAGAACTTGAAGCGGGTAACGAATAACGCGGGCTTAGAGTTCAACGACCGAGCGCAGCACATCGCCGGCGGCCATCTTCTCAAAGGCTGGCTCAATCTCATCCAGCCCAATCCGCTCGGTGACAAACGCGTCCAGATCCAGTCGGCCCTGACGGTACAGTTCCACCAGCATCGGGAAGTCCCGCTCCGGCAGGCAATCCCCGTACCAGGAGGACTTCAGCGCGCCACCGTGGCCGAACACATCCAGCAGCGGCAGCTCCAACTGCATTTCAGGGGTCGGCACACCCACCAGCACCACGCGGCCGGCCAAGTCACGGGCGTAGAAGGCCTGCTTGTAGGTCTCTGGGCGGCCGACGGCGTCAATCACCACGTCGGCACCAAAACCGCCGGTGGCTTCCTTGATCTCCTCCACCGCGTCAGTTTCCTTGGAGTTCACGGTGTGGGTGGCGCCCAAATCCTTGGCCTTGGTCAGCTTCCGCTCATCCAGATCCACCGCCACAATGGTGGTCGCACCGGCGAGGGCTGCACCGGCAATGGCCGCGGCCCCCACGCCACCGCAGCCGATCACGGCCACGGTCTCGCCACGCTTGACCTCACCGGTATTGATCGCGGCACCAATGCCCGCCATCACACCGCAGCCCAACAGCCCCACGGCCGCGTTCTGCTCATCGGAGACATCATCAATCTTGGTGCACTGCCCGGCAGCCACCAAGGTCTTCTCGGCGAACGCGCCAATGCCCAGCGCCGGGGAGAGCTCGGTGCCGTCTTCCAGCGTCATCTTCTGGGTGGCATTGTGCGTGTTGAAGCAGTACTGCAGCTGGCCCTTCTTACAGGCCCGGCATTCACCGCACACCGCACGCCAGTTCAGGATCACCTTGTCACCGACGGCCACATTGGTCACGCCCTCGCCGACGGCGGCAACCCGGCCGGTCGCCTCATGGCCCAACAGGTACGGGAACTCGTCCCCAATCCCGCCTTCTTTATAGTGCAAATCGGTGTGGCACACACCGCAGGTGAGAATGTCCACCACGGCTTCGCCCGGACCCGGATCCGGCACGATGATGTTTTCCACGCTCACCGGCTCGTTCTTAGCTTTCACCACAACACCTTTGACTGTGTAAGCCATGAAAACTCCTTCTAATGCACGTTTGGCTATATCTTCCACTAGACACTGTCCCATTCCATCGGCTCCAGAACAAGGCTTAACGTGGCTGCGTTGCGCTTCGTCCGCCATCAGCGCACACTAAAGAACATGTGTGGTCGTTATGTCATCGCCAAAGCAACTGCCGATTTAGCCGACGCCGCCGGGGCGGATTGGGCCGCCGAAACCCTGTGGCAGCCCTCCTACAACATCGCCCCGACCACCTCCGTGCCGGTGCTGGTTGAACGGGCCGAGGCCGACGGGGAGTTGAAACGGGAACTGCACCTGGCCCACTGGGGGCTGATCCCACCGTGGGCCAAAGACACCAAGGTCGGGGCCCGGGCCTTCAACGCCCGCAGCGAGACCGTCACGGAAAAACCCACCTTCAAAAAGCCCATCCTCTCCCAACGCTGCGCCCTGGTGGCCGACGGCTACTACGAATGGGAGAAAGACTCCGCCGGGAACAAAACCCCGCACTACGTCCACCCGGCCAACAGCGGGGCCGAGGGCGAAGGGCTCATCTTCTTCGCCGGGATCTACCAGTGGTGGAAGACCCCGGAAGGAAAATGGTTGCTTTCTGCCAGCATGCTCACCATGGACTCACCGTCCCCCGAAGACCCGGACCCAACCTTGGCCAAACTGGCCCGCCTGCACCATCGGATCCCCATCGCGCTGGACCCGGCGCAGCTGGATCACTGGATCCAACCCCAAGACCTCTCCACCGAGGAGGCCCAAGGACTCGTCGCCTCCGCCGCCGAGCACTGCTTCGACATCGCCAAGACCTGGCACGTTGAGCCGGTCGGCAAGGCCGTCGGAAATGTGCGCAATAACTCACCGGAGCTCATCACCCCCGTGCGCTAGCGCGCAGCTGTCTTATCCTGTCTGCCCTCACCCATAAGCTGACCTTGATTAGAACACATCTTCGAATATACTGAAGGGGTCAGGATGGGAGTTATGAATGTCAACCAGCATGAGGACGCAGCTCTTCTAGCCAAACACCGCCGCCGCGGCCGGCCGGCGATGTTCACCCAGGCACTCCGGGTGGAGACCACCACCTCCGGTCAGCCGCTGCGCGTGCACTGGGGCGGTCGGGCATGGAAAGTCGCCGCCACCCCGATGCGCTGGTACGCTCGCCGGCCCTGGTGGGAAGAGGAATACCGTGTCGCCAAAGAAGACCTACTCGGATGCGTGGAAGAAGAAGTCTGGCGCGTCCAAGTCAGCCTCGCTGGCTCCGGGCTGCGCACCCTGGACCTCAGCCACCGGCAGGACACCGGCGCGTGGCGCCTGCTCTACGTCCATGACACCGCATTATCCGCCTAAGGTGGCCGCCTCCCAGTGGTCACCACGACCACCGCAAGGGGGCGCGCCGTCATGGGTTTTACGCATCTGCACGTGGCCACCGCCTACAGTGCCCACTACGGGGTGTGCTGGCCGGCAGAACTGGCCCAAGCCGCAGCCGCCGATGGCGCCACCGCGCTAGCCTGCACCGACCGGGACGGGCTCTACGGGGCCATCAAACACATCAGCGCCTGCGCCGAGGCCGGGCTAGATCCCATCCTCGGGGTCAACCTCGCCGTCACCGGGGCCGGGCGCGTCACGGTCCTGGCCGAAGGCGCCACCGCCGGGGCGGGCTACCGGCTATTATGCGAACTGGTGAGCGCCCTGCACGGAACTAAGCCTGCAGCCCCCGGCGCCGGCCCAGAAATCAGCTTCGAAGCTTTCTCCGAATTCTTGGGTCCCTATATCGATGGGCTCTACGGGCCCGAAGCCACCGGGTTGACCGTGCTGATCGGCCCCGCCTCCACCGCCGGCACCCTGCTGGCCGAACGCCGCTACCAGCCCGGCGTGCACGCCCTGAACCGCTGGCGGGCCGCGATCCCAGCCCACCGGCTCGCCCTCGAGGTCGTCTGCCACCTGAGCCCGCCGGGGGACAAGCTCAGCGTCTCCCACGCCGTACGCATGCTTAAGGCTGCCAAAGACACCGGGCTGCGTGCGGTCCTGACCAACGCCGTCCGCTACGCCACCCCGGATCAGGCCGCCACCGCAGACGTCCTCGACGCCGCCCGCACCCTCACCAGCCTGTCTGCCCTCACGGACCTGCAAACCAACGCCCAAGGCTGGCTCAAACCCGCCGTCAGCATGCACCAACTGGCCAAAGAGATCGCCCACCACGCCGGCTACGGCTCCTACACCGCCCGCCGGCTGCTGGAAGAAACCGAACAACTGGCCGCCGCCTGCGCCCTCGACCTCGTCGCGGATTTAGGCTGGGGCCAGCCACGGATCCCGGAAATCAGCCTGCTGGGCATCACCGAACCGGCAGAGACCGCCATCACCGCACGCAGCTGGTCCGGACTGGCCACCCGCTACCCGGAAGCTTTTAGCGGGGCCAACCTCAAAGCCACCGCCAGCGCCCAACACCTGAAGAACCGGCTGGAACAAGAACTCAACACCATCCGCACCCTCGGCTTCAGCGGTTTCTTCCTCACCGTCGCCGGGGTCTGCGACCTGATCCACGAGGACAACATCCGTCTGGCTGCCCGCGGCTCCGGCGCCTCCAGCCTGGTCAACTACGTGCTGGGCATCAGCGATGTGGACCCCATCGCCCACAACCTGGTCTTCGAACGGTTCCTCTCCAACGCCCGCTCCACGCTGCCCGATATTGACATCGACGTCGAATCTGCCCGCCGGCATGAGATCTACCAGAAAATCTTCCGCCACTTCGGCTCCGAACGAGTGTCCCTCATGAGTATGCAAAACGGCTACCGGGTCCGCGGCGCCGTCCGCGATGCGGGCCTGGCCCTCGGACTGGAAAGCGAAGACATCGACCAGATCGCCAAACAGCTCTGGCGGTTCCCCGCCTCCACCTTCCGGGAAGCGTTAGAGAAAATGCCGGAACTGGAGCCCTTCCGTCAGCGCATGGCCACCGAAAAAGCCAACGGCCACCAGCAACTGGACCTGCTGGTGGACATCACCGAACGACTCGACCGGCTGCCCAGACACATCTCCATGCACCCGTGCGGGGTCATCCTCTCCGACCCCACCCTGCTGCACCGCACCCCGGTCCAACCCTCCGGCATGGGGCTGCCCATGAGCCAGTTCGATAAACACGATATGGACCCGATGGGGCTGCTCAAACTCGATGTGCTCGGGGTGCGTATGCAGTCCACCATCGCCTACGCCGTCGCCGAGGCCGAACGCACCGAAGGAGTCCACATCGACTTCAACCAGGTGCCCTTGGATGACCCGGACACCTTCGCCATGATCCAGACCACCCACACCCTGGGCTGCTTCCAGATCGAATCCCCGGGCCAGCGGGAGCTGATCGGCAAACTCGTCCCGCAAACCTTCAACGACCTGATCGTGGACATCTCCTTGTTCCGGCCCGGGCCCATGCAATCGGACATGGTCCGCCCCTTTCTAGAACAACGCCACGGGTTCGCCCAAGCACGCTACCCGCACCCGGATCTAGAACCGATCTTGGCCGAAACCCACGGGGTAGTGGTCTTCCACGAACAAGTCCTGCGCATCTTCGCCACCATGACCGGCTGCACCTTGGCCGCCGCCGACGAGTTCCGCCGCATCCTAGGCAGCGACCAGGAACCCACCGTGGAGGAATACTTCCGCGCCCACGCACTCAAACGCGGCTATAGCCTCACCGTCATCGACCACGTCTGGCAGACCCTAGCGGCCTTCGGCTCTTTCGGCTTCTGCAAAGCCCACGGGGCCGCCTTCGCGGTCCCCACCTACCACTCGGCCTGGCTGAAAACCCACTACCCGGAAGCCTTCATGGCCGCCCTGTTCGAACACGACCCCGGCATGTACCCGCGCCGCCTGCTCATCGCCGAAGCCAAACGTATGGGCATCCGCATCCTACCCATTGACATTAACGCCTCCACCGCCCACTTCCACCTGGAAGAACTCAGCAAGGCACCCCAAGAAGACGGAACCGAAACCAAGACCCGGTACCGGTGGGGGATCAGGATGGCGCTACCGATGCTGGCCGGTATCAGCGACGCCGAGGTCGCCCGCATCGTCGCCGCCCAACCCTTCGACAGCTTCACCGACGTGCGGCAACGAGCCAAACCCTCCAAACGCACCCTAGAACGGCTCATCCAACTCGGAGCCTTCGACGAGCTCTACCGGGACTATCACCCCAGCTACCGGCACGAACTGCTAGCCATGCTCCACCAAGCAAGCCCCAACGTCGCCGAAATCCCCGGCCAACTCGCCCTGCCCTTCAGCAATACCGCGCTGAGCGCCCAACTCACCGCAGCCCCGGTCGAAGCCGACCGACTCGCAAACCTGCGCCGAACCAACGACCAGGCTAACCGCAGCCCCAACCGCCCGAGCACACACCACGCACCGGCAGCCACTGACCCGAACCAGTTACGGACCGAGCTGGATCTGCTCGGCGCCGAACTCTCCGGCCACGTCCTCGACCCCTACCGGCCCACCCTGGCGGGGTTACGGGTCAGCTGGGCCGAAGAGCTACTCAGCCTGCACAACCGCACCCGGGTCTTGGTCGCCGGCATCCGGGTCGCCACCCAAACCCCGCCGATGCGCGGGGGCAAACGCGTGGTCTTCCTCAGCCTCGATGACGGCACCGGGTGCGTGGACTGCGCTTTCTTCACCGAGGCCCAACACGCCTCCGGGCCGCTGCTGTTCGCCACCCCCATGCTGTTGGTGGAAGGCTACACCCGGCGCACCGGCCCGGCCGGGATCAGCATCCAAGCGGTCCGGGCCTGGGACTTACAGCGTCCGGAACTGCTGCCGGCCCCCGGCTACCTCGACGCACCAGCCCCCAGCACCCCGGTGCGCCCCGAGCACCACAGGCCGGTGCCGGTCCCACACCCAGAAACCTGGGAACTGTTACCAACACCACCCCAATAAGCGCCACTTCACACCCGCGGGCAGCGCCTGCGGCACACGGAAAATTCGTGCGAATATCGTATGCTTGAACAAGCTGACTGTGGCCGCCGTACGCCACAAGTTATGAAGCTGAGCAAACACAAGGAGTAACGCACAGATGTCTGCGGTTGAAAACCAGACCCACACCATCACCATCACCGTCGATGGGACCGAAGCCACCCACCCCGCAGGCACCACCGGGACTGAGCTTTTCGCAGACCAGAAAAACATCGTCGTCATGCGGGTCAACGGCGAACTCCAAGACCTCTTCCGCACCCTGCCCGATGGCGCCGAGGTCGAAGGCGTGGACATCGCCTCCGAGGACGGGCTCAACGTGCTGCGCCACTCCACCGCCCACGTCATGGCCCAAGCCGTCCAGCAGCTGCGCCCGGACGCCAAACTCGGCATCGGCCCCTACATCCAAGACGGGTTCTACTTCGACTTCGACGTCGCCGAACCCTTCACCCCCGAGGACCTGAAAACCTTGGAGAAGATGATGCAGAAAATCATCAACTCCTCCCAAACCTTCCGCCGCCGCGTCGTCACCGAAGAAGAGGCGCTGGCCGAGATGGCCGATGAGCCGTACAAGCTGGAAATCCTCGGCAAGAAGAACGACGCCGCAACCCAGTCCGAAGGTGCCTCCGTCGAGGTCGGCGGCCAAGAGATCACCATCTATGACAACGTCAACCGCAAAACCGGCGAAGGCGTCTGGAATGACCTGTGCCGCGGCCCGCACCTGCCCAACACCAAACTCATTTCCAACGCCTACGCGCTGACTCGCTCCGCCGCCGCCTACTGGCTGGGCAACGAGAACAACAAGCAGCTCCAGCGCATCTACGGCACCGCCTGGCCTACCAAGGCAGACCTGAAGGCCTACCAGGACCGTCTGGCCGAGGCCGAACGCCGCGACCACCGCAAGCTCGGTGTCGAACTGGACCTGTTCTCCTTCCCGGACGAGCTGGGCTCCGGTCTGCCGGTGTTCCATCCCAAGGGCGGCATCCTGCGTAAAACCATGGAGGACTACTCCCGCGAAGCGCACGTGAAGGCCGGCTACGAGTTCGTCTACACCCCGCATATCACCAAGGGCCACCTCTACGAGGTCTCCGGCCACCTGGACTGGTACCAGGACGGGATGTTCCCGCCCATCCACATCGATGAGACCCGGGACCCGGAGACCGGCGAGCTGCTCAAACCCGGCCAGGACTACTACCTGAAGCCGATGAACTGCCCCATGCACAACCTCATCTTCCGCTCCCGGGGCCGCTCCTACCGTGAGCTGCCGCTGCGGATGTTCGAGTTCGGTGCCGTCTACCGCTATGAGAAATCCGGGGTGGTCCACGGGCTGACCCGCGTGCGCGGCATGACACAGGACGACGCGCACATCTACTGCACCCGCGAACAAATGAAGGACGAGCTGGCCACCACCCTCACCTTCGTGCTGGACCTGCTCAAGGATTACGGCCTGGATGACTTCTACCTGGAGCTGTCCACCAAGGACCCGGAGAAGTTCGTTGGCTCCGATGAGGTGTGGGAGGAAGCCACCCAGACTCTCGCCGAGGTCGCCGAGGCCTCCGGTCTGGAACTGGTCCCGGATCCGGGTGGAGCCGCGTTCTACGGCCCGAAGATCTCGGTCCAAGCCCGCGACGCCATCGGCCGGACTTGGCAGATGTCCACCATCCAGTTGGACTTCAACCTGCCAGAACGCTTCGATCTGGAGTACCAGGCCGCCGACGGCACCCGCCAGCGCCCGGTCATGATCCACCGCGCCCTGTTCGGTTCCATCGAACGCTTCATGGGTGTGCTCACCGAACACTACGCCGGTGCCTTCCCAGCCTGGCTCGCCCCGGTCCAAGTCATCGGCATCCCCGTCGCGGAAGCCTTCAACGACTACATGGGTGAAATCATTGCCAAGCTGAAGGATGCCGGCATCCGGGCGGAGATCGACACCGGTTCGGACCGGTTCCCGAAGAAGATCCGCAACGCCTCCAAGGAAAAAGTCCCCTTCGTGCTGATCGCCGGTGGGGAAGACGCCGAGGCCGGCGCCGTGTCCTTCCGCTTCCGGGACGGCAGCCAAGACAACGGTGTGCCCGTTGACGAGGCCGTCGCCCGCATCGTAGCCGCCGTGCAGAACCGGGAACAGACCCCATGATCGAGCCCCAGCACGGAGTAGATCCGGAAGGCAAGACGGAGTACATCCCGGTCGATCAGTTTGATTTGGCCGGGGTGCCGGACTCCTTCCAACGGCTGTGGAACCCGCACCGGGTGGCCTACATCAAACGTGGCCAATCCCAAGTCAAGGACCCTTCCACCTGCCCCTTCTGTGCCGGGCCGGACCGCACCGATGAGGAATCCCTCATCGTGCACCGCGGCCAAACCTGCTACGTGCTGCTGAACCTCTACCCGTACAACTCCGGTCACCTGCTGGTCTGTCCGTACCGGCACGTGCCGGACTACACGGACATCAGCCCCGAGGAGGCCGCAGAGATGGCCGAACTCACCCAGATCGCCATGACCTGCCTGCGCCACGTCGCCCGGGCCACCGGCTTCAACATCGGCATGAATCAGGGCGTCACCGGCGGGGCCGGCATCGCCGCCCACCTGCACCAACACGTGGTCCCACGCTGGAGCGGGGACGTGAACTTCATGCCCATCATCGCCGGGGCCAAATCCATGGTCCAGACTCTGGGGGAGAACCGGGCTGACATCGCTGCCGCGTGGGACGAGGCGGCCGAGTACTACCGGGCCAACCGTTACCGGGGGCCGGGCGCCTAATGCTCAACAGGTACGCCAAGACCTTCTTCAACCGGCTCTTGCGTCCGCTGGCGCGGGCACTGCTAGCACGCGGTATCCACGCCGACTGGGTCTCCATCGTCGGCACCATCGGCGTGGTGGTCGGCGCCTTGGCGTTCTACCCGCTCGGTGAACTGTTCTGGGGCACCCTGTTCATCACCCTGTTCATCTTCTCGGACGTCCTGGACGGGCTCATGGCCCGCGAGGCCGGCTGCAGCAGTGCGTGGGGATCCTTCCTCGACTCGAGCCTGGACCGGGTCCAAGACGCCGCCATCTTCATCGGCATCATCTGGTGGTTCTTCACCGGCGGGAACAACCCGGCTATCGCCATCGCCGCGTTAGCCTGCATGGGCTTAGGCTTCCTCGTCTCCTATGTCCGGGCCAAAGCCGAAGCCCTCGGCTTCGAGGCGGCCGTGGGGATCGCCGAACGCCCCGAACGCATGGTCGCTACCTTAGTCTTCACCGGTTTCACCGGGCTCGGCTTGGCCCAACCGGTGCTGCTGATCGTGCTGATCCTGCTGGCCATCGCCTCGGCCATCACGGTCTACCAGCGCATGCGCACCGTGCACGCGCAAGCCACCGCCGCCACCGACACGACCAAGTCCGCCTAAGGCGCCGCGCCACCATGAACAGCGAAAACACAGACCTTCCCGAACTTGCCCCCGGCACCCGGCTCTCCCTGCCCCAAGCCTTCTTGCTGCTGTGCCTGAAAGAAAAAGAGGGCACCCTGCTGGCCGACACCCTGCGCGCCCAGCACGGCCTAGCCGGAGCCATTCTGGCCGAACTAGCCCTGACCGGCGCCGTCACGATTGAAGAAGGCGAGGGCCCTGAGCCGCACCGGGAGCGGCGTTTCCGCCTCCGGCGCACCCAGTCTGGACACGATGTGCACGCCGTTTACGTGCACGTGCAAGAGAAGTTTGCCCACGATGACGGGGACGGAACCTTCGGTGGCTTGCTCACCAACGTTTGCGCCAACGCGCTAGCCAAAATCCGGCGCAGTCGACACCTGCAGACCGCCACCGACTGGGTCTCGGATCTGGCCCCGGCTGGCCTGCGCCACCTCATCGCCGAACCACTGGTCCAGGCGGGCATTTTGGATCGGCGCAAACGCCGACTGTGGGGGATCATCCCGCTGACCAGCTACCCGGAAGTGCGCCCCGAGGTCGAAGAGCGACTGCGCGAACACATTGGCCAGCGCATCGCTGGGGCCCACCAGGGCACGGCAGCGGCGGTGCTGCTCGGGTTGCTGCAAGCCACCGGCCTGACCCGCAAGGTTTTAGGCACCGACGTGGACCAAGAACAGGTCTCCGAGATTGTCTGCAGCGCGGCCCTGCCCACCGCCGTCCAAGAAGCGGTCCAGGCGGCGTATTTCGCGACCGTCTCCTCGGTCGCAGCCACCGGGACCGACCTCAGCTAGACCTCAGTTAGGCCGCCAGTCCCCGGCGGCGCAGCAGGTGCTCGGCGCTTGGCTGCCGGCCGGTGAAAGCCGCATAAGACTCCATCGGTTCCCGCGCGTCGCCCATCGCCAACACCTCGTTGCGATATTTCATGCCCGCCGTGCGGTCCAGCCCGCCGTTGGTACGCATCCACGCTTCGGCATCGGCGTCCAGCACCTCGGACCAGAAGTACGAGTAGTAGCCGGCCGCGTACCCGGGACCGGAGAACACGTGCTTGAAGAAGTTCGACCGGTACCGCGGCGGCACAATCGAAGTATCAATGCCAGCCTGCGCCAGCACCTGCTCCTCGAAAGCCGCCACATCGGGGATCTCGGCGGCCTCATCGGCCGAGAGCCGGTGCCAAGCCCAGTCAATCAACACCGCAGCCAAGTACTCGGTCGTGGCATAGCCCTGACCGAACTTTTGGGCCTGATCGATCTTGGCCAGCGTCGCCGCGTCCAGGACCTCCCCGGTGTCCACGTGGGTGGCAAAGTTCGCCACCACCTCCGGCCACAGCGCCCACATCTCGTTGAACTGGGACGGGAACTCCACAAAGTCCTGCGGCACGGACGTACCGGAGACACTCGGGTACTCCACCGTGGAGAGCAGCCCGTGCAGGGCATGACCAAACTCGTGGAAGACCGTGGTGACCTCATCCAGGCTCAACAGCGTCGGCTGCCCAGCCGGAGCGGGCACAATGTTCATCACGTTCAGCACGACTGGCAGCTCATCGAGCAGATCGGTCGCGTCACGGAACGAGGTCATCCACGCCCCGCCCTGTTTTGTGGAACGGGTGAAGTAGTCACCTAAGAACAGCCCGATGGCGGCTCCGTCGCCGTCCCGGACTTCCCACACCCGAACATCGGGGGCGTAGCCACTAAGATCGGTGCGGGGCACCATGGTGATCCCGTAGAGTTTTTCGGCCGCAAAGAACACGCCGTCCTCTAGAACCTTCTCCAGCTGGAAGTACTTTTTGGTCTCGTCTTCATCCACGGCATACTCGGCGGCGCGCAACTTGGTCTCGTAGTAGGCGTGATCCCACACCGCGAAGTCTTCCAACCCGTCAGTGTCACGGGCGAACTCAGCCAACCGGTCACGTTCGGCGCGGGCTTGCGCCATGGCCGCCGGCACCACATCATTGACCAGCTTTTCTACCGCAGCCGCATCCGGTGCGGTGCGCTGCGCCAGCACCGTGTGCGCATAATCCGGCTGACCCAGCAAGGCAGCCTTTTCGGCCCGCAACCGCACCATCTTCAGCACCAGCTCATCGGTGCCATGAGTATCACTGTCCCCGCGGGTAAAGGAGGCCTTGAAGAGCCGTTCCCGCAGCGGGCGGTGGCTCAAGGAGCCCGCCAAGGACTGGATCATCGGCAGCTCCAGCTGAATCAGGTAGCCGTCCTGACCGGACTCGGTCGCGGCGGCCTTGAGCGATTCGATCTGACTCTCGGAAAGACCCGCCAGCTGCTCCCGGTAGGTCACCAATACCGCAGCCTGCTTCTGCGCGGCCAGTTGCCGCTGGGTGAACTCGGTCGCCACCGCCGAGAGCTCAGCACTGATGTCCTTGAGCTTCTTTTTCGTCGCCTCCGGCAAGTGCGCACCGGCCTCGGTGAACTGATCCAGCCATTTCTGGGTGGTCCGGCGTTGCTCCTCGGTCAAGGCCTGAGCCGTCGTTTCCAAGGCGGCCGCGCACCGTTCATACAAGGCGGTGTTTAACAACAGCTCACTGGAGTGGGCGCTGTAGCGGGCAGAAACCTCGGCAATGAGATTCTGCCGGGACTCGGTGCCATCAGCCGCATACAGGGCGTAGAAAACCTGCAGCACACGGCGCAGTAGTTGTCCCGAGGTTTCCAGTGCTTCCACCGTGTTGACAAAGTCGGGCAGGGCCGGGTTCTCGATGATGGCTGTGATCTGCTCATCGTGCTCATCAATGCCTGCCTGCAGCGCGGGCAAGATGTCCGCATCACTGATCCCGGCGAAGTCCGGCAGTTGGAAGGGCAGGGTCGAGCGGCTCAAGAGCAGATTTGTCATGGGCACGAGTTTAGTCATGGGCCACCCCGGCAGGCTAGCTGAGCGCCCATAGCACCAGCTGTTGGCCGTGTCTTGCATAAAATACGCCGCATTTGCCGCCAAGGAGTAAACTAATGGACGGTACACGAAACGTTTTTCGCAAGAATCTTTACAACGCAAGGAGCATTAATGGCTGGCCACTCCAAATGGGCAACAACCAAACACAAGAAAGCTGTGATTGATGCCCGGCGGGCCAAAGCATTCGCGCGCTACATCAAACAGATTGAAGTTGCCGCCCGAGGTGGGGCGGACCTGGCTGGTAACCCGGCCCTTGAACTGGCTGTCTCCAAAGCCAAAAAGGCCTCCGTGCCCAACGACAACATCGATCGCGCCATCAAACGCGGCGCAGGTCTGACCGGTGAATCCATCGAATACACCGAGATCATGTACGAGGCCCGCGGCCCGCAGGGGTCGGCCCTGCTGGTGGAATGCCTGACGGACAACCGCAACCGCGCCGCCTCGGAAACCCGTGTGGCCATCACCCGCAATGGCGGCACCGTCGCCGACCCGGGCTCGGTGTCCTACCAGTTCGAACGCAAGGGCGTTGTTCGGTTGCCGAAGAATGACCTGACCGAAGACGATCTGCTGATGGCCGTCTTGGATGCCGGCGCCGAAGAGGTCATTGAGGACACCAATTCCTTCGAGATTCACTCGGATCCGCAGGATCTTCGCGCCGTTGTGGCAGCACTGGAAGAAAACGACATCGAGTATGAATCCGATGAGGCAGAATTCGTCTCCTCCATCAAGGTGGACCTAGATCTCGATGGTGCCAAGAAGTTCATGAAACTGGCCGACGCGCTGGAAGAACTCGACGACGTGCAGAACATCTACTCCAACGTGGACATCTCCCCGGAGGTCCTCGAGCAGCTGCACGCCGAGGAAGACTAACTTCTCTTCGTGTCCGCACAATCTTCCCCCGGCCCCCAACAAGGTCTTGCTGCACCGCCGACTAGCGTGCGTGTGCTTGGCGTTGACCCAGGACTGACCCGGTGCGGCATCGGGGTGGTGGATGTGGCCCGCAACCGTTCCGCCACCTTGGTTGACGTTGCGGTGGTTGGCACCAAACCCCACGATGAGCTTGACGTGCGGCTGGGGCACATCGACCGGCAGATCGAAGCGTATCTGAGCAAGCACCGCCCGGACGTTCTGGCCGTGGAGCGGGTGTTCGCCTACGACAACGTCTCCACCGTGATGGGGACCGCCCAAGCCATGGGTGTTGTCATCGCGGCGGCAGCCCGCCACCGGACCGCCGTCGCGCTGCTCACCCCGACCGAGGTGAAAGCGGCCGTCACCGGCAACGGCCAAGCCGGCAAAGACCAAGTGACCAACATGGTCACCCGCATCCTGAAGTTGGACGCCCCGCCCAAGCCCGCCGATGCGGCCGATGCGCTGGCTCTGGCCATCGCACACGCGTGGCGCGGGGGATTGGGGCATCGGCAAACCAGCACCGTCACCCCCGCCAAGGCGGGCCAATCCAGCCCCGCACCCCGCCGGGCCGCAGGGGGCCTGACGAAAGCCCAACAGGCGTGGTTGGCGGCGGAAAAGAACGCCCGGCGCAATGCGGGCCAGTTCAAATCCAAGAAAGGGTAGCCCGGTCAGATTAGACTATTCGTAGATTCGTTCGAATCCTGCGGGGCTGCTAGCCTTCCACCACTTCAACTCTTTGCGTATGTAAGGTGCACACACGGACATGATTCACTCCCTGACCGGTCTGGTTCAACACATCGGCCCGAGCACGGTGGTGCTCGACATCAACGGGGTCGGCATGCTGGTGAACACCACGCCGCGCGCCCTAGCCGAGGTCCGCTACGGGGACGAGCTGCAGCTGCAGACCGCCTTGATTGTCCGCGAGGATGCCCTCACCCTGTACGGTTTCGGTACCGCCGATGAACGCAGCGTCTTCGACACGCTGCTCAGCGTTTCCGGGATCGGACCAAAGCTCGCCTTGGCCATGCTGGCCCTGTATGAACCCGCACAGATTCGTGCCGCCGTCGCCGACCACGACGACAAGGCGCTCTCCAAGGTTCCCGGCGTCGGCCCGAAGACCGCCAAGCGCATCATCTTGGAACTGGCCGGAAAGCTCTTGCCAGCCGAAGATGCCGCCGCGGCCAACAGCACCGCCGAGGCGGTCCCGACGGCCTCCAATCAGGATCATGTGATCGCGGCCCTGACGACGCTTGGCTGGAGTAACAAGGAGGCCGGTGCCGCCCTGTCCGCGAGCCTGAAGGCCAACCCGGAATTGGTCGACGCTCCGGTTGATCAGATCTTGCGCCGCACGCTGGCGGATCTGGGTCAGCACACCGGAACCCGTGCCGGAGCCCGGAAGTAGCCGTGGCAGCAGCAACTCAGACCGGGCTGGAAGGAATCCTCGATGACTGAACCCACACCGCACGGTGATCGTCAGGTAGATGCAACCTCCACCGCCGAAGAGCGGGAGCTGGAGGCCGCCCTCCGTCCCAAGAACCTCGACGAATTCGTCGGCCAGCCTAGGGTCCGGCAACAGCTGTCGCTGGTCCTGCAGGCCTCGCAGCTGCGCCAGGCCCCGGCCGAGCACGTACTGCTTTCCGGACCTCCTGGGCTGGGCAAAACCACCTTGGCGATGATCATCGCCCAAGAAATGAACGCCCCGCTGCGGATTTCGTCGGGCCCGGCCATTCAACACGCCGGTGACCTGGCCGCCATCCTGTCCTCCCTCACGGAAGGGGAGGTGCTGTTCTTGGATGAAATCCACCGCATCTCTCGCACCGCAGAAGAGATGCTCTACATGGCGATGGAAGACTTCCGCGTCGACATCATCGTTGGTAAAGGGGCCGGCGCCACCGCTATCCCACTCGAACTGCCGCCGTTCACCCTGGTCGGCGCCACCACCCGGGCCGGTCTGTTGCAGGGCCCGCTGCGGGACCGCTTCGGGTTCACCGGGCACCTTGAGTTTTACGACGTCGACGAACTGGTGCTGGTCCTGCGTCGTTCGGCCATGATGTTGGACTTGCGTTTGAGCCCGGATGCCTTCGTTGAGATCGCCTCCCGCTCCCGGGGCACGCCCCGTATCGCCAACCGGCTTCTGCGCCGCGTCCGCGACTGGGCGCTGGTGCACCAAATCCACACCATCGACGTGGCGGCCGCCCAAGCAGCCTTGGACATGTACGAAGTCGATGAACGCGGCCTCGACCGGCTCGACCGCGCCGTGCTGGAGGCACTGTGCCTGAAATTCGGTGGGGGACCGGTCGGCCTGTCTACCTTGGCGATCGCCGTGGGCGAAGAAGTCGAAACGGTGGAGACCGTCGCCGAACCATACCTAGTCCGGGAAGGCCTGCTCGGGCGCACCCCGCGGGGCCGGGTCGCCACCGCCGCAGCATGGGAGCATCTGGGCCTACGCGCCCCCGATGACGCCCAGCAGGGACAGCGCATGTCCACCCGCAATGTCAGCGACCAATCCGGGGCGAACCCGGATCAAGACAATCCAGAAACCCCGCTCTGGTAGGGCGCGTAGATTGGTCACCACAGCTCAAACACCGTAAAATAGCGGTGATCTTTGTGCATCGAAAACCTTAAGGACACCCACATCGTGATTCAGCCAACTCTGCTCACACTCGCTCAGGGCCAAGACCAGGCCGCTGGCAACTCCGGACCCGACTTCTTCACCATCATCCTGCTTGTCGGTGCCGGTCTGCTGCTGTTCATGATGTTCCGCAAGTCCAAGAACGCCCAGGCCGAGCAGGTCAAGATGCGCTCAACCTTGGAGCCAGGTACTCGCGTCATGACCCAGTTCGGTCTGTTCGGCGAGATCGTCTCCGTTGACTCGGACAACTCCGAGGTCATCCTGGAACTGTCTCCGGGTAACTTCGCCACCGTCCACCTGCAGACCATCTCCCGCGTCATCGACGCAGAAGAGGCCACCGTGGCTGCCGAAACCGACGAGAACGTCGTTTCCGAACCAAACGTTGAAGCTCAAGAAGCAGAGCGCGACCAGTTCCCGCACGACCCACAGGATCCACAAAACCCTGAAGAGCGTCGCTAAGCACGTGAAACCGCAAGCGCCCGCCGGTGTCAGCTGCTTCAAGTTGGCCCCGGTTGGGCGCTGCATCCTTGTAAGAAAGAAGTAGCCACATGGCTAAAAACGGCATTACTGCCTCGGCACGCAAAACCCTCATCGGTTTGCTGCTGCTTCTGCTGGTCATGACCGGTGCTGTCATCACCGGCGTGGTCCTGAACCAGACCGACGGCAAGGTCAAACTCGCCCTCGACTTGGAAGGCGGCACCCAGATGGTGCTAGCCCCCATTGTTGAGGACACCGAGGGTGATAACCAGCTCTCCCAAGAGACCCTTGACCAGGCGGTGGAGATCATCCGCCAACGCGTTGACGGCTCCGGTGTCTCCGAAGCCGAAATCACCACCCAAGGTGGCCGCAACGTCGTCGTCTCCATGCCCGGTATTCCCGATCCCGAGACCCGCCGGCTGATCCAAGCCTCAGCCGCCATGGAGTTCCGCCCGGTCATCGCTGCCGGCGCCGGAACCGCGGTACCGGAGGAGGACCGGACCCCAGAAGCAGAAATCCCAGAACCAACCGGGGAACCGGAGAACGGTTCCGATCCGAACTGGGTCACCAAGGAGCTCTACCAAGAGTTCGAGGCCACCGACTGCATGCAGGGCCCCGGTGAGCAAGACCGTGCCGCCACCAAGGCAGAAGAACCGATGGTGGCCTGTGACTACAGCACGGGGGAGAAGTTCATCCTCGGCCCGATGGAGGTCAAGGGATCGGACATCAGCGACGCGTCCTTCGGCCTGGTTCAGTCCAACACCGGTGTATCGACCGGCATGTGGGCCGTGAACCTGTCCTTCAACAACGAGGGCACCGAGGCGTTCCGCAAGGTCACCACCCGGTTGGCCCCACTGCAGGGGAACCCAAATCGCTTCGCCGTGGTTCTTGACGATGCCGTGATCTCTGCCCCGACCACCAACGCGGTGATCCCGAACGGGCAGGCTCAGATTTCCGGTAACTTCGACGAAAATTCTGCCAAGGCCCTGTCCGAACAGCTCAAATACGGTGCGCTGCCGATCAGCTTCGACATCCAGTCCGAGCAGCAGATCTCCGCAACCTTGGGTACCGATCAGCTGCGCATGGGCCTGTGGGCCGGCATCATCGGTCTGATCCTGGTGGCGGTCTATTCGATCTTCCAGTACCGGATGTTGGGTCTGGTCACCATCGCCTCGCTGGTCGTGGCCGGTGTGCTGACCTACTTGGCGATCGTGTTGTTGGGCTGGAGTGACAACTACCGGTTGTCCCTGGCGGGTATCGCCGGTCTGATCGTCGCCATCGGTCTGACCGCGGACTCCTTCATCGTCTACTTTGAACGCATCAAGGATGAGCTACGCAACGGCCGAGAACTCATCGGTGCCGTCGAGCACGGGTGGGAACGCGCCCGTCGCACCGTCTTGGCCTCCAAAGCGGTCAACCTGTTGGCCGCCGTGGTCCTGTACTTCGTCGCCGTCGGTAACGTCCGTGGTTTCGCGTTCACCCTGGGTCTGACCGCCGTGGCTGACTTGGTTGTGGTCTTCCTGTTCACCCACCCGGTGATGCAGCTGCTGGCCACCACCCGGTTCTTCGGCCAAGGCCACCGTGCCTCCGGTCTTGACCCGTCGTTGCTGGGTGTCGTCCCGCTGTACCAAGGCGCCGGCAAGATCCGCGGTTTCAACCCAACCCCGGTCATGACCTCCGGCAAGGGTAAGGCCAAGGGTGCTAAAGCCAAGAAGGAAGCAGCCCGACGGATGAGCATTGCGGAACGCAAACGCCAGGCCGCCCTCGAGCATTCGAGCTCCGGCGCAGAGGAGACCAAGAATGACTGAGACCATGCACGATAAGAACCCCCAGCAGCCCGAGCACAACGCCGGCCCCGAGGGGGAGAACACCCCGAAAGTCTCCGCGCTAGCACGCTGGGGTAACGAGCTCTACACCGGTAAGCGGTCCTACCCGTTCGTGCGGATCTTCCCGATCTCCATGGCCGTGGCCGGAGCCTTGATGATCATCTCCTTGTTGATCCCGCTCTTTGGCGGCGGTTTCCACTTGGGGATCGACTTCCGTGGCGGCTCCGAATTCACCATTTCACAGGTGAAGAACACCGACATTGCCCCCGGTCAGGAAGCAGTCAGCTCCGTGGCCGAAACCCAAGAAGCCACGGTCACCAACATCGCCCCGGGCACCATCCGGGTGCAGACCGAACGCCTCGACGACGACCAGACTCTGGCCGTCGCCCAAGCGCTGCAGGAGAGCTACGATGTCTCCGCGGACCAGGTGACCAGCACCTTTATTGGCCCCACCTGGGGTGCGGACGTCTCCAAGCAGGCGTTGATCGGTCTGATCTCCTTTATCGTGCTGGTCGCCTTGCTGATGGCCCTGTACTTCCGGACGTGGAAGATGTCACTGGCGGCCATCATCGGGCTGATCGTGGTGGTCGTCATTACCGCTGGGGTGTACGCGGCCTCTGGTTTCGAAGTCACGCCCTCGGCCATCATCGGTTTCCTAACCATCCTGTCCTACGCCCTGTATGACACCGTGGTGGTCTTCGACAAGATCAGGGAGAACACCGCGGATATAGCGACCGCCGAGGCGCCGGTGCGGACCTTCGCCGAGAAGGTTAATCTGGCAATCAACCAGACTCTGGTCCGCTCGATCAACACCTCCGTGGTGGCCATCCTGCCGGTCGGCTCGATTCTCTGGATCGGTGCGTTCTTGCTGGGCGCTGGCACCTTGCGGGACATCTCGCTGGCGATCTTCGTCGGTATCATCATCGGTACCTTGGCCACCGTCTTCATCCAGGCACCGCTGTATGCGTGGCTGCGCCGCAACGATGAGGACATCAAGGCACACGATCGACGGGTCACCGAAGTCGAGTAATCGGCCTTCCATCTAAAACGCACTAAAAACTTTCGGGCCGGTGTAGCAACACAAGTTGCGCACCGGCCCGAGGTTTATCCTTGCGGCGCTCGGCCTAGGTATAGTGATTTAATCAATGTATAGGTCAGGAGGGGTACACGAATGACGAGCACTGACCCCACAGGCGGGTCGCAGAAGAATCCGCCACAGAACGCTGGCCCCTCAAACCCAGCACCTGTGGCGTTCCCGCCGACCGCGCCCATCCAAGTTGTGCCGCCACCGAAGCCGACCGTGCGCCGACCACGCTCACGGCTCAAAGGATTCGGGGGACGCGGGCCTGAATATTCGCCCATGCTCGAGCCGCTGCTGCGGACCGTGCGAGTCCAGCACCCGCGCGAAGACCTCGACTTCATCATCCGCGCCTTCGAAACCGCGGAGAAGTATCACGAAGGTCAACGCCGTAAATCCGGGGACCCGTACATCACCCACCCGGTGGCCGTCGCCACCATCCTGGCGGACCTGGGCCTCAGCGGCACCACCTTGGCCGCCGCACTGCTGCACGACACGGTGGAGGACACCGAGTACACGCTCGAGCAGCTCACGGCAGACTTCGGCGAAGAAGTAGCCCTGCTCGTTGACGGCGTCACCAAACTCGACTCGGTCGATTTGGGTACCGACTCCAAGGTAGAGACGCTCCGCAAAATGGTCGTGGCCATGAGTCGAGACATCCGCGTGTTGCTGATCAAGCTCGCCGACCGTCTGCACAATGCCCGCACCTGGCGTTACGTGTCCCCAGAATCCTCCGCCCGCAAGGCGAAAGAAACTCTCGATATTTTCGCCCCGCTGGCGCACCGGTTGGGTATGAACACCATCAAATGGGAGCTCGAAGACCTCTCCTTTGCCGCGCTGCAACCGAAGATCTACGAAGAACTTGTCCGGTTGGTCGGGGAGCGCACCCCGGAACGGGAAAAATACGTCAACGGGGTCACCCAAGAGATCGAAGCAGACCTGCGTGAAGCGAAGATTCGCGGCCAGGTCTCGGGTAGGCCGAAGCACTACTTCTCGATTTACCAGAAGATGGTCAATCAGAATAAGGCCTTCAACGATATCCACGATTTGATCGGCGTCCGCGTCCTCGTGGATACGGTGGGGCAGTGCTACGCCGTCCTCGGTGCCGTCCACGCCCGATGGACACCACTGGGTGGTCGTTTCAAGGACTACATCGCCAACCCCAAGTTCAACCTGTACCAATCCCTGCACACCACCGTGGTGGGTCCGTTGGGCCGTCCCGTGGAGATCCAGATCCGTACCTTCCGGATGCACCAGCTGGCCGAGTACGGTGTTGCCGCGCACTGGAAGTACAAACAAGGTTCCAAGACCGGGGATATGCGCTGGCTGCGCTCGGTGGTGGACTGGCAAAAGAACACCCAAGACCCGAACGAGTTCTTCCAATCCCTCCAGTTTGAAATCAATGCCCAAGAGGTGTTCGTCTATACCCCGAAGGGCACCGTCATGTCGCTTCCGGCCGGCTCAACTCCGGTCGACTTCGCCTACGCGATCCACACCGACATCGGCAACAGCACCATCGGTGCCCGGGTCAACAACCGCCTGGTTCCCTTGAACACGACGCTGGAGAACGGCGACCGCGTAGAAATCATTCGCTCCAAGTCTCCGACGGCCAGCCCGTCGCGCGACTGGCTGAATTTCGTCCAATCCGGCAAGGCTCGCTCCCGGATCCGGCATTGGTACTCCAAAGAACGCCGCGTTGAGAACATCGAAGTCGGCAAGGACATGCTCTCCAAAGCCCTGCGTAAATCGCACGGGCCGGCGCACGAGAAGGCAACACCACAACTCATTGCTGAAGTCGCCGAAACCATGAACTACGCCGACACCACGGCGCTGTATTCAGCCATCGGTGAGGGGCACATCTCCACGCAGAATGTGCTGGAGAAGCTGAATCAGCTCATCGCTCCGACACCGGAGGAAGACTCCGATGAGGTGCCAACCGAGCTGACCGATCGCAGCACCACGGTCCGTCCGATCGAAACGGGCGGCTCCGACATCATCGTCGAAGGTGGAGCCGACGGCCTGCTGGTGAAGCTGGCGCGCTGCTGCGCCCCGATGCCACCGGATGAGATCACCGGTTACGTCACCCGCGGTTCGGGAATCTCGGTGCACCGGGTCGATTGTGACAACATCCGCCACATGAAAGAAGAGGCGGGCCGGTTGCTGAAGGTGCGGTGGGCCGAAACCGTTCATTCCACCTTCCTAGTGGAGATCACGGTGGAAGCGTTGGACCGGCCGTCGCTGCTGTTGGATGTGACGAAAGTGCTCTCGGATCACCATGTCGATATCCGCAAGGTGGATCTGCAAACCACCAAGGAACAGGTGGCCATCGCCATGTTCGCGTTCGAAATGTCCGATTCCAAATACTTGGACACCATCCTGAACGCGATCCGGCGCATTGATGGCGTGTACGACGTCTACCGTTCAATGGACCGGCGACGGCGCCGCTAAGCTCTTCTTTTCCTCGGTATCGATTGGCAGTGGCCGGGCCGAACACGCCAGCCATTCGGTCAGATGCCGCTGCGCCCTGCGCCGCATGGCAGGCAGCCCCAATCGCTCCGTAGCTGCTAGTGCTTGGGCAACTTTGCGCGGACACGGCAGGCCATCTTTTTTCAGCAATGCAGCTGCCGCCACCCACGCCTTGGGGCTGTACTCATGGATCAGCAGTTCTGCCGCGCATTGGGCAGGGGAGATGGCGACGACTTCGCCGACGCGGTAGAACTCATCCTTATCGAGGTTCAGCTGGTAGGAGCGGAATTCCCGACTCCGATAATCCTTGGCGGGATGGACATACAACCTCGAAAGAAACTCGGCGAAGGCCGGTGGCCCGCTCACCCCGTACAGCCAGGCCGCACTCCATCTGCAGAAGACGGGATCTTGCCCCCACGAATCCTCAATCATCAGCGCTAACGCCCGCGACCGTTCAGCCGGGGTCCGCAACGGACGCTCCGCATACACGCTGCCCACCGCCGGCACCAGCGCACCATCGTAACGCAGACTAGCCAGCTGCGTTCTGCTGAGGTCTCGACCGGCGTGCACTAAGTGAACTTCCTCGGGTGCAAACGGGTCGGGATTCTCGATGTCGGCCAACCGGTAGGCGGCCGTGAGGTCTCCAATGGTGAAGTTGCGAACCAGGTAGGAGGATTCTTTGCGGGTGATCGATGCGCGGCTCATACCCTCAAGAATGAACAAACCCCAGCTGTCCTGCCACCGTTACTGTCGGTAGCTGTGGACAAACTGGGGTTGTTTCAGGCTGTGTAACCGTGCCTGCCGGTTGAGCCGTCCGAGTTATTCGGTAGCGGCCTCGATGGTTGCCAACCACTGCTGGCGTGCTTCCAAGGCCTCTTCGGCGGCGGCGATCTTCTTCGCATCGCCGCTTGCCTGGGCGTCAGCGAGTTCTTTTTCCAGCTCGCTGATGGAATCGCGGAGCTGGTTCAGGGCGCTGTTGGCACGTGCTTCGATTTCCGGATCCGTGCGGCGCCACTGCTCGTCTTCGGCTGCCTTGACGGCGTTTTCGACCTTCCGCAGCCCGGACTCCAGACGATTCAGGTCAGCCCGCGGTACCCGGCCGGCCTCTTCCCACTCATCCTGAATCTGGCCTAGGGCCTTCTTGGTGGCGGCGAGGTCCTGCACCGGTAGCAACTGTTGGGCCCGCTCAAGGAGAGCTTCCTTAACGTCGCGGTTGGCCTGCAGTTCTTTCTCCACCTCGGCGTTGACCGCCTGACGTGCGTCGAAGAACTTGTCCTGGGCGGCACGGAACCGTGCCCACAGGGCGTCATCCAGATTGCGGGACGCTCGACCGGCCTTCTTCCACCGGTCCATCAGGTTTCGGTAGGCGGCCGCGGTCGGACCCCAGTCGGTGGAGTCAGACATGGCTTCGGCCTCGGCGATCAGCTTTTCTTTCACACGTTTGACTTCGGCCCGTTCGACATCGAGCTGCGAGAAAAAGGCGCGGCGCTGTTTGTCATACTGGGTACGGGCGGCACGGAAACGCTTCCAGAGCGCGTCCTCAACCGCCTTGCCCAACCGTGGGCCGGTCTTCTGCGATGCTTTCCACAAATCGAAGAGTTCATTCATGCGGGCGGTGGACTGCTTCCACATGATCTTCTTGACATCGGTGTCAGCGATCTGTTCGGCCTCGGCGACGATGGCCTCCCGGTTGGCCTTTTCCTGCTCAACGCGGGCGGCGGCCTGTTCCTTTTGTTCGGCGGCCAGCTTCGCGGCGTCCTGGGTCAGGCTCTCCAAACGGGATTCCAGATCGGCGATGTCCCCGACCATGTTCTTCTGTTCAAGCTGTGACTGAAGCGTCTCCACGGCCTTGGTGATGTCACTGGTCTTGGCGCCAGCCTTCACCCGTTGTTCCAGCAGCACCAACTGGGCGTGGGCGTCTTCGAACTTTCGGACGAAGTAATCCAATGCCTCTTCATTAGTGGCATCGGGGTACTGGCCTACCGGAACGGTTTCACCTTGGTATTTCACGCTGACGTGGCCGTCTTCGCTCACGGAACCGAAGGCATGCGCCGCTTCGGCATCAAAGTCAGACGTGGCGGCTGGGACCACCGGCAAAGCCGGTTTCTTCTTGGCAAAAGCCGCGGGGGAGGGCACCGCCGGTGGACGTGGCTTGTTTGTTTCGTCGGATTGTTGACGTTCAGTCACCGCTAAAACCTTTTCGCATCGAGTGATCAGCTTGTTGTCTTCAGGTGAGCCAAGTTGCCCTAGCTCACAGATGAGCCTACCGCACCGGTGGCGCATCAGACGAGATAACAGCGGTAAGATAGGCCAAAGACGAAATCTTTCCCTCCCTCATCGGCATACCAAAGGAGCGCTCTGCCCTCATGGCACGTAAATCCTCCCTGTCCGGGTTCACCGAACTGCTACCGGCAGAACGGGTGATCGAGAACCATATCTTGGAGGTGTTAGCGAAAACCTTTGAGCTGCATGGTTTTGCCAACATCGAAACACGCGCCGTTGAGCCGGTCGAGCAGCTCCTGCGTAAAGGAGAGATCGACAAAGAAATTTACGTGATCTCCCGCATCCATGAGGAGGCGTCCGAGGCTGCCGCCAAATCTCGCCAGTTGGCTCTGCACTTCGATCTCACGGTGCCGTTCGCACGCTACGTGGTGGAAAACGCCGGCTACTTGGCGTTCCCATTCCGCCGCTACCAGATTCAGAAAGTCTGGCGAGGTGAACGCCCCCAAGATGGTCGCTCCCGTGAATTCACGCAAGCCGACATCGACGTCGTCGGAGATGGCACCTTGCCTTTCGTGTACGACGTGGAACTAGCCGTGGTGATGGCTGAAGCGTTGAGCAAGTTGCCCATTGGTGACTTCAAACTGCGGATCAACAACCGCAAACTTACCGAAGGTTTCTACACTGGTCTGGGCCTGACCGACACCGCCGCTGTGCTGCGTGAAATCGACAAACTGGAAAAGATCGGTGCCGATGCGGTGCGGGAAAACCTCATCGAACACGCCGGTGCCTCCGCCGAACAAGCTGACAAGGCCCTCGCGCTGGCCCAGATCCGCAGTGAGGACACCAGTTTTGTGGACGAGGTCCGCGCCCTCGGCGTCAGCGGTGACCAACTGGAGGAGGGCCTGTCCGAACTGTCCGCCGTCATCGCCGCGGTCAATGAGCAGGCACCCGGAAGGGGCGTGGCCGATCTGTCCATTGCCCGCGGGTTGGACTACTACACCGGCACCGTCTACGAGACGGTGCTGGTCGGTCACGAAGACTTGGGTTCGATCTGCTCCGGAGGCCGCTACGACGCGTTAGCCACCAAGGGCAAGAAAAACTACCCGGGTGTGGGCCTGTCCATCGGCGTCACCCGGCTCGTGTCCCGGCTGCTCGGTCAAGAGCTCGTCAGCGCATCCCGCCCTGTGCCTTCGGTCGTGTACATCACCCTCGCCACCGATGAAGACTGGCCCGCCGCGCAGAAGATCGCCCAACAGCTGCGCTCCCGAGGCATCGCCTGCGAGGTTGCCGCATCCGCGGAGAAGTTCGGCAAGCAGATCCGTTACGCTGACCGCCGCAGCATCCCGTACGTTTGGTTCACGCACTCCGATGGCACCCATGAGGTGAAGGACCTGCGCAGCGGTGAACAGAGCCCGGCCGATGCGCTGACGTGGTGCCCGGCTGAAGAAGACCTACGTCCGTTTATTAGCTTGGCTGAAAACAGCTAAACTTGTCCCTTAGGACTTTCGACCCGGCGAAGAATTCGTATCGCCACCACAGCACCACAGAAGGAATCGCACTACCGTGCTTCGCACCCACACCCTTGCAGAACTAAACAGCGAGCTCATCGGCCAACAAGTCACCTTGACCGGGTGGGTTGCCCGTCGTCGTGACCACGGCGGTGTTGCCTTTGTGGATCTGCGCGATGCCTCCGGCGTTGCCCAGATTGTGGTCCGGGACGAGGACGAGTTCGATCAGCTGCGCAACGAATACGTGCTGCAGGTGACCGGAACGGTCGAACGCCGCCCTGAAGGTAACGAAAACCCGGCCATCGCCTCCGGTGAGATTGAAGTCATCACCGACCAGGTGACCGTGCTGAACACCTGCGCACCGCTGCCATTCCAGATCGATGAGCACGTAGAAGTGGGCGAAGAAGCCCGCTTGAAGCACCGCTACTTGGATCTGCGCCGGCCTGGCCCTGCCAAGGCGATGCGGCTGCGCTCTGAAGCCAACCGGGTCGCGCGCAACGTGCTGCACGATGAGGGCTACCTTGAGGTCGAGACCCCAACCCTGACCCGCTCCACGCCGGAAGGTGCCCGCGACTTCGTGGTTCCGGCACGTCTAGCACCCGGTTCCTGGTATGCCCTGCCGCAGTCCCCGCAGCTGTTCAAACAGTTGCTGCAAGTCGGCGGTCTGGAGAAGTACTACCAGATTGCCCGTTGCTACCGCGATGAAGACTTCCGGGCCGACCGTCAGCCGGAGTTCACCCAGCTGGACATCGAGGCCTCCTTCGTCGATCAGGACGACGTCATCGCCTTGGGCGAAAAGCTGATCACCGAGTTGTGGAAACTCATCGACGTGGTCATCCCGACCCCGTTGCCAAGGATCACCTATGCCGAGGCCATGGCCAAATATGGTACCGACAAACCGGATCTGCGTTTCGGTCTGGAACTGACTGAGCTCACCGAATACTTCAAGGACACCACCTTCCGCGTCTTCCAGGCCCCCTACGTGGGCGCTGTGGTGATGCCCGGTGGCGCTTCCCAGCCACGGCGCACCTTGGATGCGTGGCAGGAATGGGCCAAGCAGCGTGGTGCCAAGGGGCTGGCCTATGTTCTGGTTCAGGAAGATGGCACCTTGGGCGGGCCCGTGGCCAAGAACCTCACCGACACCGAACGCGAGGGCCTGTGTGCCGCGGTGGGTGCCGAGGCCGGAGACTGCATCTTCTTCGCAGCCGGTGACGCCAAGTCCGCCCGCGCACTTCTGGGTGCGGCCCGCGTTGAGATCGGTCACCGCACCGGTTTGATAAAGGACGGCGAGTGGTCCCTGCTCTGGGTCGTTGATGCCCCGATGTTTGAACCAACCGCCGACGCTGTTGCTTCCGGTGACGTCGCGGTTGGTGGCGGCGCTTGGACCGCCGTCCACCACGCCTTCACCTCTCCGAAGCCAGAGTTCATGGATACCTTCGACACCGATCCCGGTTCTGCGCTGGCCTATGCGTACGACATCGTGTGCAACGGTAACGAAATCGGTGGCGGTTCGATCCGTATTCACAACCAGGAAGTCCAGAAGCGTGTCTTCAAGGTCATGGGCATCGATGAAGCCGAGGCCGAGGAGAAGTTTGGTTTCCTCCTGGAAGGCTTCAAGTACGGCGCACCTCCACACGGTGGCATCGCCTTCGGGTGGGACCGTACCGTGGCGCTGTTGGCCGGTCACGACTCGATCCGTGAAGTGATCGCGTTCCCGAAGACCGGCGGCGGGTTCGATCCGCTGACCGAGGCGCCTGCTCCGATCACCGCCCAGCAGCGTAAAGAAGCTGGTGTGGACGCCAAGCCTGAGCCGAAGGACAAGAAGAAGGATGCCGCTGAAGGCCGAGCCGCAGACAAGTCTGCTGAGCCTGCCAAGCAGTAACTGAGAATCGGAGAATTTCCGGCCAACTTTACAAAAGTGACCCCGGTATCCACATTGCTGTCAAGCATGTGTTGGGTGCCGGGGTCACTTGCTGCGCGGGTCTTCCTCGCTTCGCTAAAACGGGGGTTCTTCCAGTTGTTGTCGGATCTGCTCCCATGCGTTCGGGTGCAGCGGTAAGCGCGGATAAGTGAATTCACTTTGCCCGGTTTGTGGGAATCTGAACTCCAGAACACCATCGCCACGTTCCGGGCGCAGGGACACCTCCCACCAACCGGCTGATTTACCGCCGTGGTGCTTCTTGCACAGCAGCGCCAAACCGTAAAGCTCACTGGTGCCGCCGAGTGCGAAATCGTTGACATGGTCCACCTCGCACTCGGTGCCAGGTACCCGGCATCCGGGGAAGCGACAGTGTTGATCTCGCAAGAGGAGTAAGTCTCTGATTCTCGGCGCGGGTCTGCGCGTTCGGACGCTCAGACCGATCGGATATCCAGATGCCGGATGCGTCAGAACAGCTTGTAGGGTACTCACCTGCTGAAGAAGTCGAGCCAACTCCGGGGCGCTGAGTTTGTGCTGTTGGCCGAGGACGGAAGAACTCGGTTTGTGCTTCAGTCCGTTTCTTGTCTGGTTCTGGGACGCAGCTGGCGGGGTAAGGAACTCGAACTGGTTGGCCTTCAGGGTCCCGCCGAGACTTAGCCACTGATCGAGCGTGATCATCAGGTAGGCAAAGATGCGACGCGTTGGGCGCGCCTGTTTCTGGCAGCCGCACCCCTGAGCCGAAGCTGGCTCCGAATCTTGGACGGTATGTTTGTTCACGGTGAGTAACTCCACGAACAAATCTGCTTGACGTTGCGTCAGCGTGCGTTGATCGGACGGTGACTTAGTGCGGGCAACATCGTTCAGGGCCCGCTGAATCGTGGCTGCGTCCCCGGCACTGATGTGGGCACTGAGGTTGGCCATGCCGTCTGCGGCGGGGCTGATGCGCACACAACGCTTGGCCCTAGCGGCTCGATGCCGTGCCGCCTGATTTTCCGGGTGGTGAGCGTCGCGCAGCTGGGCTGCTTTGCTGGTGTATTCGGTTTCGGGGATGTCCGGTGCGGCTAAGTCTTCAAGCTTGGAGCCTAAGTCGTTCTTAGCGGCATCTGTCCGGGCGACGGCGTCCTCGTAGTGTCCGTCCTGCCAGGGCTGCCCGGTCCAGTCTTGATCCGGCCTCGGTGGGGGAATGGACTTGAGTTTCTCTCCGGCGGCACGCACGTGTTCGAGGGGAATCTGGCCATGGTGGAGCTGTTCAACTAGGTTTGGGGCGTGCAGGATGAGGTTCACGGCCAGCAGCAAGAAGTTCTGCGCTTTGGCTTCAGTCAGGCGCCGCAAGCGTGCATAGGCCGGAACGCTTTGCCGCATGAGCTTGCCTTTGTCGATGTGCTGCAAGTAATGGGCGGTGAGCTGATCTGCGCGCATGCTCGTCCGATGCTCGCGTGCTTGAGCCAGGAGGAATTGGAAGCCGTGCAGATAGGCTTTTGCGGTGGCCTTGCGTATCGCCAGTTCATCGGCGGCAACCACCTCTGCTAGTTCCGCAGCGGTTTCAGGCGCGTCGAGGTCGATTCCGGCGATGACGTGCTGGTGTGTTGACATGGCCCGAACCTCCCTTGAAGCAAACGTTGTTGAGCCGATTGCTTTCCAGCAAACCAGATTGTGGTCTCTGGGCTGCTAGGGGAGGAAGCGGGCATGTAGAAGGGCCCCGGGCTGGGCCTTGAGTGGAGGATTTGACACTACATGTGCGGGAAAGAGCTTGCTTCCTGCGCTAGCCGCGGCGCGGACGGTTGAGCTCCTCGGTGTCCAACCACAGGCTGTAGGGGCCAGCGTTGGTGGAACTGACTTCCATCATCGCCCCGAATTCACCGTAGGCAACCGTGCCGCCGGCGGCCGTGACGCGCTCGGTCAGGGCCGCACAAAACGCTTCGTAGACCGGTTCTGCCAGGTGCCCCGGAGCAGCGGCGGAGTAGGAGGGACGCCGACCACGACGGGCATCCGCATAGAGGGTGAACTGGCTGATGATCAGCGCGTCAGCGCCGGTGCTGGCCAAGGACTTCTCATCGTGCAGGATGCGCTGCTGGAAGATCTTTTCGGCCAAGGCTTCGGCCACCGCCGCGTCATCGTCCGGGGTGCTGGCCACCAGGATCAGCAGACCCGCACCAATCGTCCCGACCCGGCGGCGCGGAACCTCAGGATCGGTGAGCTCACCATCGTCAATGACATCTACATGGGCGTGGCTGACACGTTGAATAAGGGCGCGCATACCCACCAGCCTAACGCGGGCCGGAGCCAACGTGGGCTGTATGTGCAGGCCCGTCCCAGGGTACCTGTTGCTGCGATACAGTGAACGGGTGGACGGATTATTCGATCTTGAACCCGAGGACCAGCCGACATCTGAGCCGACCCGCCGGCGCGGGCATCAGCCGTTGGCCGCTCGGATGCGCCCACGCACCATCGATGAGGTGGTGGGCCAGCAGCACTTGCTGAAGGCTGGTTCGCCGTTACGTCAGTTGGCCACCGGCACCGGTAAAGGTCCTGCCGGACTGTCCTCGGTGATTCTGTATGGCCCGCCGGGCACCGGCAAGACCACGCTGGCCCACGTATTGGCCGCTGGTTCAGATCGGAAGTTTGTCGAGCTGTCCGCCATCACCTCCGGCATCAAGGACGTCCGGGCCGTGATGGACCAGGCGCTGCTGGATCGTGACCTCTACGGGCGTACCACCATCTTGTTCCTCGATGAGATCCACCGGTTTAATAAGGCGCAGCAGGACGCCTTGTTACCAGGGGTGGAAAACGGGTGGATCGTGCTGGTGGCAGCGACTACGGAGAACCCGTCCTTCTCCGTGGTGTCTCCGCTGCTATCCAGGTCATTGATGTTGACGTTGAAGCCGTTGACCGATGACGACATCGCGGTGCTGCTGCAACGCGCGCTGGAAAGTGAGCGTGGGTTGAACAACTCGGTGACCATCTCGGCTGATGCCCAGGAGCATTTGGTGCGCACGGCCCAAGGCGATGCCCGGCGCGCGCTGACCGCGCTAGAAGCCGCAGCCGCGGTCGCACTGGAAGATGCTGCCCGTTCCGCCGACCACAGTGCTTCGGCCCAAGAGCCTGAGGTTGCGACCCAGGCCGTTGACGAGGACGATGCCGAGGCTGCCGAGGACACGTCCGGGCACGCCGATGTCCCGTTTGATGTCGAAGCTGAGATGGAGGCGGAGACCGAGACGCCGCAAGCTTCCCAAACGGATTCATCAGTCCCGGAAATCACACTGGCTCACGCGGAACAGGCCCTAAATCAGGCGGTGCAACGCTACGACAAGGACGGCGATCAGCACTACGATGTGGTCTCGGCCTTCATCAAGTCCATGCGTGGCTCCGACCCCGATGCTGCGCTGCACTATTTGGCACGCATGTTGGAGGCGGGGGAGGACCCCCGGTTCGTGGCGCGGCGAATCATGATCTGTGCTTCCGAGGATGTCGGTATGGCCGACCCGCAGGCCCTTCAGGTTGCGGTCGCCGCCGCCCAGTCGGTGCAACTGGTGGGGATGCCCGAAGCGCGCATCATGCTGGCGCAGGCGGTGGTGCACATCGCAACCGCACCCAAATCGAACGCGTCCTACATGGGCATCAATAAGGCCATCGCCGATGTGCGTGCTGGCAAAGGTGCCCAGGTGCCACCGCATCTACGAGACGCCCACTATCCCGGGGCAAAAGCCTTGGGCCACGGGAAAGGCTACAAGTACTCCCACGATTACCCGCATTCGGTCAGCCAGCAACAGTACTTGCCCGATGACCTGCAAGCGAGCGAGTATTACGTGCCCACCACCAACGGTTTTGAACGTGAGTTGAATCACCGCGTGGAGCTGTTGCGTCAAATGGTTCGCGGCCAACAGAACTGATAAACTAGCTTCCGCTCTGGCAAGCAAGTTCCTTGCGTACTTGTTGTAGGACAAGGGTACGCGGTAAGCCCCAACTCTCCATCCTCGGAGGCCAGTCTTTCTGCTGCTTTTTTCGGGCACAGAATCTTTAGCGAAGATTACCGCTTTACGAAAGGCAAAAAGCCCCTATGGCTAACAACCACGCTCAAGAATCGCGCCGCACTGTGCGCCTTTCTCGTGCACTCGGGATCGCTCTGACCCCAAAGGCCGAGAAGTACATGGAACGCCGTCCGTACGGTCCAGGCCAGCACGGCCGCGCCCGTCGTCGCACCGACTCTGACTACGCCGTGCGTCTGCGCGAGAAGCAGCGTCTGCGCGCTCAGTACGGTATCCGTGAAGCCCAGATGGCTCGCGTGTTCGAAGAAGCAAAGCGCACCGAAGGTTTGACCGGTGAAAACTTGGTCGAGCTGCTGGAAATGCGTCTGGACGCCCTGGTTCTGCGTGCCGGCTTCGCCCGCACCATCGCCCAGGCCCGCCAGCTGGTGGTCCACCGCCACATCATGGTCAACGGTAAGCGTGTTGACCGCCCATCCTTCCGTGTGAAGGAAGGCCAGATGATCCACGTGCACGAGCGCAGCGAAAAGATGGAACCATTCCAGGTTGCCGCTGCCGGTGCACACCGCGATGTACTGCCAGCCGTGCCACCATACCTGAACGTTGAACTGGAAAAACTGCAGGCTACCTTGGTCCGCCGACCAAAGCGTGCTGAAATCCCAGTCACCTGTGAAGAAAACCTGGTGGTTGAGTACTACGCTCGCTAAGCGGTAATTCTCCGCTCCAAATGCGAGCACCGTGTGGCCTGCCGGCAGTCGTCGGTGGGCCACACGTGGTTAACGGTGTCAGATCCACTATTTGGGCTAAACCTGCGTAAACTAATTTGTTGAAGTAAGACTGCAAGGAGTAGACCGTCATGATCAAACGACTGCTGTGGGTCGGTATCGGCGCCACCGCCGGCTGGCTGGGCAACCAGAAGTACCAGGAAACTAAGACTCACGTGCAGCGTCGGATCGCCGACAAAGGTCTCGCGTTCTCCATCGACGTCGCCAAACAGTCCGCCGGATTTGTCTTTCACAACCTCAAGGCACTGATCGTGGAGAAGAAAACCGACCAGGGCACCAACCCAGGAGCCAACCCAGGTGCCCACCACACTCCCAACCAGAGCCACTAACTAGGATTTTTGCAACCACTATGAAATCTCAGCAGATCGCTGAACGCTGGAACCAGTTCTTCGCCAAGCACGAGCACACCATCGTCCCCTCGGCATCCCTGGTTTCCCCCGATCCTTCGTTGTTGTTCACCATCGCGGGCATGGTCCCGTTCATCCCATACCTCACCGGTGTGGAAACCCCGCCGTACAAGCGCGCCGCCTCGGTACAGAAGTGCATCCGCACCGCCGACATCGAAGAAGTCGGCAAGACCGCCCGGCACGGCACCTTCTTCCAGATGGCCGGCAACTTCTCCTTCGGGGACTACTTCAAAGACGGCGCCATCAAGATGGCGTGGGAACTGCTGACCACCCCGACCGCCGAGGGCGGCTACGGGCTGGAGGCAGATAAGCTCTGGGTCACCGTCTACGAAGACGACGATGAAGCGTTCAACATCTGGCACGAACAAATCGGACTGCCCACCGAGCGCATTCAGCGCATGGGCAAAGCCGATAACTACTGGAACACCGGCCAGCCCGGCCCGGGTGGACCGTGCTCGGAGATCTACTACGACCGTGGTCCGGCCTACGGCCAAGAAGGCGGCCCCGTCGTCGACGATTCCCGCTACATGGAGATCTGGAACCTCGTCTTCATGCAGTACCAGCTTTCCGAAGTTCGCTCCAAAGAGGACTTCGACGTCGCCGGGGAACTGCAGAACAAGAACATTGATACCGGCCTCGGGTTGGAACGGTTGGCCATGCTGCTGCAGGGCGTGGACAACATGTACGAGACCGACCAGGTCCGTCCGGTGCTGGATAAGGCCGTTGAGCTCTCCGGCAAAACCTATGGCGCGACCGAGGACCCGAACGACCCGCGGCACACCGACGACGTGCGGTTCCGCGTGGTGGCTGACCACGTGCGGTCGGCCCTGATGCTGATCGCCGATGGGGTCACCCCGTCGAATGAGGGCGCCGGCTATGTGCTGCGCCGGCTGATCCGCCGCGCCGTGCGCGCAATGCGCCTGCTGGGTGTGACCGAACCGGTGTTGCCGGAACTGTTGCCGGTCTCCCGGGACGCCATGAAGGGTGTCTACCCGGAGGTAGAGACCGATTTTGCCCGGATCTCCAAGATCGCCTACGCCGAAGAACGCGCTTTCTTGCGCACCATCGCTGCGGGCACCACTCGCCTAGAAGGAGCGGTGGCCGCTGCCAAGAAGTCCGGCAGCCAGCTTTCCGGCGCCGACGCCTTCGCGCTCCACGACACCTACGGGTTCCCGATCGATCTGACCCTCGAGATGGCCGAAGAGGCCGGCGTGAAGGTCGACGAACAGGCGTTCCGCTCCCTGATGAAGGAGCAGCGTGACCGTGCCCGCGCCGACGCCAAGGGGAAGAAGGCCGGCCACGTGGACGCTTCCGTGTACGCGCCGTTGCACGAGCACGACACCATTTTCACCGGGTACACCGAGCACACCACCGAATCCAATGTGGCCGGCATTATCTCCGCCGGCCAGCTGGTGGACCGTGCCGAGGCCGGCACCGAGATCGAGATCGTCCTGCCGCAGACCCCGTTCTATGCCGAGGCTGGCGGTCAGGCAGCTGACACCGGGCTGATCACCGGTGACGGTTTTGTGCTTGAGGTTCAGGACGTCCAATCCCCGCTGAAAGGGCTGACGGTACACCGGGCCACCGTGAAGGAGGGCGAGGTGTACACCGGCGCCGCCGCGGTGGCCGCGATCGATATTCAGCGCCGACTGGATGCAGAGAAGGCACACACCGGTACGCACTTGGTGCATGCCGCCCTGCACCAAGTTTTTGGCCCGCAGGCATCCCAGGCTGGTTCCTTCAACAAGGAAGGCTACCTGCGCTTTGACTACCGCTGGGGCGAGCAGCCCTCTGCGGCGGCCCGCCAAGAGCTAGAAGAGATCGTCAATCTGTCGATCCGCGACAACCACGTGGTCCGCACCTCCACCATGTCCCTGGATGAGGCCCGCGCCCTCGGCGCCATGGCGATGTTCGGGGAGAAGTACTCCGATGTGGTGCGTGTGGTGGAGATCAATGGCCCGTGGTCCCGCGAACTCTGTGGTGGTACCCACGTTGGTTCCACGGCGCAGATCGGGTCCTTGGCTTTGTTGGGGGAGCAGTCCGTGGGTTCCGGCAACCGCCGCATCGAGGCGCTGGTTGGCTTGGACGCTTTCAACCATTTGGCGGCCGAACGGACCCTCGTCTCCGAGCTATCCGAACTGCTGAAGGTTCCTTCCGACAAGGTGGTCGACCGCGTGGCGGCCACGCTGGAGAAGCTCAAGCAGGCCGAACGGCAGTTGGATAAGCTCAAGGCCGCCCAATTGCAGGCGCAGGCAGGCACCTTGGTGCAAAACGCCAAGCAGCTGGGTCAGTTCCGGGTACTCAGCCATAACGCCGCCGAGATTGGCGGTGCCGATGAGCTGCGCACGCTGGCCTTGGATCTACGTGAACGCTTGGGTTCAGAACCGGCTGTGGTCGCGCTGACCGGTGTCGCTAAGAATCGCCCACTGGTTTTGGTGGCCACCAACGATGCCGCTCGTGCCGCCGGGGCTAAGGCCGGTGCCTTGGTCAAGACCGCAACCTCCGTGTTGGGTGGTGGCGGCGGTGGCCGCGACGACGTCGCCCAAGGTGGCGGCCAGAACGCCGAGCAGATTCCTGCCGCCTTGGCCGCCATCGAACAAGCCGTGACCGAGCTGGCCTAGGCCCGCGCCCCCTATAGGAATACTGAAGTAGCGTGAGCGTGGACGAACAAGGTG
Source organism: Micrococcoides hystricis (assembly GCF_042434215.1). Classification (NCBI taxonomy): domain Bacteria; kingdom Bacillati; phylum Actinomycetota; class Actinomycetes; order Micrococcales; family Micrococcaceae; genus Micrococcoides; species Micrococcoides hystricis. Next base: position 354,639 of record NZ_JBHLUB010000001.1, on the reverse strand, counting down.
TAGCAACCGGGATCTGCTACGGCGTGGACGTCGGAGCAGCCCGCGTGGGCGTGGCCCGCAGCGTGTCAACATTGCTGCCGGCCATGCCTGTTGCAACCCTGACTCGGGATCCGGAGGGCAACACCGATATTCATCAGTTGGTTCAGCTGATGGATGAAGAAACGGTGCACACCGTCTTCGTCGGATTGCCGTTGAATCTGCGCGGGGCGGATACGCCATCCACCCAGGCCGCACGGGATTGGGCGGGCTTGCTGGCAAAAACGTTAGCCGCAACCGGTTCCGCCACGCTGGTGCGCTTGGTTGATGAACGCCTCTCCACCGTGGGTGCCTCGCAAAAGCTTCAGCAGGCGGGCCGATCAGCTAAGAAACAACGTGCGGTGATCGATCAGCAGGCAGCGATCGAAATTCTGCAGCAAGCACTTCATATGCAAGAATCTTTGCAGCGCGCCGTTGGCGAACTCGTCGATGGCAGAACCGAAGGACACTAATCTGTGACTAGAGAGACACCACCCCCGGGCGAAGGGCAGAGCTCGGACCAGCCGCTGACACGGCGTGCCTTGCGCAGGGCTCGTCAGCAACAGTCTCAGTCCAGCTCCGAATTCTCCGGTACCGGGTACCGCCATTCCGGCGCCTCCTCATCCGGCGCGGTTCCACCACCGGTCCCCGCCGTGACCGAGTCTGACTCCGATGTCCCGTTTGACCAGGAAAATCCGCAACCGCGCAGCCGTCGCGAAGCCCGTTTGATGGAGGAGCGTCGGCGCGAACGCGGCAGCCTCTTCGATCAGGAACAGATTGAGCGCGAGCACAAGCGTGCCGACGATGAACGCCGTGCTGCCGAGGCTAAGGCCCGTGCAGAAGCGGCGGCACGCGCCGCTGAAGAACAACGTCGGGCGCACCGGGAAAAAGACCGGATCTTGCAGCACATCCGGGAGCAGAATGCTGCCTGGGCGATGCCGAAGGTCGAGACCGAAGAAGCCACCCCGCTGCCGGAAGAGCAGCTGGCGGAAACCGAGGCCTACCAAACCGAGGCCATCGAGATCATCGAGGCCAACAAGTCAGGTACCGTCGTTGATGAGCACCGGGATCTGCTCGGCTATCAGACCATTGAGCTCGCCGATACTCCCGCCGAGGAATTGCTGGCCAATCGTCGTCGGAAGAACCGCAAGAAGACCCTGGTGCTGCTCACCTCACTGGGCGTGTTCGCGTTAGCCATCGTGGTGGTGGCCATGTTCATCTCCAATGTGATGGGCGACGCCGCGCCGAAGGACTTCCCAGGCCCCGGTGGGGAACAGGTCGACTTCACGGTCCAGCAGGGTGAAGGCACTATTTCGATCGCCAATCGCCTGACCGAAGAAGGCGTGGTTGCCAGCACGCGAGCCTTCATGGACGCGCTGTCCACCAACACCTCTGATCGGGAGATTCAGCCCGGCGAGTACCAGATGCGTTCTGAGATGAAGGCTTCAGACGCGGTGGACCGCCTGCTTGAAGAGGCCGACAAGGTGCACTACATCGCCATCCGGCCTGGGCTGCGTGTCTCCGAGGTGTACAAGGAGATTTCTGAGTCCACCGGGTTGTCCGAGGACGACATCACCGCGGCGGCCAAGCCTGCCGACTTTGGGCTGCCCGCTGATGCTGAAACCTTGGAAGGCTACATTCGCCCCGGTGAGTACCGGGTACCGGTGGATGCCAAGCCAAAAGACATCCTCAAGGACATGACCGCCCCGACGTTCAAGGCATTGGAAGAACTGGGGGTGACGGACCCTGAGGAACAGTACCGCGCGTTGACGATCGCCTCCATTTTGGTCGGCGAAGCCAACCCGGAGGACTACCCGAAGGTCGCCGGCATCATCGAGAACCGGCTGAAGCCAAACAACCCGCAGACTAACGGTTACCTGCAGATCGATGCGACCGTGATCTACGGTCTGGATGTGCGCCGCCTGCAGTTCACGAACGAGGAGAAGGCCGACAAGTCCAACCCGTACAACTCGTACGCGCATAAGGGTCTGCCACCAGGTCCGATTGGGGCCCCATCGCAGAAAGCATTGGAAGCCGCCGCTAACCCGGAAGAGAATGACTTCTACTACTGGGTGACGACCAACATCGAGACCGGTGAGACCAAGTTCGCCAAGACCTACGCCGAGCACAACCGGTACAAGGCCGAATACGACGAGTACTGTAAGGACAACCCGGATATCTGTGGCAACTAACCTCAGCCCGCACCGAGCGGGGGTCATCGGGGATCCGATCGAGCATTCCAAGTCTCCGGATCTGCACCGGGCGGCCTATCAGGTGCTGGGCCTTGACTGCACCTACGCCCGCTATCAGGTGGCGACCGGCGAGGGGGTGGCGTTCTACCGCAGCTTCACCGCGGACCCGTCCGCCATCGGCTTGTCGGTCACGATGCCGCAGAAGGCCGAGTTCTTAGCTGAACTGGATCACCGCTCTTCCCGCGTGGAGCGGCTGGGTGCCCTGAACACGGTCTACCGTCGCACCGCCCCGGACGGAGCAACCGTCTGGTGCGCCGAAAACACCGATGTGGACGGCATTAGAAAAGCCTTGGCGCACGCTGCAGGCACCCTTGCTGCTGGCCCGTGGCTGATTCTTGGGGCCGGAAATACCGCTGCCGCCGCCATCGCCGCCGCAGCCGAGGCAGGAGCCACCGCCGTGAACTTTGTGGCCCGCAACCGGCAACGAGCCACCGGTTCCACCGAGCTGGCCTCCCGCTACGGATTAGCCAGCACGGTGTATGCCCCGGACGAGTTCACTCCCGAGCTAGCGCGTGGGCACGCCGCCGTCGTCTCAACGCTGCCGGCCGGTGCCGCCGATACCTGGCTGCAAAACTGGCCCAGAGGTGAGCTGCTGCTGCCACCCTTACTCGATGTGGCTTACGAACCGTGGCCGTCGGTGTTGGCCACCGGTTGGCAGGATCGTGGTGGGGCAGTGCTCTCCGGATTAGAGATGCTGTTGTATCAGGCGGTGGAACAAATCAAGCTTTTCGCCCCGAGTCACTGGGCGCAGGGCAAGAGCCAAGATGTTCTTGATGCCATGTGTGACGCCGTAAAACTTCCTCGACGAAAGGTTTAGCCGCCAGTTCTGGCAAGATAGACATTATGCGTTGGTTGACTGCTGGAGAATCCCACGGTGAGGCCCTGATTTCCGTTCTGGAAGGGTTACCGGCCGGGGTAGAACTTACCACCACAAATATCCAAGATGCCTTGGCGCGCCGTCGTCTTGGCTACGGTCGTGGTGCCCGAATGAAGTTCGAACAGGACAAGGTCCGGATCTTGGGTGGCTTCCGCCACGGGGTATCCATGGGCTCGCCGGTGGCCATCGAGGTGGCCAACACCGAATGGCCGAAGTGGGAACAGGTCATGTCCGCGGACCCGGTCGATCCAGAAACCCTCGCTGGTCTGGCCCGGAACAAGCCGCTGACCCGCCCAAGGCCAGGGCATGCCGACTACACCGGCATGCAGAAGTATGACTTTGACGAGGCCCGGCCCGTGTTGGAACGCGCCTCCGCCCGTGAGACGGCCGCCCGCGTCGCCCTCGGGGCCGTCGCCAGTGCTTTCTTGAACCAGCTGGGCATCACGCTGGTCTCCCACACCACCGCGGTGGGGACCGTGAGCGTGCCCGAGGATGCGCATCTGCCGCTGGCTTCCGATGTTGACGCGTTGGACGCGGACCCGCTGCGCTGCTTTCATGCCGAGACCTCTGCGGCGATGGTCGCCGAGGTGGATAAGGCACACAAGGAGGGCGAAACCCTCGGTGGCGTGGTCGAGGTTCTGGTCTACGGTCTGCCAGCCGGGCTGGGATCCTACGTGCACTGGGACCGTCGTCTTGACTCTAAGCTGGCCGGCGCCCTGATGGGCATCCAGGCGATCAAGGGCGTGGAAGTCGGCGACGGGTTTGCCACGGCCGCCCGACGCGGTTCTGCCGCCCATGACGAGATCTACCGGGATGAGCAGGGCCGGATCCGCCGTTCCTCGAACCGCTCCGGCGGCATCGAAGGCGGCATGTCCACCGGTGAGACCCTGCGCGTGCGCGCGGCCATGAAACCGATCGCCACCGTGCCTCGCGCCCTGGCCACGGTTGATACCACCAGCGGTGAAGCCACGACCGCCCACCACCAGCGCTCCGACGTGTGTGCCGTGCCGGCCGCCGGCGTGGTAGCCGAAGCCATGGTGGCGTTGGTCATCGCTGACCAGCTGACCGAGAAATTCGGTGGCGACAACATGACCGACCTCGCCGCCAACCTACGCAACTACCTGAACCGCCTCGCCTACGCCGAGTCGGACATGGGGCAGAATCACGAGAGCGCACCATGCATGATTGGACCAGAGAATGTCTGAATTTCCACCCGATCTGGGGGCGGACCTGAATACCCGTTCCATCCCAATCATTCGGGCCACCGAGCCGACCCCGCGCGGACAGGTCATCGTTTTGACCGGCCCCATGGGCGCCGGTAAGTCCACCATCGCCGCAGAACTTGCCCAGCGGCTCGGCTGGCAGCTCATCGACACCGATGAACTGATTGTCACCAGCCACGGGGAGATCCCGGAAATCTTCGTCGAACGCGGTGAGGACTACTTCCGCAACTTGGAGGCCGCCACCATCAACCGGGCACTAGATGGCGCCGCCAACGCGGTGATCAGTCTGGGCGGGGGAGCGGTGCTGGCCGAGGACACCCGCAAACGCATCGGGCAACTGGACACCGTCTTCCTCTCGGTCAACGAGGACATCGCCTTAGAGCGCATCGGCGGTGGCGCCAACCGGCCCGTCTTGGCGGGGAACCCCCAAGAGAATTGGCGCCGCATCTTCCAACAGCGCCTACCGCTGTACCGGCAAACCTCAACCCTGGAGATCGACACCTCGGATAAGGACGTAGCAGCCGTCACCGAGGAGATCATCCAGCATTTCCAGCTGGCCTGAGCCCCGACTCGGTGCCGCCACCGGCCACCTACCGCATACCCGCCTACCTGTACCCGTTCGCAAGGAGCATCTACACCCATGTCAGCCAACACCACCGTCATTGAGGTCACCGGCGAGCGTCCGGAGGAAAACTACGATGTGCTGGTGGGCACCAACCTGTTGGGGGAACTGACCGGGATGCTCGGCACGGGGGTCAGCCGCGTGCTGGTCATTCACCCGCGTGCGTTGCGCTCCACCGGGGATGTTGTCCGCGCCGACCTGGAGGCCAATGGCTTCACCGCGGTGGCGGCGGAAATCCCCGATGCCGAAGAAGGCAAGCGCGTGGAAGTGGCCGCGTTTTGCTGGCAGGTGATGGGACAAAACGACTTCACCCGCTCGGACGCCATCGTGGCGGTCGGCGGCGGAGCCGTCACCGACTTGGCAGGATTCGTGGCCGCCACCTGGTTGCGTGGCGTCAAGGTCGTGCATATTCCGACCACCCTGTTGGGCATGGTGGATGCCGCCGTCGGCGGTAAAACCGGCATCAACACGGCCGAGGGCAAAAACCTCGTCGGCGCCTTCCACCCACCGGCGGGTGTGATCGCTGACCTCTACACCCTCAAGACCCTGCCTAAGAACGAGCTCGTGGCCGGGATGGCCGAGGCCGTCAAGTGCGGCTTCATCGCCGACCCGGTGATCTTGGATCTCATCGAGCAGGACCCCGAGGCCGCCACCGATCCGGATTCGCCGGTACTGCGGGAAATCGTCGAACGCACCATCCAGGTCAAGGCGGACATCGTCTCCAACGACTTGAAAGAATCCGGCGCCCGGCATTTCTTGAACTACGGTCATACCTTGGCGCACGCCATCGAACTAGCTGAACGCTACCAGTGGCGACACGGCGCCGCAGTGTCCGTCGGACTGGTTTACGCGGCGGAGCTGGCCCGCTCGATGGGCAAGATTGATGACGCATTGGCGGACCGGCATCGCAGCATCCTCGAGTTGTTGGGGCTACCCACCCAGTACCGCGGGGATCGCTGGCAGACCCTGCTGGAAGGCATCCGCCGGGACAAGAAAAACCGGGGCGATCAGCTGCGTTTCATCATCCTCGAAGGTTTGGCGAAACCAGCCGTGCTGACCGTACCGGATACCGGCATCCTGTTTGCTGCCTACCAGGAGATCGCGGCCGAGGAGGCCTAAGGGCGGCCAGCACAACCGAACAAATCTGACGCGCAGGCGAAATGTGCGTAAAATAGGTGCGGGCGTTCGATCAAAGCAATTCTGCCGCCCGCTACACGTAGACGATAAGAAGGATCATTAGTGGCGACCACAAACGATATTCGCAACGGTACCGTGCTGGTACTTGACGGCCAGCTCTGGCAGGTCATCGAATTCCTGCACGTCAAGCCAGGTAAGGGCGGCGCGTTTGTCCGCACCAAGATCCGCAACGTGCTCACCGGCAAGACCGTGGACCGTACTTTCAACGCCGGCACCAAGATCGATACCGCCACCGTGGACCGCGGGGACTACCAGTACCTGTACCAGGACGGCGACGACTACGTGTTCATGGACACCTCCACCTACGATCAGATCACCGTACCGGCCGAAACCGTGGGCGATGCCTCCAAGTTCATGCTGGAAAACCTTGATGTGATCGTCGCTATGCACGAGGGCACCCCGCTCTACATCGAGCTGCCCGCCTCGGTGGAACTGGAAGTGACCTACACCGAACCGGGTCTGCAGGGCGATCGGTCCTCCGGCGGCACCAAACCAGCCACCGTGGAAACCGGCCACCAGATTCAGGTCCCACTGTTCTTGGAGCAGGGCACCAAGGTCAAAGTTGATACCCGCACCGGTGAGTACCTAGGACGCGTCACCGAGTGAGCTCCCGCCGAAAAATCCGCTTCGATGCCGTAGAGATCGTCTTCGAGGCGGCCCAACGCAAACGCAAACCCGTGGACGTGGCACAGACCCGCGAGGACGTGGCCGGCAAACCCTTGGCCAGCTACACCAAGAAGATCGTCCGCGGTGTGCAGGAACACGAAACGGACATCGACGAGGTCATCGCCACCCACGCGCGCGGTTGGACCTTGGACCGGATGCCCGCCATGGACCTAGCCATCCTGCGGGTGGCCGTGTGGGAGATCCTGTACGAAACCAAATTGGATGATCCGATCGCGATCTCCGAGGCGACCAAAATCGCAGCAGAGTACTCCACCGATGACTCGCCCAGCTTTGTCAACGGCCTGCTCGACCGCATCGCCAAGGTCAAGGACCTCTACGTTTCCTAGTTTTTTCAGCGACGGAAATTCCGCGTCGGCGCTATCGCATCCTGTTTTCGGATTCGATGGCGCCGATGTCGTTTAAGACCAGCTGGCTGTGACCGGAACGACAATGGTCCCGTCATGGTCAGAAGATGGCCCTGTGATAGTGTGAAACTCAGCTAGAAAAGCACTGTGCATCCTTTAAATTTCGTCCTGTGAGGCGGGGAAGGAGCGGGCCCATGAGCACCATGGAACCGAACAGTGGCCATGAAAACGCACCCGAGCACCGCACGGTCATGACCGCCGCGGACATCGATCGGGCACTGACGCGTATCAGCCACGAAATTGTTGAATCTAACCGCGGTACCGATGACCTCATTCTGTTAGGCATCCCGCGTCGTGGCTTTCCTTTAGCCCAACGCTTGGGCGCAAAAATCGCCGCCATCGCGGCCACCCCGGAATCCGCAGCATTCGACGCCGAGTCCATCGTCGGTCAGCTCGATGTGACCATGTACCGGGACGATCTGCGCCACTCCACCTCCCGCACCCCACAACCCACCCGGCTGCCGGTCAGTGGGATCGACAACAAAGTGGTGGTCCTGGTTGACGATGTGCTCTACTCCGGGCGCACCATCCGGGCCGCACTGGATGCGATCTCCGACTTCGGTCGCCCCGCCGCCGTCCGCCTGGCCGTCCTTGTCGACCGGGGCCACCGGCAACTACCGATTCGAGCGGACTTTGTGGGCAAAAACCTGCCCACAGCGGCCCGGGAGAAGGTGCGGGTCCTCTCCAGCGCCGTGGATGACGTGGCCACAGAACAAGAAGAAGTCCGCATCGAAAACCCGGCTGGAGCCTAGAGCGATATGCGCCACCTACTGTCGACCTTCGACTTGAACTACGACGACGCCATCAACATCCTAGATGTGGCCGAGGAGATGGCCGCCATCTCCGGCCGCGAAGTCAAAAAACTGCCGGCCCTGCGTGGCCGCACCGTGGTCAATCTCTTCTTTGAAGACTCCACCCGTACCCGCATCAGCTTCGAGGCCGCCGCCAAGAGACTTTCCGCCGACGTCATCAACTTCTCCGCCAAAGGATCCTCTGTATCCAAGGGCGAATCCCTGAAAGACACCGTCCAAACCCTAGAGGCCATCGGCGCAGACGCCATCGTGATGCGCCACTGGGCCACCGGCGCCGCCCAGCAGCTGGCCTCGGCCGGCTGGACCGACGCCACCATCATCAACGCCGGTGACGGCACCCACGAACACCCCACCCAGGCCCTGCTGGACTCATTCACCCTGCGCCGGCACCTCGCCGCCGTACGCGGTTCCGACTCCCGGGGTGCAGACCTGGCCGGGGTGAAAGTGCTCATCGTGGGGGACATCCTGCACTCCCGGGTGGCCCGCTCCAATCTGTGGCTGCTGAAGACCCTAGGCGCGGAGGTGTCCTTCGCCGGCCCACCAACCCTGCTGCCGGTGGGCTGTGAAGCGTGGCCGGCCACCATCTACTACGACCTGGATGAGGCGCTGGCCCAGCGCCCCGACGCCGTGATGATGCTGCGCGTGCAAGGTGAGCGCATGCATGACGCGTTCTTCCCCTCGGCCCACGAATACACCCGCAAGTGGGGGCTGACTCAGGAGCGCTACGACTTGCTGACCACCGAGGCGTACGCCAACACCATCATCATGCACCCGGGCCCGATGAACCGGGGACTGGAGATCTGCGCCGCAGCCGCAGACTCGGAAAAGAACGTTGTTTTGAAGCAAGTCGCCAACGGCGTCGCCACCCGGATGGCCGTGCTGTATCTAACTTTGACCGGCGAGAATCGACCCAGCGCTAGCACGCTGAATGAAGGAGTATCCACATGACCACCACCAAGTACTTCATCACCGGCGCGAACCTGCTGGGGGAGAAGCTCTCCGACATCACCATCGAAGACGGCACCATCACCGCCGTGACCGACGCGGCTGAGAACCCCACCGCCCCGGAGGGCTTCGAGCACATCGACGCCGCCGGGCTCATCGCCCTGCCCGGGCTGGTGGACCCGCACGTGCACCTGCGCGAACCGGGCCGCGAAGACGCCGAAACCGTGGAGACCGGTTCCCGGGCCGCAGCCTTGGGCGGCTTCACCGCCGTGCTGAACATGGCCAACTCCATGCCGGTGGCGGACACCGCCGGCGTCGTGGAGCAGGTGTACCAGCTGGGCCAAGACTCCGGTTGGACCTTCGTCCAACCCATCGGCGCGGTCACGGTCGGGCTGGCCGGGGAGCAGCTCTCCGAGATGGGCGCGATGGCAGATTCTCGCGCCAAGGTGCGGGTCTTCTCCGATGACGGCATCTGCGTGTGGGATCCGGCCATGATGCGCCGGGCCCTGGAGTACGTGAAGGCCTTCGACGGGGTCATCGCCCAGCACGCCCAAGAACCCCGGCTGACCGAGGACGCCCAGATGAACGAGGGCGACCTGTCGGTCAAGCTCGGCCTGCCCGGTTGGCCGGCGGTCGCCGAAGAGGCCATCATTGCCCGGGACGTGCTGCTGACCCAGCACACCAACTCCCGGCTGCACGTCTGCCACGTCTCCACTAAAGGTTCGGTGGAGATCATCCGCTGGGCCAAGTCCCAGGGCATCAACGTCACTGCCGAGGCCACCCCGCACCACCTGATGCTGACCGAGGAACTAGTGGAAACCTTTGACCCGGTCTACAAGGTCAACCCGCCGCTGCGCAGGGAAGAAGACGTCATGGCGCTGCGCGACGCCGTCGCCGACGGAACCATCGACGTGATCGGCACCGACCACGCCCCGCACACCGCAGAAACCAAGTGCTGCGAATGGCCGTACGCCGCCATGGGGATGACCGGGCTGGAGACCATGCTGCCGATCGTCAAGGCCGCGCTCATCGACACCGGCAAGATCAGCTGGGCCGACTTCGCCCGCATCGCCAGCTACACCCCGGCCAAGATCGGCAACCTCGAGCACATGTTCGGCCAGGAAATCGCGGCCGGCGCCAACGCCAACCTGATCCTGGTGGACCCGGAAGTCAGCTACACCGTGGTGCCGGAGGAACACGCCTCTAAGGGCCGCAACTCCCCGTACCGTGGCAAAGAGGTCACCGGCAAGGTGGCCTACACCTTCTACATGGGCCACCCCGTCGTCGCCGACGCCCAACTGAACACCCCCAACACGACCAGCCAAGCCCGGCACTAACAGGACGCACAGCACGTGGAATACGTACCGGCCATTCTGATCACGATTGGCATCATCGTCGTCATCATCGCAGCGATGCTGTGGGGATGGCGCGCCCAACAACGCCGCCACGCCAACACCCCGATACCACCACCGGTACCGGCCGGCACCGAGCTGGGCCAGGCCGCGCTGGCGGTGGAAGGCCAATACGTCTCCACGGCGTTCGCGCACGACCTGCTAACCCGGGTCAACGCGCACAGCCTCGGCAATAAATCTCTGGCGGTCCTGGAGGTTTATCCCGGCGGGCTCTGCTACCGCCGGGCCGGGGAGGATGACCTGTTCATCCCCGCTTCCGCCATCACCGAGGTCGGCTACGGCTCCGGTCAGAGCGGCAAATTCGTGGAAAAAGACGGCCTGATCATGGTCACCTGGACGCTCGGAAAACACGAAGGTGCGGAGCAGACCCACCTGGTGACCACCGGCTTTCGCGTCCGCTACGCAGAAGAGAAGAAACCACTTCGTCAGGCTCTGGAAGAGCTCATGGCCAGCACCCCCAAGGAGAAGAACGCGTGAACACGCAGAACACCAGCCGCCAGCACCGGCCGCAAGCCCTGTTGGTCCTTGCCGATGGCCGTACCTTTGCCGGCCGCGCCTTCGGCGCCAACACCACCAGCTTTGGTGAGGTCAACTTCAACACCGCCATGTCCGGCTACCAGGAAGCCCTGACCGACCCGGCCTCCGCTGGCACCATGATCACCCTGACCTTCCCGCACATTGGCAACACCGGGATGAACACCGAAGATGCCCAGTCCACTAAGGTCTGGGCCGCCGGTCTCATTGTGCGTGAGCTCTCCCGCCGCCCCTCGAACTGGCGCAGCGAAACTTCGCTGGAAGAAGACCTGGCTGCCCAGGGCATCACCGGCATCGAAGGTATTGACACCCGCGCCCTGACCCACCACATCCGGGACCACGGTGTGATGAACGCCGGCATCTTTGTGGGTGAAGACGCCGCCGCACCGGTGGCCGAGCTGACCCGCAAGGTCGCCGACACAACCGTGGACACCGACGCCTACCGCGCCTCAGCAGCCGGCGCCCAGGCCCGTACCCTGACCGCCACCGATCTAGGGCTGAACCCGGATGAGGTCAGCGGACCGGCCGTGAAGGTGGCCGTCTTGGACAACGGTGTGAAGAAGTCCGATCTGCTCTCGCTGGCCCGCCGCGGCGCGGAACTAACCGTGCTGAGCGCCGATGCGGGCTCGGCCGAGGTCACCGAAGCCGGGGTTGCCGGTGTCTTCGTCTCCGACGGACCGGGTACCCCGGAACAGCTGACCGAACGCGCTGAGACGGTCAAAGAGCTGATCGAGGCCGGCCTGCCCGTCTTCGGCGTCGGCCTAGGCCAGCTGATCATCGGTATGGCCGCCGGTGTACCAACCACCCGGTTGGCCGTGGGCCACCACGGGGCCAACCAGCCGGTGACCAATACCGCCACCGGCAAGGTGGAGATCACCGCCCAGTCGCACCAGTACGCACTGGACATTCCCGCCGGTACCAGCATCGACGGTGTCGCCGTCACGTACCGGTCCCTGAACGACGGGGTTGTGGAGGGGATCGAGCTGGCCGACAAGGCCGTGTTCGCCACCGCGTTCCACCCCGAAGGTGCCGGCCCGCTGGATGCCGCCAGCAACTTTGATCGCTTTGTAGAATTGTTGACCGCCCGCACGGGTAACTAAGAGTAGGAAGAGACTCACACAATGCCAAAACGTGCTGATCTGCGCTCCGTCATGGTGATCGGCTCTGGCCCGATCGTCATCGGCCAGGCCGCCGAATTCGACTACTCCGGAACCCAGGCACTGCGCGTGCTGAAAGAAGAGGGCATCCGGGTCATCCTCGTCAACTCCAACCCGGCCACCATCATGACCGACCCGGAGTTCGCCGACGCCACCTACGTGGAACCCATCACCGCAGACGTGGTGGAGAAAATCATCGCCAAAGAACGCCCGGACGCCCTGCTGCCGACCCTCGGCGGGCAGACCGCGCTGAACACCGCCATCGCGTTGGATAAGGCCGGGGTGCTGGCCAAATACGACGTTGAGCTGATCGGCGCGAACATTGACGCTATCGAACTGGGCGAAGACCGCGAGCTGTTCAAGGGCGTGGTGGAGCGCTGCGGCGCCGAATCCGCCCGCTCCGTCATCGTGCACTCCATGGACGAGGCCGTCAAGGCGGCCGAGGAGCTGGGCTACCCGCTAGTGGTCCGGCCATCCTTCACCATGGGTGGGCTGGGCTCCGGGATGGCCTACAACGAGGCCGATCTGCACCGCATCGCCGGCGCCGGCATCCAGTACAGCCCCACCTCCGAGGTCCTGTTGGAAGAATCCATCCTCGGTTGGAAAGAGTACGAGATGGAGATGATGCGCGATAAGAACGATAACGTCATCGTCATCTGCTCGATTGAGAACTTCGACCCGGTCGGCGTGCACACCGGTGACGCCATCACCATGGCACCGGCCGTGACCCTGACCGACGCCGAGTACCAGAAGATCCGGGATATCTCCATTAAGATCATCCGCGAAGTCGGTGTGGATACCGGTGGCTGTAACATTCAGTTCGCGATCGAGCCGGACACCGGCCGCGTCGTCGTCATCGAGATGAACCCGCGTGTCTCCCGTTCCTCCGCCCTGGCCTCCAAGGCCACCGGTTACCCGATCGCCAAGATCGCCACCAAGGTGGCCCTAGGCTACACCCTGGATGAGATCCCGAACGATCTGACCGGTGACACGCTGGCCGCCTTCGAGCCGGCTATCGACTACGTCGTGGTGAAGGTCCCACGGTTCGCGTTCGAGAAGTTCCCGGCTGCCGATCCGGAACTGACCACCACCATGAAGTCCGTCGGTGAAGCTATGGCACTGGGCCGGAACTTCCCCGAAGCCCTGCAGAAGGCCCTGCGCTCCCTGGAGCAGTCCGGTGCCGAACTGACCTTCGACGTACCCGACGAGGCCGAGGCCGCCCAGCTGCTCGAGCAGATGAAGACCGGCACCACCGAGCGGCTCAAGCAGGTCCAGCGCGCTCTGCTGGCCGGGGTGAGCCCGGAGCAGATTTTCGAGACCACCGGCATCGACCCGTGGTTCTCCGACCAACTGCAGCTGATCAACGAGGTAGCCCTCGAGGTCCGCGACGCCACCGAACTGGACGCAGAGTTGTTGCGCAAGGCTAAGCGCTTCGGGTTCTCCGACGCGCAGATCGGCGCGTTGCGGCACATGGACCCGGCCGTGGTGCGCGGGCTGCGCCACGCACTGGGGATCCGTCCGGTCTACAAGACCGTGGACACCTGTGCCGGCGAGTTTGAGGCCAAGGTTCCGTACCACTACTCCTCCTACGATGAAGAGGACGAAGTCCAGCAGCATCAGGGTGAGACGGTCATCATCTTGGGTTCGGGTCCGAACCGGATTGGCCAGGGCGTGGAGTTTGATTACTCCTGCGTGCACGCCTCCATGGTGCTGCGCGAAAAGGGCTACGACACCGTGATGGTGAACTGTAACCCGGAGACCGTCTCCACGGACTACGATGTTTCCTCCCGCCTGTACTTCGAGCCTCTGACCCTCGAGGATGTCCTGGAAGTTATTGCCGCCGAGGAACGCACCGGTGGCGTCAAGGGCGTCTTCGTCCAGCTCGGCGGCCAGACCCCGCTGAAGCTGGCCCAAGACTTGGCCGATGCCGGGGTCACCATCTTGGGTACCTCCCCGGAGGCCATCGACTTGGCCGAGCACCGCGGTGAATTCGCCCGCGTGCTGGATCGTGGCAACCTCATCGCCCCGAAGAACGGTACCGCCGTCTCCTTCGACCAAGCCAAGGCCGTGGCCGACGAGATCGGCTACCCGGTGCTGGTGCGCCCGTCCTACGTGCTCGGTGGCCGCGGCATGGAGATTGTGTACGACGAGCCATCCCTGGCCCGCTACATCGAGAACGCCACCGAGATCACCCCGGATCACCCGGTCTTGGTGGACCGCTTCTTGGAAGACGCCATTGAAATCGACGTGGACGCCCTGTTTGACGGTGAAGAACTGTACATGGGCGGCATCATGGAGCACATCGAAGAGGCCGGTATTCACTCCGGTGACTCCGCGTGTGTGCTGCCGCCGATCTCGCTGGGCAACGACACGCAGCAGCGCGTGGTGGCCGCCACCAAGGCGATCGCCGAGGGCGTGGGCGTGCGTGGCCTGATCAACATCCAGTTCGCGCTGGCCTCCGATGTGCTGTACGTGATCGAGGCGAACCCGCGTGCCTCCCGCACCGTCCCATTCGTCTCCAAGGCCACCGGCGTTCAGCTGGCCAAGGCCGCGGCCCTGATTGGTGTGGGTAAGACCATCGCCGACTTGCGCGCCGAGGGCATGTTGCCGGCCGGCCGCGACGGTGCCTCCCTGCCGCTGGGCACCCCGGTCTCCGTGAAGGAAGCCGTGTTGCCGTTCGCCCGGTTCCGCACCCCGGAAGGACGCGTGGTTGACGCGCTGCTAGGCCCGGAGATGCGGTCCACCGGTGAGGTCATGGGCATCGACAAGTACTACGACACCGCTTTCGCCAAGTCGCAGGCGGCCGCGAACAACCCGTTGCCCAAGGACGGTCGGGTCTTCGTCTCCGTGGCCAACCGGGACAAGCGCTCGGCCATCATGCCGGTCAAGCACTTGGCCGATCTGGGCTTCAAGATCGTCTCCACCGGCGGTACCGCCGATGTGCTGGCCCGCAACGGGATCCAGTGCGAGGTCGTGGAGAAGATCGCCGACGCCACCGATCCGGACGGTACCGGCACCATCCTGGAGCAGATCCACGGCGGCAGCATCGACCTGATCCTGAACACACCATCCGGCGGATCCGCGCGCGGGGATGGCTACGAGATTCGAGCCGCAGCCACCTCGGTGGGCGTGCCGATGATCACCACCGTCGCCGAGTTCTCCGCAGCCGTACAGGCCATCGAGGCGTTGCGCCAATACGAGTGGAACATCACCTCACTGCAAGAACACGCGAAGACGGTAGCCGCCGCGGCAGGGAAGTAACCTTCTGCTGGCTACTGTTCTCGGTTTCCCCTTCAACGTAGAAAGAGTCACCCATGAGAGAGTTCGAGCTTGTGCCGACCTTCGGTCACCGGCTAGCAGCTGCGATGGAGCGATACTCCCCGCTGTGCCTTGGACTGGACCCGCACCCCAGCCTGCTGAAGGCGTGGGGGCTGGATGACTCAGCTGCTGGCCTGTCCGCCTTCGCCAAAACCGTGGTGGAGGCGGGGGCCGGCCGCGTCGGGATCCTCAAACCGCAGGTGGCCCTGTTCGAGCGCTTCGGCTCGGCCGGTTTCGCCGTGCTGGAGAAGGTCATTGCCGAAGCTCAGGCCGCCGGCATGCTGGTGATCAATGATGCCAAACGCGGCGACATCGGATCCACCATGCAGGCCTACGCAGAGGCCTGGTTGGCCGACGGATCACCGTTGGCCGGGGACGCGCTGACCGTCAGCCCATACTTGGGTTTTGAATCCTTGCGTCCGGCCATCAACTTGGCCGAGCAGAATCACCGCGGCCTGTTCGTGTTGGCGCTCACCTCTAATCCGGAAGGGGCCTCCGTGCAGCACCTCGGGGACCGGGACGGGCAGGGCTCGGTGGCCGCCGCCATCGTGAAAGCGGCCGAGGACGAGAACGATTACTTCATGTCCTCGCTGATTGAACCGGCCAAGCTCGGCCCCATCGGGCTAGTCGTGGGCGCCACAGTCGCCCAACAGGCGCAGGCATTGGGTATCGACTTGGCCCGTTCCCGGGCGGCATTGCTGGCCCCAGGTTTGGGTGCCCAGGGCGCGACCGTGGCGGACCTGCGTTCCGGTTTCGGTCAGGCGTACCCCCAAGTGGTGCCCAACTCCTCCCGCGGGATCCTGAAGGCCGGACCGGATCGGCAGTCGCTCATCGACGCCATCACCGCGGTGACCGACCAATTGAAGGAGCAGAGCTGAGCATGAACGCCATCGCACATGAGAATGGTCACAACGTCATCGTCCTAGCCGGGCCCACCGCGGTGGGGAAGGGGACTGTGTCCACCTACATCCGGGATAACTACCCGGAGGTGTGGCTGTCCGTCTCGGCGACAACCCGGCAGCCACGCCCGGGCGAAGAACACGGCAAACACTACTTCTTCGTCAGCCACGACGAGTTTGATGAACTGGTCGATTCTGGCCAAATGCTGGAGTGGGCGTTGGTGCACGGGCTGAATCGCTACGGCACCATCCGTTCGACCGTCGAGCGGGCCATTGCCGAAGGCAAGAAGGTGCTGCTGGAAATCGATCTGCAAGGTGCCCGCCAGGTGAAGGAAACCATGCCGGATGCACATTTCGTCTTTTTGGCACCGCCAAGCTGGGACGAATTGGTGGATCGGCTGATTGGTCGGGGGACCGAGAGCGCCGCTGAACAGCAAAAACGCTTGGAAACCGCTAAACTAGAACTCGCTGCGGAAACAGAGTTCGACACCACCATCGTTAATGACACGGTCGAGCGCTGCGCCGGCGAGCTTGTGTCCTTGATGGGCTTGGGCAAATAGGCCCACCCACATCGGGTTTCCTTTTCGCCTGACGGTTTGATCCGCACACCACGAATTTTCTGACAGAAAGAGACAACACTTTGTCTGAGCACTACGAAGGCATCATCAACCCACCGATTGATGAGTTGATGGAAAAAGTTGATTCCAAGTACGCACTGGTGCTGTTCAGCGCCAAGCGTGCCCGCCAGATCAACGCCTACTACGCACAGCTGCATGAAGGCCTGTTCGAGTACGTCGGGCCGCTGGTCGACACCAAGCTGAACGAAAAGCCACTGTCGATTGCACTGCGTGAAGTCAACGACGGCCTGTTGGTCGCTACCGCCGCCGAAGAAAACACTGACGCGGCCTAAGCATGCGAATCGTCCTCGGTGTAACAGGAGGCATCGCCGCCTACAAGGCTGCGTTGCTGTTGCGCCTGCTGACCGAAGCCCGTAACGAAGTACACGTCATCCCCACCGAGGCGGCACTGAACTTCGTTGGTAAAGCCACCTGGGAGGCGCTTTCCGGCAACCCGGTTCACACCAGCACTTTTGCTGCCGTCGAGGACGTCAACCATGTGGCCCAGGGTCAACACGCGGATCTGGTCGTGATCGCCCCGACCACCGCCGACACCCTGGCCAAGATCGCCGCCGGGTTGGCCCCGGACCTGCTGACCAACACCGTGCTAGCTACCACGGCACCGGTCGTGCTGGTCCCCGCCATGCACACCGAGATGTGGCAAAACCCGGCGACCGTAGCCAACGTTGAAACCCTGCGAAGCCGCGGGGTCATCGTGATGGAACCGGCATCCGGCCGATTGACCGGTCAAGACTCCGGTCCGGGACGCTTACCGGAGCCCGAGGATATCGTCGCGTTCTTGAACGCCGAGGTCGTAGACCTATCCTCCGGAACCCGGATGGGGCCGCTAACCGGACGCAAAGTCCTGATCTCCGCCGGTGGAACTCGCGAACCGTTAGATCCGGTGCGCTTCTTGGGCAACAGCTCCTCCGGCAAACAGGGCGTCGCCTTGGCTGCCGCCGCCCGCCGAGCAGGTGCCGAGGTCACCTTGCTGGCAGCCCACATGGATGTTGCACCCCCTGCGGGCGTCAAAGTGATTCCCACACCCACCGCAGCTGATCTCCAGGCAGCCGTGACCAAACAGGCTCCCAGCCACGACGTGTTGATCATGGCAGCGGCGGTCGCCGACTACCGCCCGGAGAGCGTTGCCGAGGCAAAGATGAAAAAGGGGCCGGGGGAGAACTCCTTGACCCTGACACTGGTGGAAAACCCAGACATTCTGGCCGAAGCCGTGGCCAAGCGCAACGCCAAGCGTCGGCCAAGCCAGCGCAAGAAACCACGGCCGCGCCTGATCGCCGGCTTCGCCGCAGAAACCGGCGACAAAGAACACTCCGTATTGGAGTACGGGCAGGCCAAACTGGAGAAAAAACAGTGCGACCTGCTGTTCGTCAATGATGTTTCCGGTGGCGCCGGATTCGGTCGGGACGACAACGCGGTCACCATCTTGGCACTGGACCAGGACACCCCGGTGGCGGAGGTTGCCGGCAGCAAGGACGATGTTGCCGAAACCATGATTCGCACCATCGCCGACCGGCTCTAAGTTTTGTTCATGATTGCTCTGCACCCTAGCTATAAGGAAACAAATCTGTGACAGGTCTACGCCTTTTCACCTCTGAGTCAGTGACTGACGGGCACCCAGACAAGATCTGCGACCAGATCTCCGACGCCATCTTGGATGCGCTCCTGAAGGTTGACCCGAATTCACGGGTGGCGGTAGAGACCCTGACCACGACCGGTCTGGTGCAGGTAGCCGGCGAGGTCACCACGGCAGGGTACGTGGAAATCCCGGACATCGTCCGCAAGACCATCTTGGAGATCGGCTACGATTCCTCAGCCAACGGCTTTGATGGCAACCGCTGCGGTGTCAACATCTCCATCGGCAACCAGTCACCCGAGATTTCTGCCGGCGTCACCACCTCCTTGGAAGCCCGCTCCAATACGGCCGAAGATGACCGTGACATGCAAGGGGCCGGGGACCAGGGCATCATGTTCGGCTACGCGTCCGATGAAACTGATGTATTTATGCCGACCCCCATCTGGCTGGCCCACCGGCTTTCCGAACGTCTCACCGAGGTGCGCAAGACCGGAGAATTGGCGTACCTGCGCCCGGATGGCAAGACCCAAGTCACTATCGGTTACGACGGGGACGAGCCCGTCACGGTAGAAAATGTGGTGGTCTCGTCTCAGCACGTGGACGGTTTCGATCAGGACCGGCTCAAGGAAGATCTGGAACGCTACGTGGTCAAACCGGTCTTGGAGGTCGCCGACCTCGACATCACCGATGTCGAATTGATCTTGAACCCGGGTGGACCGTTCGTGATTGGTGGCCCAGTCGGGGACGCCGGGCTGACTGGACGGAAGATCATCGTGGACACCTACGGTGGCATGGCCCGCCACGGCGGCGGCGCCTTCTCCGGGAAAGACCCGTCCAAGGTGGACCGCTCCGGCGCCTACGCCATGCGTTGGGTCGCCAAGAATGTGGTGGCGGCAGGGCTGGCGCGCCGCGCTGAAGTGCAGGTAGCCTACGCGATCGGGAAAGCACGTCCGGTGGGCCTGTACGTGGACACTTTCGGCACCGAAACCGTTGACCCCTTGAAGATCGCCTCGGCCATCCAAGAGATTTTCGACTTACGCCCCTTGGGCATCATCGAAGACCTGGACTTGAAGCGCCCGATCTACCAGAAGACCGCAGCACACGGACACTTCGGCCGCAACGACCCCGATTTCACGTGGGAAGCGTTGGTCAAGGTCGCAGATCTGAAGAACTACTTCAACGCATAAGCTAAAAGGGGAGTAGGTCAGCGCGCCGGAAGGTAACTGGTTACGGTCTGAAGGAGGTGAATCGCGTGTCGGATGAGACGCTATTCGCCTTTGAACCCGATGATGGCCAGGACGAGTTGTTCGGTCCTATCGATACCGAACGGGATTTCTCCGGCCGAGCCGATTTGGCGGACCCGCCACTGGCCCGTGTCCACCTAGAAACCCCAGTACCGCACCTGGATCGGACCTTTGACTATCTGGTGCCCACCGAGCTGGGGGAGAGCGCCCAACCCGGCGCCCGGATCCGGGCCAAATTCGGGCACCAGTTCCTCAACGGCTTCGTTCTGGAGCGTATGTCGACCACCCGGACCGACGCGAAACTCCAGGAACTGGACAAGGTTCTCTCCGCTCACCCCGTCCTGCCGGAAAGTACCTACCGTCTTTGCAAGCAGGTAGCGGCGCGCTTTGCCGGTACTGTGGCAGATGTCTTGCGGTCGGCGGTTCCACCCCGAGTGGCCTCCATCGACAAAGAATTTGCTGCTGCCGAACAGCAAGGTGACGAAAACAGCACCGATGAGAGTACTGAGGACTCCGCCCAGCAGATCCGTAAGGCCCTTAACCCACATTGGGAGAGCGAGGGCTTTCCGGATGAAGTGTCCCGACTTGCGGCGAAGATGGTGGCCGAAGAGCATATCCGCGCTCGGATTGTGACACCCCTTCGGTACGGCCCACAGGGCTGGCCGCAGCTTGTCGCATCCATGTTGGCCACCGTCTATGAAGCCGAGCAAGGCGCGATCGTTATCGTCCCGGATCAACAAAACCTCGACCGGCTCGAAGAGGAACTTCAAGGTGCCGGCTTCACGGAAGAAGTATATGCGCGTCTGACAGCAGAAGACGGCCCAACCCCGCGGTATCGAAACTATCTGAAAGTAGCCACCGGGAAGGTTAAGATCGTCATCGGGACCCGCTCTGCAGTGTTCGCACCGGTTCAAGACGAAACACTCATGATCGTGGTGGACGATGCGAACCACAATCACAGCGAACCCCGGGCACCGTACTGGAATACCCGCGACGTGGCATTGCTGCGAGCCCAGCAGCAAGACACGAGTCTGCTTTTCATCGGCCCGAGCCCGTCCGTCCACACGCAACGCCTCGTGGAAATCGGCTATCTGGAAGACTACCAACCGCTCCGAGAACGCAGAGGCAGCCTCTATCCGCGCGTGATTGTCGCGGCTGACGAGTACTACCAAGAACGCGAATACGGGCCAGGCTCACATCGGATCCCATCCGTAGCGTGGCAGGTCATCACCCGGGCGCTGAAGCGTGGGCCGGTGCTCGTCCAAGTGGCTCGTACCGGGTTCATTCCAGCTGTGCGATGTGTACGTTGTGGCACCCAAGCGCGGTGTCCGGAATGTACCGGACCCCTCGGCTACCAAGACAAGAGTGACACCGAATCCGGGACGCTCGTGTGCCGCTGGTGTGGCCGACACGAACACCAGCCACAGTGCCAAGAATGCTCCTCGACAGTTTTCAAAGCCGCTCATCGTGGGGCTGAACGGACTGCAGAAGAACTCGGGCGAGCTTTCGCCAACGTTCCGGTGATCTCATCTGCCGGGGACCACATTCGGACCACCATCACGCAAAAGTCTGTGCTGGTGGTAGCGACCCCCGGTGGGGAACCGGTGGCACCGGAAGGCTACGCTGCCGTCATCCTGTTGGACGGTAACACCATGCTCGCCCGTGAAGGGCTGGATGCGCCGGCCGACGTATTTCACCGCTGGACTGACGCACTCGCTCTGGCTCAGCCACATCACCAAGACGGGCTCTGCGTTATCACCGCCGACCCTGGCCAAGAAGTCAACACGCTCGCTCGGCTAGATATACCCGGTTATTTCTCGCACTTGTACCACCAGCGTCAGCAAACCCAGCTACCGCCCGTGCGCCGCTACGCAACGGTCGACGGGGCACCGGTAGATGTAAAGAGCTTCGTCGAGCATGTCCAGCATCAACTGCTCGAAACAAGTGCCGATCCGGAGCATCCGCCCACGGTATCCGTCATCGGCCCCTCACCGTTAGACCCAGACGGCAAGCAGGTTCGTACCCTGCTGTTTTACAGCTACCGAGATGGGGCCGCGGTCTCGGCCGCGCTACGCGGAACGAAGGCCGCTTTCAGTGCGAAGAAGCGGTATCAGCATGATCCTGTCCGGGTGAAAGTCGATCCTGACGGAGTCTTATAGGACCTCCTTTGTGACATGGCATGAAGTCACGGTGTGGAAAACTCTTCGCCGAGATGGAATCTCGTGGTTAGAGTGGACCACATTGATAAAGCGTGATGTGTGCCACCAAGGAGTGTTCTATGAACTTGCCCAAGCGACTGCTTTCTCTCGCGTTGGCAGTGCCACTGCTCTTTGTGTCTGCCTGTGGCGACGAAGAAACTCCGGGACAGACACCATCACCAGAGAACTCTTCCCCGGGGTCAAGCACACCACCTTCAAGTCCATCTCCTTCGGGCCAAGGATCCTCGCCATCCACCTCCGGTGAGTACAAGCCCGCAACTCTCGAACATCCTGCCCAAAACGTTCAGGTCCCTAAGTATCCGGAAACCGGGAAGAAGGACAACAAGGAAGGCCGAGAAGCAGCTGCTAGGTACTTCTTTGAAGCTTTGAACTACGTCAAAGAAACTGGCAAGAGGGACGCTCTCGACGAAGTCTCTCATCCTGTTTGTGAGCTCTGCTACACGTACCAGAAACGAATTGGCGACCATTACCGTACCGGTGGCTGGATTGTGGACTCCAAGGCACACTCGTTAGAGCTTCAAGAACAACCAGAGGTCGACGAACACGGACGCTACCGGATCAATTTCAGCGTCAAACAGAACCCAGGAACAGCTGTCGAAAAGAACGATAGCTCTCTCGAATACGATGAGCAGCCTGGCTCCCTATCAAAGGGGACTCTGTGGGTGCAGTATTGGCCCAAGAAACAACGCGTGGTTGTGCTTCACTATGGCCCTACTGATTCTCAACCAACATCATGATTAAGCGATTGGTAAGTCAGGTCTTGTTTGGTGCGATCCTTGCACTTGGATCACCTGATGTGAACTTTGCTGATCAAGATACGGTGAAACTTAGCGCTAAGACGGAAACAGCCACGCAAGTGATTTCCGACCCAGTCCCCGGAGGACCGCAAGTTGGTATAGCCCCTCCAGCACCGGCTCCTGATCATTCTGAAAACAAGTCCGTCGTTTCGAAGAAGCCGCCGACGGTTTCGTTGCCGTATTGCACTCAGCTATCAGAGACTGATGCCCTTGATGTTGAGTGCATGCAAACCGATCTAGGTTTGTGCCCGGATGGACAGTACCTGATGGTGGAGTACCGGATCGGGAACAACAACACCAAGATCCCAACCGGGCATCAATGGTGCAGCGCCACCGATGATGTTGAAGCAGCCCCCGGCACCGTAGTCGAACCAGCCGAAGGCCAAACCGTCCAGATCGTCGTTACCCTTGAGGACCTGCAAAAGTTGAAGGTTTCTCCGACGAAGGTGTTGTCTGCGAATTTTAAGCGCGAGGGCAAGTACGTCGGGTTGCGCAAGCAGCCGATCCATATGTGGACCGAAGCCGGGGAAATCACCCGAACCATCAGCATGCTGGGTCAGCAGGTTCAGATCAAGCTCACCCCGGTGTCGTATCTGTGGGATTACGGAGATGGCAGCACCCAAACCACCACCACCGGTGGCGGGGCCGTGGACAGCACGTTCGAGGGTGAGACCAAGACCAGTCACGCCTACACCGAGACCGGCACCTACACCGCCCAAGTCACGGTCTCTTACGGCGGACAATTCCGGGTCGGCACCGGGGAGTGGGTACCCGTGGTCGGGTTCTTGGAGATCCCTTCGGAGACAGCGTCCATGGATATCTGGCGCAAGAAGGTCTACCCGGTGGATGAAAACTGCGACGAAAATCCCAACGGCTTCGGCTGCGACTCCCTCTTCCAAGAAGAGGGACCGACTGGCTGATCAGCTTAGTTGAGCTCCACGGGTAGAAAACGCCGGATTGCTTCTACGGCTTCAGGGGCTTTTTCGTAGTGGATCAGATGACCGACCTCTGGCAGGACGACCAACTGCGTCTGACGTGGGAACAGCGCCGCCAGTTCTTGTTGAGCCTCAACCGAACCTAGGGGATCTAGCGCACCAGCTATGAGCAGGACGGGAACCGGAACGTCGGCGGCATCCATGCCACAGTGATGTGAGATGGACGCCCGATATGCTTCTTCGAGCACCTGTCGTGATGCGAAACCCGAAAAGTACCGATCGTGTTGTTCGTGGGCCAGTGCACGGATTTGTTCATCGGAACTGACGACCATGAATTCGGTCATGAACCGTACGACCAATGGCGAGCGCAGCAGTGCGTAACCTAATCGGCGGGGCAGTAGGGAGCTCGCTCGGTAATATTGCGCGGTCAGCACCGACATCACTTTGTTGCTGGCAGAGAGGGGCAACTCCGCAATCGGATTGACCAGCACGAGAGCTGCGAGGTTCGGCAGATCGGTGGCAAGTTTAGTGGCGACAATCGAGCCGAATGAGTGACCTAAAAGATAGAACGGTTCTTGGGGCAGGACTTGGTTAACAAGCTCACGCAGCATGGCGGCGTAGTTGCCAACACTGTGGGTTTGGTTCATGACCGGGCTGAGACCAAAACCTGGCAGATCAGGTACCAACAGGTTGAAATCGCCCAGTCCGTCCACGAGGTTAGACAGGCCGTGGTGGTCCCCTCGGAAACCGTGAATCATGAGCAGCCATGGTCGGTTCGATGGATCCGTGTCAGTGGGGTACACCCAGTACTTGATTTCACCCTTGCTCAGTTGTGCCGAGTAGATGGCATCGCTCGCCTGGCTCTGCTGCCAGCGTGGCAGGTTGTCTGTCCGAGCGGGGAAGCCGGTGAGTTGCTCCGGCGTACTCGCCAGCTGGGGTGCCCGGATGATGCCTTGGATACGGGTCAAGAGTGAAGTCACTCTTGTAGCCTACCGTTGCTTCACACGCACCAGTGTCGCTTGAGTTCCTTCATGAGCCCTCGCTGCTGGGGTAATCTCGGTTTTCATGGAGCAATACTTCTTGGCGATTGATCAGGGCACGACCTCGACCCGGGCAATTCTCTTCACCGTGGACGGTCAGATCCGTGAGGTTGCTGCAGCCGAGCATCGTCAGTACCACCCGCAGCCGGGCTGGGTGGAACACAGCGCCGAAGAGATTTGGTCCAATACCAGCCAGGTCATCGAGAACGTGATGACTGCGGCCGAAGTCGAGCTCGAGCAGCTCTTGGCGTTAGGCATCACGAACCAACGTGAGTCGGTGGTGTTCTGGGATCGGGAGACCAGAGAGCCTCTGACCCCGGTGATCGTCTGGCAGGACAGCCGTACTCAGGACTGGTTGGACGAGCACTCCGACACTCTTTCTGCGGAGGTGAAGAAGCGTTCGGGGTTACCGTTGACGGCTTATTTCTCCGCCTCGAAGATCTCGTGGCTTTTGCGGCATGATCCAGATCTGGCCGATCGCGCGAAACGTGGTGAGGTATGTGTCGGGACCATGGATACATGGTTGTTGCATAACCTCACTGGCGGGGAGGTCTTTGCAACGGATGTGACCAATGCATCCCGCACGATGCTCTACAACCTTCAAGAGGATCAATGGGACGAAACGCTGTGCCAGTTGTTCGAGATTCCGGCTGAGATTTTGCCTCAGATCCGCCCATCGGCCGGGGACTTCGGCACCGTGACGATGCCGGAGTGTATTGCTGGGGTGAAGATCACAGCTATTTTAGGCGATCAGCAGGCTGCGGCTTTTGGCCAGCACGCGGTGAGTGCGGGTCAAACCAAAAACACGTACGGGACCGGCTGCTTCCTGCTGCAGAACACCGGTACCGAGATCCCCAGTTCTGAACACGGGCTGATTCCGACCGTGGCCTATCAGATCGGTGATCAGCCGCGCAGCTTCGCACTGGAAGGCTCCATTGCCGTTGCGGGTTCCGCTTTGCAATGGCTGCGCGATCAGGTACAACTGGTGCCGGACACCGAGACTTTGGTGGAGGTCGCCGCCTCCGTGGATGACACCGGGGGAGTCTACTTCGTCCCGGCGTTCTCGGGACTTTATGCCCCGTACTGGGACACCAATGCTCGAGGGCTGTTGATCGGCATGACCGGGTACACCACCAACGCCCATATTTTGCGGGCGGCACTGGAGTCGACGGCCTATCAGTCAGTGGATGTGCTCACCGCGTTGGCTGACTCCACCGGGCAGGATCTGGAGTCCATCAAGGTTGATGGTGGGATGGCCGTCAACGATCAGCTCCTCCAGTTCCAGGCTGACCTGTTGAACGTTCCTGTGCAACGCCCCACGGTGATCGAAACGACTGCACGAGGTGCCGCCCTGGCTGCCGGTCTCGGCGTCGGGCACTTCACCGACCTTGAGGATCTTGCCGAACTCTGGCAGCTGGATACCGAATTCAGCCCGAGCATGGATCCGGAAGAACGGGCCGAGTTGCTGCGGTACTGGCACCGCGCGATTGAGCGTACCCGCAACTGGCTCGGATAGGCCCGATCACAGGGCTTTGACGACAGCTGGGGCTGGCCGGAGTGAGCCGTGATCACTGATAAACTGAGTTGAGCTTTTTAGACACAAGGTAGGAAGAACTTGAGCACGACCAACTCCCAGAATGCACCCACCACTGAACGCAGCTACTCGTTCAAGGAGCTCGAAGCTAAATGGATGCCCGTCTGGGAAGACCTTCAGGTGTTCAAACCCCTCGATGACGGCTCCAAGGAACGCCGCTACGTGCTGGACATGTTCCCGTACCCGTCAGGGGACCTGCACATGGGCCACGCCGAAGCATTTGCGATGGCGGACGTCGTCGCCCGCTACTGGAAACTGCGCGGCTACGATGTGCTGCACCCCATCGGCTGGGACTCCTTCGGCCTGCCTGCGGAAAACGCAGCCATCAAGAACAACGCGCACCCATCCGAGTGGACCTACGCCAACATTGAGACTCAGGCCGAGTCGTTCAAACGTTTCGCGATTGCATCCGACTGGTCCCGCCGTCTGCACACCTCGGATCCGGAGTACTACAAGTGGACTCAGTGGATCTTCCAGCAGCTGCATAAGGCCGGCCTGGCCTACCGGAAGGACCACCCGGTCAACTGGTGCCCGAAAGACCAGACCGTTCTAGCCAATGAGCAGGTTGTTGGCGGGCTGTGTGAACGCTGCGGTACCGAGGTCACCAAGAAGACGCTGAATCAGTGGTACTTCAAGATCACCGAATATGCCGAAGAGCTACTGGCCGACATGGAAGGCTTGCACGGGCACTGGCCCGAGCGGGTCCTGGCCATGCAGAACAACTGGATTGGCAAGTCCACCGGTGCCACCGTCCGCTTCCAGATCAAGGAGCAGGGCGCGCAGGCCGGCAAGGACGTGACCGTCTACACCACCCGGCCAGACACCCTGTACGGTGCCACCTTCATGGTCGTGGCCGCCGATGCCGCGCTGGCGGAGGAGCTGGTTGCTCCCGAGCATGCTGCCGAGTTGGACGCGTACCGCGAGCAGCTGTCCCACCTCTCCGACATTGACCGGCTCTCCACCGAACGGAAGAAGACCGGTGTCTACCTAGGCCGCACCGCCATCAATCCACTCTCCGGCGAAGAAATCCCGGTGTGGGCCTCCGACTATGTTCTGGCCGATTACGGCACCGGCATGATTATGGCTGTGCCGGCCCATGACGACCGAGACATCGAATTTGCCGCCGCTATGGATCTGCCCATCCGCATGGTGGTGGACACCGGTGAAGAAGACCCGGCTGTCTCCAAGGTGGCGACCATGGGTGATGGTGTGCTGGTCAACTCCGGCCCGCTGAATGGTCTGCCCAAGGATGAAGCCATTGCCAAGGCCATCGAACTGCTCGGTGAGGCCGGCACCGGTGAGGCCGCGACGAACTATCGTCTGCGTGACTGGTTGATCTCCCGCCAGCGCTTCTGGGGCACCCCGATTCCGGTGGTGCACTGCGACGATTGTGGCGAAGTGCTGGTGCCCGAGGCACAGCTACCGGTGACGCTGCCAGAAGACATGCGCGGCGAGGACTTGGCACCGAAAGGCCAGTCACCGCTGGCCGCCAACGATGATTGGAAGAACGTACCGTGCCCGCAATGTGGTGGTGCCGCCGTGCGTGACACCGACACCATGGACACCTTCGTGGACTCGTCCTGGTACTTCCTGCGCTACATCGACCCGAACAACGACGAGAAGATTTTTGACTCAGCCGAAGTCAACAAGTGGGGTCCAGTCGACCAGTATGTGGGCGGCGTTGAGCACGCCATCTTGCACCTGCTCTACTCCCGGTTCCTGACCAAGGTGCTGCACGATCTGAAACTGATCGACTTTGACGAACCGTTTTCCGCCTTGCTGAACCAGGGCCAAGTACTCAACGGCGGTAAAGCCATGAGCAAGTCGCTGGGCAACGGCGTGGATTTGGGGGAGCAGCTCGACCTGTACGGTGTTGACGCCATCCGGCTCACCATGGTCTTTGCCTCCCCACCGGAAGATGACATCGACTGGGCCGATGTTTCCCCGGGCGCCTCCGTAAAGTTCCTGAACCGCGCTTGGCGTCTTGCCGCGGACCTCAACGCCGCAGGCGTCGGCCCGGACGTTGACTACAGCCAAGGTGCCACCGCGCTGCGGCAGGCCACCCACAAGACGGTCGATGAGGCCGCCCGTCTGCTGGACAGCCAGCGCTTCAACGTGGTCATTGCCCGCACCATGGAACTGGTCAACACCACCCGCAAGCAGATTGACTCCGGCGCCGGTGTGACCGACCCGGCCGTGCATGAAGCCGTCACGGTGGTCGCCCAGCTACTGTCCTTGGTTGCCCCGTACACGGCCGAAGAGATGTGGGAGCTGCTCGGTTACGAGCCATCCGTGGCCACGTCCAGTTGGCTTGAAGTCGATCCGGCCCTGTTGGTGGAAGACACCATCACCGCCGTCGCCCAGGTCAAGGGCAAGGTCCGTGACCGCTTTGAAGTCTCGCCGAACATTTCCGAAGAAGAGCTCGAAGCCCTCGCGCTGGCCTCGGCCAATGTGCAGCGCGCCATCGGGGATAAGGGTGTACGCATGATCATCAACCGTGCCCCGAAACTGATCAATATCGTCCCGAACAACTAAGGTCACCGGCACCAGATGGTCGCGGCAGAGTTCACCGATGGATCCCTTCCACAGTGGTTGGAAGGGATCCGCAGTGAACTCAAAAAGCACCGGCCCTCCTTTCAGGTACTGCTGCGGTCGCTGACCAAACGCAACCGCATCGCCGTCGTCACGGACTCGGCGTGCGCGTTGCCACCGGAAATACGGGAAATCCCCGGCACCGAGCATTTACGGATCATCCCGATGCCGGTCATGGTCGACGGACAAATCTACACCGAAGGGGTCACCGGACCCGGCTCCGAGCTACCCGTCGCACTGGCGACCGGTAAACGCATCCAAACCTCCCGACCGGCGCCCGGACACATCCGCGAGGTCTACCAGCAGCTGGAACGTGAAGGCTACCAACACATCATCTCCCTGCATCTGTCCGGCCGACTCTCCGGCACCGTGGATGCGGCCATCCTCGCCGCCGAAGACGTCACGATTCCGGTGGACGTCATTGACACTCGGGCAGCAGCCATGGCCCAGGGCTATATGGTGCTCGACGCCCTGCTGCTCATCGCGCTAGGGTACAACGCCACCGAGGTCACGGATTTTCTTGATGCGGAAAAGAAAGCCCAGGGGGCGTTCTTCACGGTGGCGAATCTGGAAGCCTTGCGCAGGGGCGGACGAATCAACGCCCTCTCCGGATTGCTCGGCGCGATCCTGAACGTCAAACCCGTGCTGTACCTTTCCGACGGCGCGATCCAACTAGCGGAAAACACCCGTAGTTTCGACCGGGCCTTAGAGCGCATCAGTGATTTGGTCACCACGACCGCGAGCTCCAGTCCGCACCGGATCGCCGTGCACTACTTCGGGGACCGCACTGCAGCAGAAAACCTGATCAAGACTTTCCAGCCACTCTCCAGTTTGCCCGTGCCGCTCCTGCCGCTACCGGCGGTCCTAGCGGCCCACACCGGCTTGGGCTCTATCGGGGTGACGCTCAGCCCGCATCAGGAGCGCAAGCCCGCCTAGCCCCGCCGTGAGCCGGCAACGGCTCACCACCACTCCCTGTCCTCCACAGATAGGACATGAGCCTGAAGATACGCAGGTGTGTTGGGTTGTCGCAGATCTGACATGTCTTCTTGTGTCACTGTCACGGCATGAGATCCGCAACCGGTACCGCCAGCCTTCGCCCACGCCTGAACCTGAGAATGGGTGTCGTGCTGCTGGCCATCTTGGCCACGTCGGTCTTCGTGTTTCTCAAACTCATCGAGCCTGACCACACGCACGTTCAAACACCACCGAAGACCCTGAGTCACGAAGAAGAGGGACCGGTCGAACCACGTCCCGGTGAGGAGGCTGTCGCCACCGAAGAAGATGGCGGTCGAGTCACCGCGCACGTGGTCGGCGCCGTAGCCAAGCCCGGGATCGTCCTCTTGGCAGAAGGCGCACGGGTCTTTGAAGCCGTTGAAAAAGCTGGCGGTCTCAGTGCCGAGGCCGCACCCGACTCGGTCAACCTGGCCGAGAAGATCCAAGACGGTGCCCAGATACGGATCTTGACAAAGAAAGAGGCCAAGCAAGCTCCAGCCAGCCCACCCGGACAGCGGCCTGGGAACCAGACTGCAAGTACTCCACCTGATGGTTCGCAGTCCGCCGCTGGTGATGGTGTGAAGGTGAACGTGAACACGGCTGATGCCGCCGGCCTAGAGCAACTGCCGGGTGTTGGACCCGCCACCGCCGCGAAGATCATCAGCCATCGCGAACAGTTTGGGCCCTTCGCATCGCCCGAAGAATTGACCGCGGTCCGGGGGATAGGTCCTGCCACGGTCGAGAAGTTCCGTGACCAACTCGAGTTCTAACCACAGTCCATCCCGCCGTAAATCTCCCGGCGATTGGCGTCTGGTGCCCCTGACCGCCGGGCTCGTGCTGGTCACCCTCTTGGCGGTTGTGCTGCCGGAACCGCAGTTGGCACTTTTTTGGCGGATCGGCTTAGCCATAGCATTGACTGCCGGCGGGTACCTTTGGTGGGCGTACCGTTCGCCCCTAGAGACCTGCCGGGGCCGGCGCTGGTTGCGCATGAGCATCTTACATGTCGCTCTGATTTGCGCGGCCAGCGTTATCGTTGTCTCTTCCGTTGCAGCCCAGAAAAGCTCTTGGGACGAGGCCAACTTTCGCCACTACATGAGCGAGCAGCAAAGCTTCCGGGCGGTGATCGAGCTATCTCAACAGCCTCAGAAGAGAACCAACCAGTTCGGCCAAACCAGTTATGAAGCGGCCGCCCATGTGTTGGCGTTACAACACCGCAACGGGGTTGACCAGCCGGTGAAGAGCGCTTGGCCCGTGTGGTTGCGCTCGGATCAACCCCTGACCTACGGGGCGGGGACGGTGGTTCGCGGGATCGTCCTCGCTCAAGAACCGCCCTCACTGTCTCGGATTCAGGCATTCGTTACCGTGCGAGGTCCCGTCGAAGTTCTCAGCGAGCAAGACCCCGACATTTTCGAGCGGCTCCGGGAGCGTCTGCTGGAACTTGGGCGGGAACACCGGACCGGTTTTGACGGCATCGATGCCAGTACCGAGCACCAGCGCGGTAGCGCACTGATCGCCTCCATGATCGTGGGGGACACCTCCGAACACGATGAGCAGCTGCGCACTGACATGAAAGTCTCCGGTCTGTCACATCTCAGTGCCGTCTCCGGAGCTAATTGTGCGCTCGTCTTCGGGGTTGTCACCACCCTGATGCGCAGGCTCAGGTTGCCGATGTGGTTACAGATGCTCGCCAGTTCCGTGGCCCTGATTTTATTTATTTTAGTTGTTGGTTTTGAACCGTCCGTGTTGCGTGCCGGGGTGATGGGCCTTGTCGGCGCGATCGCAGTGTTCGCCGGACGCGGCCGAAAAACGCTTCCGCTTCTGTACGTCGCGTGTATCGGGCTCCTCCTCTTCGACCCGTGGTACGTCACCGATCTTGCATTTCAGCTCTCCGTGGCCGCGACGTGGGGGATCATCGTCTGGGGTACTGCGTTGAGCAACCTCTTTCCGGTCTGGGTGCCAAGAATCCTTGCCCAAGCCACCGCCGTGGCGGTCGCGGCGACCATCGCAACCATTCCGGTGCTCGGCCCGGCCACGGGCGCGTTGCCGACCCACTCGGTGGCAGCCAACGTGTTGGTCACCCCGTTGGTGCCGTTGATTACTCTGCTTGGGACGGCCGCGTTGCCGTTTGTTCTGTGGCTGCCGGCCCTAGCCAAGGTTCTGCTGTACCCGGTCGGTTGGCTCACCATTGGCGTTGGAGCCGTGGGCCATTTTTCCGCGGGGCTGCCCGGTGCGCTCCTGCCGTGGCCGGAAGGAAGCCTCGGTTATGGCTTGGGCATGCTCATCGTGTTGCTTGTCGCGATCAGTACCCATGTTCTTAGCCGGCGAAGTCAGGCGCTTGACCGCAACCGGGCTGAAGGGATACGAACCATGATTCGAATCGTTCGTTATGGCTCTGTTGGGAACTGGTTTCGTTTCCATCTGGGGCGTTCCAGCGGCTGGCTGGCAGCGACCATCATCGCGTGCTGTTGCCTTATCGGCCTAGGGGTGTGGCTCCGACCAACGGGGCTGGGCAGCAACTGGCATCTGGCTGTTTGCGATGTCGGCCAAGGCGACATGTTCGTGATGAACACCGGAGCTGATCAGGCGGTAGTCATCGACGCCGGACCGGATCCCCAAGCAGCTGATCAGTGTCTGAAAGAACTGGGTGTCACCCATGTTGAACACTTGTTCATCTCCCACCAACACACCGACCATTACGGGGGAGTCGAAGGGGTCTTCCGCGACAGGGCCGTTGCAGCCCTCAGCGTGGGCACGGCGGAGAAGCATGTCCAGATTCCACAGCTGGGCACCCAGCCTCGCTTTCCCCGGCAAGGAGAACGATTCACCTTCGGTGGTGAAGCTGGCACCCCACACGTGACCGTCACGGCGCTCACCCCGGGAAGGAAACCACATCACACCGAAAACAACGCCTCCCTCGTGCTGCATGTCCACTTGAAACACGAGGATGTGTCCTTGTTGTTCACCGGGGACTTGGAAGAGGAGGAATTTAACCGGCTTCAAGCAAATCGAATGATCCCTGAAAACATCGATGTTTTGAAAGTGGCTCACCACGGGGCGCGCAATGGAAGCGCGCGTGTCCCGCAGCTGCTCGGCCCCTCGCTGGCTCTCATCTCTGTCGGAGCTGACAACGATTACGGGCACCCGCACCCAGAAATTGTGGCGGCGCTGAAGGAAGAACAGGCACATGTGGTGCGCACCGATGAACTAGGATCAGTATGGGTCCAATTTACCGACAACGGTTTTCTTGTGGGCCAATTCTAGGACAGGGCAAGGAGAGTATTTACCGATGGCGTCACCGAAGCGAAGAAACACGGATGTGTTGAGCTTCCGCCAGTTTACTCCCGCATCGCTCATGCTGCTGGCCGGTAAGGAAGACTATTCTGCCTCGTGGGTCTGGCAGCGTGTCCGGGAACAGCTACGGGCCCAAGACCCCGATATTCAGATTCACCAGCTCGATGCCCCCAGCTACGAGGCCGGACAGCTAACCATGCTGACCGCACCTTCCTTATTCGGTGGCGCCAACGCCATCTACGTGGACTCGTTGGAGAAGATGAATGACGCGTTCCTCACGGACGCACTTGATCTCTTGTCCGGCCCCGAACCCGATGCGGTTTTGGTTTACCGGCACCGCGGCGGGAACCGGGGCAAGCGGCTCCTAGATGCCTTGAAGAAGAAGGCGTCGGTCGTGGAATGCCCGGAAATCAAATCGGAGCGAGACAAGACCGAACTGGTGCGGCGTATTTTTGCTGACGAGAAACGCCGTATCTCTCCGGAGGCTGCTACCGTTCTGGTCTCGGCCTTAGGTAACTCCGTGGCCGAACTTGCCGCCGGTGCCGAGCAGCTGATCAACATCGTCACCGGTGATGTGGGTGTCGATGCCGTTGAACAGTATTACGGCGGACGCGTCGAGGTAGCCACCTTCAAGGTCGCCGATGCTGCATTGGGCGGTCAGATCACCTCTGCTTTGGAGTTGAACCGCCACTGTTTGGAAACGGGCACTCCACCGTTGCTGGTTGTCGCCGCCTTGGCGGCCAAGGCCCGACAGATCGCCTTGATTTCTGATGGCGCATATTCTTCCCAAAGTGCCGCCGCAAAACTCGGTCTGCCACCGTGGCAGGCCGAACATGCCGCACGCTCGGCCCGGCATTGGGACGGCCGTCGTATCGGTCGAGCCCTAGAGCTGATTGCCCACGCAGACCACCAGGTCAAGGGCCTGAGCCGGGACGCCGAATACGCCTGCGAGCAGGTCGTGTTGAAAGTTTCCCAGCTAGCCGTCGGCCGGGACGTCTAGCCCGATGCCGTGAGCGGCTTGCAAAAACATGAGGCCGGTTAAACGTTGAAGGCCGACCGCTCAGTCGAGCAGTCGGCCTTCAGAAAATATTGAATGCGGCTAAGCGGCAGCCTACTTAGAGGGCGTTGACCTTAGCGGCCAGCTTGGACTTGCGGTTAGCAGCCTGGTTCTTGTGGATAACGCCCTTGGAGACGGCCTTATCCAGCTTGCGGCTGGCAACCTGCAGGGCTTCCTGAGCCTGTTCCTTTTCGGCGGCCTCGACAGCCTTGTTGACCTTGCGCACCACAGTCTTCAGTTCGGAACGAACGGCGACGTTACGGACGCGAGCCTTTTCGTTGACGAGGATGCGCTTCTTGGAGGACTTGATGTTTGCCACGGAGTAAAAATCTCTCTGGTTGGTTGTCTTATGCGGTTTGGTCGGTGAGGGATTATCCGCGTCGTTCGCTGCAACTGAGATGTGGCGGGGGAATGCCGGGCAACGAAACGTGCTGGATGTGCCCGATGACCTACGCGGACACACAGCTAAAAATTCTAACAGACTTTTCGTCCGTTGGTTGACAACACACGCGCCCCTAGTGGTACCAGCCGTGATTCTGTTCCAGCCGCTCCTGGACAAAACGGAATCGTTGCTCGTCAAGGATGGCGCCGTTGCGGCGGACATCGTCGGGATGAATCTGCAGAATCCGGTCTAATTTCACTTCGCTGGGGCGGCGTTTCCGGTCCCATGGCCCGGTACCGATGTCCAGATAATTCGGGTCATGTTCGTGCGTGTTGTTGCGGTCCCGGGTGGTCAGCATGGCGGCCAGCAGATATTTCCCATTGCGTCCGACGAGCAGGACCGGGCGGTCTTTTCCTTGGCAGTGATCTTCTTCGTAGGGAACCCACGTCCAGACGATTTCACCGGGATCGGGTTTCCCATCGGCTTTGGGGGAGTACTCCAACTGTGCGCTTCCGGTGAAGTCGCCGGGGTAGGCGCGTCCTAGATGCTGATCGGCGGTACAGTTGGCGGAATTCTGGGGAGAGCGCCCTCGGCTTTGCTGCCGTGACTTGGTTGTGCCCGAAGACGAGCGCATAAGTGGGGAGAGCGCGTTCTTTAAGCGGCGCGCGGTGCCCATGAGTTGCCGGAGATTACGCGGAAAAGGACTACTCATTTTCCTTACGCTACCACCTCCAAACCATGGTGGAGACTAAAACATGAAACAATGGGGTGTTGTAGTTTTTCTGGAAAGGGAAGAGCTGTATGTCTCCTCACGCCCGTACCGCACCGGTACCTGGCGCCACCGACCCTTCGGTGATTCGCAACTTCTGCATCATCGCGCACATTGACCACGGCAAGTCGACGCTGGCAGACCGCATGCTGCAGTCCACTGGCACGGTGGAGCAGCGTGAGATGCGGGCCCAGTATCTGGACAACATGGATATTGAGCGTGAACGTGGCATCACCATTAAGTCTCAGGCTGTACGCATGTCTTGGGACGTCGAGGGTACAGCTCACATCCTGAACATGATCGACACCCCCGGGCACGTGGACTTCACCTATGAGGTTTCGCGTTCTTTGGCAGCGTGTGAAGGCGCATTGCTGCTGGTAGATGCGGCTCAGGGGATTGAAGCGCAGACCCTGGCCAACCTGTACTTGGCGATGGAACACGATCTGACCATCATCCCGGTGCTGAACAAGATCGATCTGCCCGCAGCTGACCCTGACCGGTACGCGGCCGAGATTGCGAACCTCATCGGCGTGGACGCCGACGATGTGTTGCGCGTTTCGGGCAAGACCGGCGTCGGTGTAGAGGAACTGTTGGACAAGATTGTTCGTGAGATCCCGCCACCTGAGGGTGTGGCGGACGCTCCGGCCCGCGCCATGATTTTTGACTCGGTCTATGACACCTACCGTGGTGTGGTCACCTATGTGCGCATGGTCGATGGAAAGATTGGCCCCCGCCAGAAGATCGAAATGATGGCCACCGGGGCAACCCACGAGCTGCTGGAAGTGGGTGTCTCGTCACCGACCCCAGAACCGGCCAAAGGCCTCTCGGTTGGAGAAGTGGGTTATCTGATCACCGGCGCCAAGGACGTGCGCCAGTCAAAGGTGGGTGACACCGTCACCTTGGCCGCGGACCCGGCCGAAGAATCTTTGGGCGGCTACGAAGAACCGCAACCAATGGTGTTCTCCGGGCTGTACCCGATTGATGGGTCCGACTACCCGGTGCTGCGTGATGCACTGGATAAGCTCAAGCTCAACGACGCGGCCCTGGCCTATGAACCAGAAACCTCGGTGGCCCTTGGTTTCGGTTTCCGTGTTGGCTTCCTTGGCTTGCTGCACTTGGAGATTGTGCGGGAGCGGCTGGAACGCGAGTTCAACCTAGACCTGATTTCCACTGCACCGAACGTTGAATACGAGGTCGTGACCGAGGATAAGACCCGTTTCAAGGTGACGAACCCTTCCGAATACCCGGAAGGAAAGATCCTTGAGGTTCACGAACCGATGGTGAACGCCACCATCATCACCCCTTCCGACTATGTGGGTGCCGTCATGGAGCTGTGCCAGTCCAAACGAGGCAATATGCGCGGCATGGACTACCTCTCCGAGGAACGTGTCGAGCTGCGCTATTGGATCCCGCTGGCAGAAATCGTCTTCGACTTCTTCGATCAGCTCAAGTCCCGGACCAAGGGCTACGCATCCCTTGACTGGAAGGCCGACGGGGAACAGGTTTCCGATCTGGTCAAGGTGGACATCTTGCTACAGGGCGAGCAGGTGGACGCGTTCTCCGCGATCACGCACAAGGACAAGGCGTACTCGTACGGTGTCATGATGACCCAGAAGCTGCGTGAGTTGATTCCGCGGCAGCAGTTCGAGGTGCCGATTCAGGCCGCCATCGGCTCCCGGATTATTGCGCGTGAAAACATCCGGGCGATCCGCAAGGACGTGCTTGCTAAGTGTTATGGCGGTGACATCTCTCGTAAGCGCAAACTTCTGGAGAAGCAGAAGGAAGGCAAGAAGCGCATGAAGATGGTCGGGCGCGTGGAGGTCCCGCAGGAAGCCTTCATCGCCGCGCTCTCGGCCGACGGTGGCACCGAGAAGGGCCGCAAATAGTTCATGCCCGCCCATGAACTGGACGGGTCTGCCATTCCAGCGTTGGATGGCAGCCTCCCGCCCCAGGCCCGCGCCGAAGAGGCGCGCACCTTCTCCGCGTACGTCCATATCCCGTTCTGCGCGGTGCGCTGCGGTTATTGCGACTTCAATACCTACACTGCCCACGAGTTGGGTGGCGGGGCTGATCTGCTGAACTATGCGCAGACATTGCTCACAGAGGTGGAGCTGTCACAGCGTGTCATGGCCCAGACCGGCATCCCGGCACGAGCTTTGTCTTCGGTCTTCTTCGGCGGGGGAACACCGACCCTGTTGCCGGGTGCGGACTTGGCCAAGATCCTCGTGGCCCTGCAGGAGACCTTCGGGCTTGAAGCGGGTGCGGAGGTCACGGTTGAAGCCAACCCGGACACCATCACCGCCGAGCTGGTCCAGACGCTTGCCGACGCCGGGGTCAATCGTGTCTCAATCGGCATGCAGTCCGCCGTGCCCCATGTGCTCGAGGTCCTTGACCGCACTCATGACCCGGCCCGCATCCCCGATGCCGTGGAACTGGTCAAGGCTGCGGGCCTGCAGGTGAGCCTAGATCTGATTTATGGGACGCCGGGGGAGAGCGTTGCCGACTACCGGCACACCTTGGAGCTGGTCACAGCACTGGAACCTGACCACGTGTCCGCCTACGCCTTGATCATCGAAGAGGGTACCAAGCTGGCAGCCCAGATGAAGCGTGGGGTTTACCCGTACCCGAACCCGGATGATCAGGCGGAGAAATACGAGCTCACGGACCAATTGCTGAACGCCGCAGGGTACCAGTGGTATGAACTGAGCAACTGGGCGCGCAGCGATGACCGCCGCTCCGCCCACAATCGCTACTACTGGTTGAATCAAGACTGGTGGGGCTATGGACCGGGCGCGCACGGGCACTTGGGCAATTATCGGTTCTGGAATGTAAAGCATCCACGTGCTTACGCCGATCGTCTTCAGGCGGGCCATTCACCGGCTCTGGGGATGGAGATCCCGGATGAGCAGGCCCAACTGCTTGAGGATGTGCTGCTGCAGACACGCTTGGTTGAGGGGATGGCTGAGAGCCGTCTTGGACTCTCACCGCAAACCTTGGCGCATCGCTGCACCCCGCTGCTGGAGCAAGGTCTTATTGATCCAGCAGCCCTGGAGAGGGGAAGAATTGTGTTGACCCTGAAGGGGCGGCTGTTGGCGGATGAAGTGGTTCGGCGTCTCCTCGATTTCTGATCGCGGCGCTATGCTTCGGGTATGAAACGAATTGCTGTCATTGGCACGGGTGGGACCATCAGTAATGCTGGAACCGGGTCTCTGGATTATCTGAGCTATTTGGATTCTGGCCAGGTTTTATCCACCGAAGACGTGTTGGCGTTGAATCCCCAGATCCGGGAGGTCGCGGAGATTTCTCCGCTGCCTTTCGGGCAGTTGCGCAGTAAACGACTCAGCACTGCCGACTGGTTCAGGTTGGCTGCCATGGCTCAGCAAACTCTGGATGAAGACGATGTCGATGGCTTAGTCATCACTCATGGCACCGGTCTGCTGGAAGAAACCGCCTTCTTCCTGCATCTGGTTCTCGACACCGAAAAACCAGTGGTCATCGTGGGTTCGCAGAGACCGCCACGCACCCTCAGTAGCGATGCCCAGCTGAACTTTGTTGACGCGGTTCGTGCCGCGGCTGCTGAGCAGACTTCGGGGCTTGGCGTCGTGGTGGTCATGGATCAGACGGTGCACAGTGCACGCGATGTCACCAAACGTAGTAACCACCGCTTGGACGCTCTGACCAGTCCGGTGGCTGGGCCTGTCGGGGGCGTCACGGTGGACGGGTCTGTACGAATCTCGCGTGTACCGGTCCAGCTACACACCAGCACCAGTGCCTTCGCCCGCTGTTGGGAGCAAACGTGCCGGGACCATCAGACCGACGCATCTTTGCCCCGGGTAGACATCGTGTACGGATACGGTCAGGCCGATGGGGTAGCGGTTCGGGCGTTTGTGGAGGCGGGTGCGACCGGTTTGATTGCCATCGGGTTCCCACCGGGTACTAATACCCCGGGCATTGATGAGGCGCTTGATGAAGCCGTCGCATCCGGGGTGGTAGTCGTACAGGCTACCCGGGCTTTTGATGACCCACGCGTGTTGAGCCGGACCTCGTTGCTGGACCGAAAGCTGGTGCCGAACAGTGATTTGTCACCCCAGCACGCACGGATTTTGCTGCAGTTGTGCCTCGCCCACGGGTTTGGTCCGGCAGCGATCGAACAAGCTTTCGCCACCTACTAAAGGCGAGGCTGACGGCGCAGCTGATAAAACGGCGGAAACAAAAGAACCGCCAGGAACCTCTGCGTGTTCCTGACGGTTCTTTTAAAGCTTCGTCGTTGGGTCTAGAGCAGACGCAGGTTGAAGCGGTACCGGTACGGGCGGCCCTTATTGCATTCGATGCCGGCAATGACCCCGGAGATGGTCATGAAGATCCAGACGATGACGGCGCCGAGGCCGAAGATCCAGCCGAACAAGGGCAGCAATGCCAAGATGTTGGCCAGGATGAAGATCACTGTGAGCGGCAGCGTGAAGTTGAGTGCTTCTTTGGATTCTTGCGCGGTGAACGGGCCGCGGTCACGGAAGATGAGGTAGATGACCAGTGACGGCAACGCGCCCAGAATCGCACCGAAGTGGGCGATGGTAGCCCACTGGCGGTCTTCAGCCGGGGTCAACGGCGGAACAGCCGGGGCAGGATCCTGTGGGACCTGTTGCTGTCCAGTGTTTCCCTGATTGGCGGTTGTCATTAACACTCTTTCTCAGAAACGGTGAGGCCGTCAGTGGCGTCATCGGGTGCAAATTTTGCTTCCATTCTAATCCATCAATCTGCAACTACCTGCGCGTAGACTCGCCTGTTACGCGGCTTTTCTAGGCGTATCTGTCTTCATCGTCTTGGGTGAGAAAGTCGATGAGTTCCTCTACACGGCCCAGAAATGAGGGTTCCAGGTCGGCATAGTTGCGCACTCGGGCAAGAATGAGCTTCCAACCGTGAGCAATGTCTCGTTGGTTGCCATGTGGCAGCCCGAAGGCCTGCAACACGCCGCGTTTCCATTCCACGCTGCGGTCAATGCTGGGCCAGGCCGCAATCCCGAGTGCCTTGGGTTTCACTGATTGCCACACGTCTACGTAGGGGTGTCCGAGAACCAGAACTGTGTCAGCCCACTGCCGGTTGGCGCGCACCTGCTCTACGATTCGCGTCTCCTTAGAGCCGGGAACGAGGTGATCGACGAGGACCGCTAGTCGAGCCTGACGGTGCGGACCGAACGCTTGAATCATGGCGGGCAAATCGTCGATTCCGCCGATCGGTTCCACCGCGATACCGAGTTCGCGCAGATCTTCGCCCCAGATTTTCTCGACCAGTTCCGCATCGTGCGTTCCTTCGACCCAGAATTTCGCCGCCCGCGCAACCGTGGCCTGCTGGCTGCTGCGCGCACGCGAGCCGGATGCTGTGCGGTTTGACGTGCTCGGCCGCGGTGCCTTGGGTGTGGCCGATGGGGTCAGTTCGACTGGTTCGCCTTCGAGTAAGAAACCGAAGCCCAACGGGAAGGATCGTGTCTTGCCGTGCCGGTCTTCTAGGACCACCACGTGCATGCCGCCAGCTTTTTCGACACGAAGGATGGCACCGACCCACCCGGATTCGGTTTCTTCGATCACCAGTCCCGATTCGGCTGGCTGCTGACGGATCTGCCGACC
The DNA here is from genome assembly GCF_042434215.1 of Micrococcoides hystricis. NCBI lineage: Bacteria > Bacillati > Actinomycetota > Actinomycetes > Micrococcales > Micrococcaceae > Micrococcoides > Micrococcoides hystricis. Next base: position 313,540 of record NZ_JBHLUB010000001.1, on the reverse strand, counting down.
TTGGCCGGCGCGCAAATCTCCGAGGTCGCTCGGTCCCCACTGCGTGTTCATGACCACTACTGTACGCGTGCGCGCCGACAAAACCGGGTAAAGGTATTACACTGAATAGAGCAGTTTTAGCACTAGCCACTAGGGAGTGCTAACACCTAGATGGTTCCATGCGTGAGGTAACAAAGGGAGGTTTCACCATGTCTGACCCGGATCGACCTGCAGCACGGGGAGCCGAACCCCGAAAACTTCAAGTCTTGCGCGCCATCGTGGAAGACTACGTGCACTCACGAGAGCCTGTCGGATCCAAGGCCTTAGTGGAGCGGCACAACCTCGGTGTCTCTTCGGCCACGGTCCGCAATGACATGGCGTCGCTGGAGGAAGAGGGCCTGATTGTTGCCCCGCACACCAGCGCCGGCCGCATCCCCACCGACAAGGGTTACCGGCTCTTCGTTGACCAGATCGCGGAGTTGAAGCCGCTTTCGGCAGCAGAACGCAATGCGATTCACACCCTGTTGGAGTCCTCCGGGGACTTAGACGAGATGCTCAGTCGGACCGTGCGGTTGCTGTCTCAACTGACCAATCAGGTCGCGGTGCTGCAGATCCCGAGCACCGACGCGGCGACCTTGCGTCACCTCGAATTTGTCGCTCTCGCCGCCACCAAGCACCTGGTCGTGGTGATTGATTCGGCGGGCAAAGTAGAGCAGCGGGTCATCACCACCGCTGACGCCGTCAGCGACGAAGACTTACAAGTCATCAAGGCGATCTTGCTGGATCACTTGGCCGGACAGCCCATGGCTCTGCTACCGTCGGCGGAGATCCCTTTTGAGCTGCTGTTGCCGGCGCACCAACTGAACACGGCTAGCATCCTTTTGGAAACGGTCGCTGCAGTGGCCGACGCCCGCGCAACCGAGCGCATTGTGATGGCTGGGACAGCCAATCTAGCCCGCTCGAACTCGGACTTCCCGTACAGCATCGGCCCCATCTTGCAGGCCCTTGAGGAACAAGTTGTGCTGTTGCGGTTGTTATCAGAGATGGAACAGGATGCCTCCGGCCTGTCCGTGAAGATCGGACGGGAAAACCCGTACGGTTCGTTGGCGGAAACGTCACTGGTGGTGGCCAACTACGGCACCGCCGACACGCACGCGAAATTGGGCGTGATGGGACCGACCCGGATGGATTATCCCGGCACGATGGCGGCCGTACGCGCCATCGCGAAATACTTGTCCAAAATTTTGGCTCAACGATAGAACGTTGGAAGGAACCCAAACTCAGTGAGTACTCACTACCAGACCCTCGGTGTGTCTGCCGACGCCTCTGCTGAAGAGATCAAGAAGGCTTACCGCAAGAAGGCGCGCAAGCTGCACCCGGACGTGAACCCTGGTCCGGAAGCTGCCGAGGAGTTCAAGAAGGTCACCCACGCCTACGAGGTGCTCTCCGATACCGAGCGTCGCCGGAACTATGATGCGACCGGTGACGAGAACGGCCGCCCGCAGGCTGGTTTTGGTGGCGCCGGCGGGTTCGGGTTCTCCGACCTGTTCGAAACGTTCTTCAATGCCGCCGGCGGCGGACACCAAGGACCGATGTCCCGGACCCAGCCCGGCCAGGACGGCATGATTCGGGTGCGGATCGACCTGCAGGATGCGGTCTTCGGTGGGGAAGTGAGCACCGAAGTCGAAACCGCGGTCACGTGCCCGACCTGTGGTGGCAAGGGCTGCGCCGAAGGCACCCATCCGGTCACCTGCCATATCTGCCACGGCCAGGGTATGACCCAGCGTCAAGTCCAATCCTTCCTCGGCCCGGTGGTTTCCACCGAGCGCTGCTACCAGTGCCAAGGTTTCGGCACCATCATCGAACACCCCTGCCACGAATGCTCCGGCCAGGGCCGCATCCGCGACCGCCGCAAACTCACCATCAAGATTCCTGCCGGCGTGGCCACCGGCAACCGGATCCACTTGCCCGGCGAGGGCGAGGTCGGTCCAGGTGGCGGGCCGCAGGGCGACCTGTACGTGGAAATCTCCGTGCGCAGCCACCCGGTCTTCACCCGCGACGGGGACGACCTGCTCGCACACGTGACCGTGCCGATGACTGCCGCCGCGCTGGGTGCGTCCATCCCGTTTGAGACCTTCGACGGGGAACGCACCCTTGATGTGGAACCGGGTACCCAACCGGGGACCGTGCTGACCCTGCCGGAGTTGGGCGTGACACGCCTGCGGGGTGCCGGCCGCGGTTCGATTCGCGTCACCATCGACGTGCAAACCCCAACCAAACTGGATGAGGAGCAGCGCGAACTGTTGCGCAAGCTCGCCGAACTGCGCGGGGAAGAAGCCGCCGAAGGCAAAGTGAACACGCGCGGCGGGTTCTTCTCCAAACTCCGTGACCGTTGGGAAGAAGCCACCCACTAATTCTCGGCGCAGAACCGGTAGAGTAAAACCATGACGTTGCCGTTGTTCTACCAAGGCTCTGAGAACACTTTCCCCACCGACTCACAGACGTTTTCCATCACCGGCCAGCCAGCCCATCACGCTCACAATGTGGTGCGGCTGGGTGCCGGAGACCAGATCCGCTACGCCGACGGCGAAGGGTCTTGGGTCGACGCCACCATCACCGAGGTCACCGGCCAAGGCCGGGATGTGTCCTTGCAACTGCAGGTCGATGACCGTGGCACCGAAGCGACACCGACCCCGGTGCTGCACATGATCCAAGCGCTGGCCAAACAAGATCGGGACCTGCAGGCCGTGGAAACCGCCACCGAATACGGTGTCGATCAGATCTCCCCGCTGCAATCAGAACGCTGCATCGTGCGCTGGAAAGGCAACCGTGCCGCCAAGTCACACCAGAAATGGGAGAACTTGGTTGCTAAGGCCGGACAGCAGGCCCGCCGGTCTCGGATACCGGTTTTGGGTCCGCTCTTAGAGGGCACCGATGTGACCGAACTGTGCCGGGAACCGGACACGCTGGTCATCGTGCTCGATGAGACCGGCCACGCTGATCTGCGCGCAGCACTCCAAGAACTGGGCGGACTGGATTCTTTGGCCAACTACCGGCAGATCGCCATCGTGATCGGGCCCGAAGGCGGGTTCAGCGACGCCGAACGCAACGCCTGGTTTCAGGCCGGTGCCGTCGGTGTCCGATTGGGTGAAATCATCATGCGGGCCTCCTCGGCTGGACCCGCATTGCTGGCGGTGTTGAACCACCTGCTGAAACGGTGGTAGCGGCTAGTCGACGCTGAAGTCCTTGCTATCCACGCTGGAGGACTCGGGATCTTGCACCTGCAACCGGTATTCGCCAGGGTCCAGCTCTAGCTCAAGCGTGTACACCTGCGAGTAGGGCGAGTCCTCACTGGAAAGCTCGACCGTGTCCGCACTGTCTCGGACCCAGCTATCGGCTCGTTCGCCCTTGCGGTACAGTACCCAGTTCAAGTCTTCGGCCTCGGAGGTGGCCAGGCCCTTGATGGTGATGGTGCGTCCGACCTTGGAGCCTTCCTGCGGATCGATGATCCACACGGCCGCCAAGGTTGAGCTATCGCGGTGGTATTCGTCCTCTAGGTTCAGGGCGGAAAAGACTTCCTGATTAGGCTGTCCCTCAACCAAGATCCGCACCGAATACGGGATGCTCCCGTCACCGAGCGAGGCTTGAGCTGCAGACGCCGTGGCCGTGTACACGATCTGCTGGATCAGCGTGTGCGCGAGTTCTTGGGAGTAGCGACGTTGGAATGCTTCGGCCGGGAAGTCCAAGGTGATGACGTTTTGCAGCGATAGGGACACCCCGACGGTGTCGATGTTGCTCAGGTGGTGGGCGTAGTCCGGAGCAAGGGGGCGCTCATTGAACATGGCCAGCACCGCGGTTGCGATCGGATCCCCGTGATCTGGTACGGTCCGGAATTCGCGGAACAACTTCAGCCCTTCGGCGGTGTCGCCAGCCCAGTAGACAGGTACCGTTCTCTCCCGGATGGCCCCGTTATCTTGCTGGGTGGGACGCACCAGCCCGTCCTCGGTTTTGGGCTGTAGCTGGCGGTTTTCTAGGTTGGCGTCACGGCCGGCTGCGGCGTCATCCGCATCGGATTCTGGCTCGGTGGCCTGATCGGTGTCGGCACCTACACTGGCCGAAAACTTGGCGTCGCTGCCAGATTCGACAGGGATCCCATACTCTTCGTCAGCTGCATCCCGACCCACAATTTCCGGGGCTGGGGTAGCGGTTCGATCAGCGGGTACACATCCTGCCAACGTACCGGCAATGATCGTCCCGGCGACCAGCAGTGCGGGCCCGGAACGATAAACCGACCGTGTGAGACGCGGTGCTGCGCTCATGGTCCAAGAACTCTCTTTCAATACATGTTTCTCGATGGTGCGAGAAGTCTGTCCCATCTTATCTGCCTGTGGCGATGAGGCAAGTGCTTACCGGCGCGATAAACTGTTGATGAGCAGTTGGAATTAGCTACACATATTTCAGGAGTCAGGTATCCCTGCACAGGATCCCCACGGGGAGAACACCACAACTATTAGCTTTGCCTCGGACGAACACATGGTGGCAACCTTGGGCGCAGCCGATCGACTGCTGCGCGTACTCGAAGGCGTGTACCCGGGAGCGATCTTAACCGCGGCCGGACACGAGGTCACCGTCCGGGCCGCTGAACCGGAACGGACAGCTGTGGTCGATGCCATCGAACAGTTCAAGTCCATGGCCCGGGCGCAAGTGCCGATCACCGATGAGGTCATCGAACGCACCTTGGCCCTGCAACGCAGCGGGGAACCTGAGCCTGCGGCGGTCTTCAGCACCAACATTCTGGCCTCCCGGGGACGGAAGATCCGCCCGAAGACGGCGAACCAGAAAAAATACGTGGATGCGATCGACGAGCACGACGTGACGTTTGGGATCGGTCCCGCCGGTACCGGTAAGACCTACCTTGCCATGGCCAAAGCGGTCCAAGCGCTGCAGAGCAAAGAGGTCAACCGCATCGTGTTGACCCGCCCGGCCGTCGAGGCGGGGGAGCGGCTGGGGTATTTGCCTGGCTCTCTCAGCGAGAAGATTGACCCGTATTTGCGGCCGCTCTACGATGCGCTGCACGACATGTTGGACCCGGATCAGATTCCCCGTCTGATGGCCTCCGGTGTGATTGAGGTGGCCCCGCTGGCGTACATGCGTGGCCGAACCCTCAACGACGCCTTCGTCATTTTGGATGAAGCGCAGAACACCACGGCCGAGCAGATGAAGATGTTCCTGACCCGACTGGGTTTCGGTTCCAAGATGGTCATCACCGGTGATATCTCCCAGGTCGATCTGCCACGCGGCGCCTCATCCGGTCTGCGGCAAGTCATGCGCATCTTAGATGGGGTAGAGGGCATCAACTTCTCCTATCTGACCAGCGAGGACGTGGTCCGCCACGCACTGGTGGCCCGCATCGTGGATGCCTACGACAAGTTTTCTCAACCGGCACGCTCCGGCGGCAATCGTGCTGAACGCCGTGCCGGTGTGCGCGCGCAACACCGCCGAAGCGGCCACCCCGGAGCCGGAAACGAGCAGTCATGACGGATTCGCCCACCCCCAGCCTCGAGCTGGAGAACACCACCGACATCGCCGATGACCAGTTGCCGCTGGAGCAGTTGCGGAAGATGTTCGCCCACCACTACGCCGCCCTGCATCTGGGTCCGGCCGTGGAACTGTCGGTGACGTTTGTGGATGAACCCACCATCGAGGAGCTGCACGTACGCTGGTTGGACTTGCCCGGGCCCACCGACGTGATGAGCTTTCCCATGGATGAGTTACGCGCCGGAACTGCCGAAGAACCGGTGGAGGACGGCATACTCGGGGACATCGTGATCTGCCCCTCCGTTGCTGCCGCCCAAGCAGAAGGGCACAGCACCGACGATGAGATCCTGCTGCTGGCAACGCACGGTTTGCTTCACCTGCTCGGCCACGATCACTACGAGCCCGCTGAACGCTCGGAAATGTTCCAACTGCAGGAGCAGCTACTATCAAGCTTCCTGGGCCGGCCCGCTCCCACCTCCGCAACGGCCGGACAGTAATCGCTGAAGGGTAGTCACTAAAGAATGAGTATTGGACTGACCATCACCCTGGTGGTCTTCTCCTTGATTTTGGCCGGTGTGTTGGCCGCGGCGGAAGCTGCATTCCTCTACCTGCCGCGCAAAGAAGCCGAAGACCTCGTCAGCAAGAAGCCCAAAGGCGCGCTGTCGAAGGTCTTTGACAACCCCCGGGACCATACCGATGCGCTCCGGTTCTGGCGGATCTGGTTCGAATTCCTGTCCGCCGTGCTGGTCACCGCCCTGTTTCTGCGCGTCATCGAAACCATCTGGATCGCGCTTCTGAGCGCGACCGTCATGATGGCCGTGGTCTCCTTCGTTTTCGTCGGCATCTCCCCACGCCAGCTCGGACGCCGCTACGACCATCAGCTGGTCTCCGCCACCGCCTCACTGGTACATATCCTGCGGCTGGTGCTGGGCCCCATCCCGCAGTGGCTGGCCGGCCTGGGCCGCAAGCTCACCCCGTCGGCGCCCACGGAAGACACCGTGTTCTTCGCCGAAGAGCACTTCATGGAATTCGTCACCCGCGCCAGTGAAGCCGAGGTCATCGAAGATTCCGAGGTCGAACTCATCCAGTCCGTCGTCGACCTCTCGGACACCCGGGTTCGTGCCGTGATGGTGCCGCGCACCGACATGATCACGATCGATCATGATGCAACGTTGCAACAAGCCATGAGCCTGTTCTTGCGCTCGGGCAACTCCCGCATCCCGGTCATTGGTGAAGACACCGACGACATCCGCGGGGTGCTCTACCTCAAAGACGTTGCCGGTGAGCTCTTCGGCACCGAGACGGTGCAGGGGGAGATGACCGTCACCGAGCTGCAGCGGGCCATCCATTTCATCCCCGAGTCCAAGCTCGTCTCCGAACTCTTGGAGTACATGCAGGCAGCCGGCATCCACATGGCGATCGTCGTTGATGAGTACGGTGGTACCGCCGGTCTGGTGACCTTGGAAGACCTGATCGAAGAAATTGTGGGTGAAATCGTCGACGAGTACGACGAAGAAACCCCGGAGATCGAAGAGCTCGCCCCCGATGAGCAGGGCCATCCGAAATACCGGTTAGCCACCGCGATGGCGGTGGATGACTTCGCCGATCTGGTTAATCTACGTCTGGAGCAACTGGATTACGAGGATGTGGACACCCTCGGCGGTCTCTTCTCCCAAGAACTAGGCAAAGTTCCGCTGGTCGGTTCCGAAGTCGACATCGATCACGTCCACTTGGTGGCCGAGAGACGAGAAGGCCGCCGCAACCGCATCAGCCACGTCATCGCCACGGTTTACCCGCTGGCCACCGCAGAGACCACACCGCAGGAGTCCGAACATGAACACTGAAGCATTCACCTTCCGCACCGACTATCCGGAAGACTTCCGCTCGGGCTTTTTGTCCTTTGTCGGTCGCCCCAACGTCGGCAAGTCCACCCTGACCAACGCGCTGGTTGGACAAAAGGTCGCGATCACCTCAAACAAACCGCAGACGACCCGGCACACCATCCGCGGCATCATGCACCTGGAGAAAGCCCAGATCGTCCTGGTGGATACACCTGGTTTGCACCGGCCGCGCACCTTGCTGGGGCAACGTCTCAACGATCTGGTCGCCGAGACACTGGCCGACGTTGATGTCATCGCCTTCTGCATCCCGGCCAATGAGAAGATCGGGCCCGGTGACCGGTTCATTGCCGAACATCTGGCCAACCTGACCCAGGCTCCGGTCATCGCGGTGGTGACCAAGATAGACACCGTGAAAAAGCCGGTCGTCGCCGAGCAGCTGATGGCGGTGCACGCCCTCGGTGAAGAGATCCTTGGCGAGCGAGGTGGGTTCGCGGACATCGTGCCCGTCTCGGCGGTCACCGACGAACAGCTCAACGCCCTGACCGACGTGATTATCGAACGTTTGCCGGTCTCCCCGCCGCTATATCCGGAAGGGGAGATCAGCGACGAGTCCAAGACCAAGATGATCGCCGAGATCATCCGCGAAGCCGCCTTGGAGGGCGTCCGCGAGGAGCTGCCGCACTCATTGGCCGTGGTTGTCGATGAGATAGTGCCACGTGAGGACCGGCCGGAAGATAAGCCGTTGCTGGATGTGCGCGTTCACCTGTTCGTGGAACGCTCCTCCCAGAAGGGCATCATCATCGGTAAGGGCGGTTCCCGGCTCAAAGAGATCGGCTCGGTCGCCCGCCCGCAGATCCGAGAAATCCTCGGCAGCCCCATCTACTTGGACTTGCACGTAAAAATTGCCAAGGATTGGCAGCGTGACCCGAAACAATTGGACCGACTCGGGTTCTAGAGTTGGGCTGGAGCAGGCCAAGGCGTTACAGTGGGAGCATGCACATGCACCGACTTCTTCTTCTTAGCCGCCGTGACGGGGATCTGTCACGGCCGCGGCTAGGTGCATAAAACTTCCGCGGTCAGGCCCTCCTCGTTACGGAGTTACTCTTCTTCGGCCTTCCACACGTGCAGCCCACGACTTTCTCACTGGCCCTGTTCCAGTACTGCACTAAAAAATCTTGACCCATTTTTGACGCCGCAACGCAAAAGGTAGTTACCACTGATCATGAAGAATTATCAGAAATCCTCGGGCATGCCCATCCACAAGTACGTGCCGTTCGACCAGCAGATCACCGTTGAACTGCCGGACCGGACGTGGCCGGACAAGAAGATCACCAAGGCCCCCCGCTGGTGCGCGGTCGATTTGCGTGACGGCAACCAGGCTCTCATCGATCCGATGAACTCCGCCCGCAAACACCGCCTGTTTGACCTGCTGGTGAAGATGGGGTTCAAGGAGATCGAGGTTGGTTTCCCTTCCGCCTCAGAAACCGACTTCAACTTCGTGCGTGAACTCATCGAACAGGACCGTATCCCTGAGGACGTCACCATCCAGGTGCTGACCCAGTCCCGCGAACACCTCATCGAGCGCACCTACGAGGCGCTGGAAGGTTGCCACCGGGCGATCGTGCACCTGTACAACTCCACCTCTGTGCTGCAGCGCCGGGTCGTGTTCCGCCAAGACATGGATGGCATCGTCGACATCGCACTGAACGGTGCCCGCCTGTGCCGCAAGTACGAAGAGCAGCTGACCGGCACCGACATCATCTACCAGTACTCCCCGGAATCCTTCACCGGCACCGAACTGGATTTTGCCGCCCGCATCTCCAATGAAGTCGCCCACGTCCTAGAGGCCTCCACCGACCGGCAGATGATTCTGAACCTGCCGGCGACCGTGGAGATGGCCACCCCGAACGTCTACGCCGACTCCATCGAGTGGATGCACCGCAACCTGGAGAACCGCGAAGGCATCATCCTCTCCCTGCACCCGCACAACGACCGGGGCACCGGTGTGGCCGCAGCCGAACTGGGCTACATGGCCGGCGCGGATCGGATCGAAGGCTGCCTGTTCGGCAACGGTGAGCGCACAGGTAACGTCGACTTGGTGACCTTGGGCATGAACCTGTTCTCCCAGGGTGTTGACCCACAGATTGACTTCTCCAACATGGAAGAAATCCGCCAGACCGCCGAATACTGCACCCAGTTGCCGGTGCACGAACGCTCCCCGTGGGCGGGCGATCTGGTCTTCACCGCCTTCTCCGGCTCCCACCAGGACGCCATCAAGAAGGGCTTCGAGGCCATGGAAGTCCAGGCTGAGAAGGAAGGCAAGCACATCGATGACATGGTCTGGGAAGTGCCATACCTGCCGATCGACCCGGAGGACATTGGCCGCACCTACGAGGCCGTCATCCGCGTGAACTCCCAGTCCGGTAAGGGTGGGGTTGCGTACCTGCTGAAGACCGAACACGGGGTTGACTTGCCCCGCCGGGCCCAAGTCGAGTTCTCCCAAATCGTGCAAAAACGTGCCGACGCCGAGGGTGGGGAAATGTCCTCGGCCGAAATCTGGGACATGTTCGTCAACGAATACCTGCCTGCCGACTTGGAAGCCGGCGAACAGCGGTGGGGCACCTACCGGCTGAACGCGGTGACCGCCAGCACGGATGCCGAAGGCTCCTTTGAGTTGAACATCGACTGGGACGTCAACGGCAAGACCGAGACCCGTGTCGCCTCCGGCACCGGCCCGATCTCCGCACTCGTCTCTCTGCTGCAGGCAGACGGGGTCGACATTCGCGTGTTGGACTACACCGAGCATGCCATGAGTGAAGGTGACAACGCGCAGGCCGCAGCATTCGTCGAATGCGCCGTCGGCGATCGGCTGCTCTGGGGCATCGGAATTGACGCCAACACCAACGTCGCGGCGCTGCGTGCAGTCATGTCCGCAGCCAACCGAGCTCTGCGGGACCGCTAACAAGACGGAACCGTAGAGCAGGACAACAGCAGATGGGCCGGGCCACCTTTGCCGCCCGCAGCTACCGGGCTACAGCCTTGGTGTTGCGGACCCAACCGCTGGGCGAAGCAGACCGCATCATCACATTGCTTTCTGCCGAACACGGCATCATCCGAGCCGTCGCCAAAGGGATCCGGAAGACCTCCTCCCGTTTCGGCGCCAGCTGTGAACCATTCACCCTCGTGGACGTGCAACTCGTCCACGGGCGGAGTCTGGACATCCTGACCCAAGCGCAGACCAGAGCCCCCTACGGACAATACTTAGCAGCAGACTACAGCCGCTACACGGCCGCGTGTGCCATGGCGGAAACCGCCGAACGGCTCACCGCAGTAGAAACCGGGTACTACAGCGCCCAATACCGGCTGTTTTACGGCGCGGTCGCCACCTTGGCCAAAGCCGAACACGATCCCCAGCTGATCCTGGACTCGTACCTGCTGCGCGCTCTGGCAGCCGCCGGGTGGGCGCCGTCGTTTACCGATTGTGTTCGCTGCGGTGCGCCCGGCCCACATTCCTCCCTGAACGTCCCCCTTGGTGGGGTCTGCTGTTCCTCCTGCCGACCACCCGGGTCCCAAACGCCCGGAGCGGAGGCCATCGAACTGCTGGCCGCGTTACTGGCGGGGGACTGGTCGGTGGCGGACCAGGCTGCGGACCATGCCAAAGCCGATGCCGGACGGTTCGTGAACTCGTTTGTGCACTACCATTTAGAACGACAGGTCAAAGCCCTTGCCCACGTGCACCGCACCGCGCGAAACGCCAGCCCCCAGGAGTCATAAACATCCATGAGCCCCACAGATCAGGTTCCGGCCACCCCCGTGCCCGCATCAGCCGGGTACCAACCCGGCACGGTCCCAGAACACTTGGCGATCGTCATGGACGGCAACGGACGCTGGGCCAACCAACGGGGCTTGCCGCGCACCGACGGACATCGTGCCGGGGAAGCTGCCCTGTTGCGCGCCTTGGCGGGCGCGATCAACGCCGGAGTCAAATACGTCTCGGTTTACGCGTTCTCAACCGAGAACTGGAAACGCTCCATCGACGAAGTCCGTTTTCTGATGGGCTACTCACGAAATGTGCTGCGCCGACGCAGGGACCTGTTGCATTCTTGGAATGTGCGGATCCGTTGGAACGGGTTGGAAAAACGGCTGTGGTCCTCGGTGATCAAAGAGCTCAAAGAGGCAGAAGAACTGACCAAGAACAACACCGGCACGCAGTTGATCATGTGCGTGAACTACGGTGGACGGGCAGAACTATTGGGCGCGGTCCAACAGCTGGCCTCCGAAGCAGCCGCCGGGAAAATTAAGGCTAACCGGATTACCGAGAACATGATTGGGCAACGGTTGGCCCTGCCGGATGTGCCAGACGTCGATCTTTTTGTCCGCACCTCGGGGGAGCAGCGGATCTCAAACTTTTTGCTCTGGCAGTCGGCCTACGCAGAAATGCTCTTCCTCGAAGAACTCTGGCCGGATGTAACCGAAGAGAGTATCTTGTCCGCGATCGATGTTTACACTGGCCGGGACAGGCGCTTCGGAGGGGCCATCGATCAGGTCGGCTCAGCTAAGTAGCCGACTCGCCACCGCTCCAACGCAGCATACGCTTCAGCCCGCACCTCGGCACGCGAAGCAAATACGTCATGCATGGCCGCCCGCTGCCGATACAGGCTGACTTCGGGGCCGAGCCGGAACACCCGGGCAGCAACTTGCTCCACGTCCAGGACGATGTCGACCTGCTGCATCCGGGAACGCCAGGCCGACCAAAACTGACTTTTGGCAGCTAAGCTCACCCAGATCGGTGCCGGGATCTGTAACCCTTGCGCGACGGTTGCGTGGCCAGACAGGATTGCTTTGACCCAGGCCGGGTATACGGGGAAGCCGCCGCGGGGCCGCCAGGTGGGGTGCAGTGACCACTCACCACTGTCTGTGTCAGCCATTGAGCGGTAGTAGTGCTCAGGTTTGGGCAGATGAAGTTCGCGTCGAGGTGTTAGCACACTCCACGGGTCAATCATGGCCGCGGTGAACTGGCGCATCAAAGCCGAGCCCTGGAATTCCAGCCACGGTGAATTCAGCACCATGGCTCGGACTCGGCGCGGGTTCCGATGCGCCCACAGGGCCAGCGTGAGCCCACCGGTGGAGTGCCCGGACAAGATGAGCTGAAACGGGACCTGATGGCTGCCATGTTCTGAGCGGATCAGCCGGTATGCCTGCCAGATTTCTTCATCGTATTGGACTAAGTCATTGACCAGCCCGGGGGACTGCCAAGACCGCAGACTGCGCCCATACTTACGCAAATCCAGTGCGTAGAACGGATGGCCCCGATCGGTCCAGAACTCGGCGAAACCACGGTTGAAAAAATAGTCACTCCACCCGTGGACGAACAGTACCGGGATTTTGGTCAAGGTTTTGTCTTCGGGTGCGTGTTTGACCAAGGTGGCCACCACCTCGCCCTCCTCGTCGCGGGCCAGTGGCAGCGTGCGGGCGAAAAAGTCTGATCCCAGAACGTCGGTGACCCATTGCCCGGGCGGGGTGGAAGAGGCGTAGCTATCCGGGTAGGTGATCAAAGACGGGCCTCCCACCGTGGTCGGAGCGTGATCCGGCAGGACGCACCGTAATCAACCCAAAAACGCGATTGCTCGGCGACATGCTCCTTGAAGATTTTGCTGGCCCGGCCCTTCCCCTGCAGAACCGATGTGCTTGGTTCACATTGCAGGCTTCTCCTTTTGGTAGCGGGTCTCCAATCTCTCGCCGTTGTCGAAACTGATTTCGGCTGGGTGATAGGAACCATACCCACCAGTATTGCTGATAAGTTGCTCCCGTTGCCTCCCGCGTGGGATTTTAAAGGTATGTCTTTGCCTCGCATTTACCCCCTGATCTTCAAGAACGTTTTCAGCCACATGGACGCTGAAAAAGCTCACCACTTCGGTTTTAACGCCATCAAGGCCGCTGAGAAGACAGGGGCGGGTGCACTCTTGCGTAAGGCAACCGCCCCGGATCCTGTCTTAGCCCGCACCGTCATGGGGCTAGACTTCCCGACACCGTTCGGTTTGGCAGCCGGTTTCGACAAGGGTGGGGATGGGACCACCGCATTGTTGGACATCGGCTTCGGGCACGTCGAAGTGGGCACCATCACCGGCCAGCCGCAACCGGGCAATCCCACCCCGCGGCTGTTCCGGCTTCCCGCCGACAAGGCGCTGATTAACCGGATGGGTTTCAATAACGACGGTGCCGCCGTGATCGCCTCCCGGCTGATGACCTCCCAGGCCAAGCTCGCGGAGCGCAATTACCGGACTCGGCCCATCATCGGCGTAAATATCGGTAAGACCAAAGTTGTCGAGTTGGCGGACGCCGCGGCCGATTACGAGTTTTCAACCCGCCGTCTGGCGATGCACGCCGACTATATGGTCGTCAATGTTTCGTCCCCGAACACTCCCGGTTTGCGCCAGCTCCAGGAGATCTCCTCGCTGGAGCCGCTGTTGGCAGCCGTCCAACGCACCGCTGACGAGGTCACCGGTCGACGGGTGCCGTTGCTGGTGAAAATCGCCCCAGATTTGGCCGATGAGGACGTCAAGGCTGTTGCGCAACTTGTTCTGAAGCTCGATCTTGCTGGCGTGGTGGCAACCAACACCACGATCTCCCGCGCCGGGCTCAGCACCGACCCGCACGAGGTTGAACAGTTAGGGGCAGGCGGGGTCTCCGGTCTGCCGGTGAAGGAACGCAGCATGGAAGTCTTGCGGCTTCTGCGCGCCGAACTGCCAACCGAGAAGGCCATCATCTCAGTCGGTGGCGTCACGACCGCAACGGACGTGTATGCGCGTTTGGTGGCCGGAGCCGATCTGGTGCAAGGCTACACGGCGTTCCTCTACGAAGGACCCATGTGGGCCCACCGGATCAATACCGAACTAGCGATGATGCTCAAAGCCCAACCCATCAAACGCGGCTAAATCACTCCACACAACAACAGCGGCCGATCTGGATCTACACTGATCCGGATCGGCCGCTGTTGTATGTTGACCTCGTTGCGTGTGCCGGTTTTTAGCGGCGGGGCTCCTCACCGCGGGCCACCTGGGGACGCGGCATACGCAGGCGACGCAACTGCATTTGACGGGTCACGCCGTACCACACGGTGCCCGGTTCGATCTCACCAAAGCGAGCCAGCAGAGCCTTCTTCAGCCCGCGGCTACGCAGGAAAGCCTCCAACAGCACCAAGCCCATCACGGCCCAGAGCACACCGTACATGACGGCTTGGGCCTGGAAGTTACCGGTGACCGTGAACGAGGCAATCAGCCACGCAACCACAATCAGCATCAGCCATTCGCCAAGGCTCCATTTGCCGTCGACATAGTCACGGGCGAATCGTTTCTGCGGGCCGCGGTCACGGACCGGCATCCGAGATTCGTCACCGGTCTCCAAGGCAATACGGGTTTCCATCTGGGCGCGCCGGGCTGCTTCGCGTTGAGCCTGCCGAGCAGCTTTGCGATCATCCGGTACAAGCGGGCGACGCCGGGCAGCTTCCTGCTCTTTACGAGTCGGGGTAGGACGTCCCTTCTTTTGGGACCCAGCAGGCTGTTGCACTTGCGGCTCTTCGACGGGTTCTGGGCTAGATTTCACTTCTTTTTTACGACCAAACACTCCCACATTGTACGTGAAGAACGTGCAAGAATTGCTCCATGACTCTTTCACATCCTGCCGCTAACCTCCCGCTGGACCCAGCTGTCATTGCCGAGCTGAAGACCAGCGTGGCCAATGCCTTCCCGGCCACCGTGGCCACGCTGAGTGAACACGTGAAAATCCCGGCCATGGCCTGGGATGCCTACGATCCGGCGCTGCTCGAGGAATCAGCCAAGTTTGTCGCAGAACAGTGCAAACAGGCCGGCTTCACCGATGTCCAGATTCTGACGGCAGAACGTTCTGACCGCGCAGGACAGCAGGGCGCCCCAGCTGTTGTGGCACATCGGCCTGGCCCGGCCGGGGCACCGCGAGTATTGCTCTACGCCCACCACGATGTCCAGCCGATCGGGGACGAGGCGCTGTGGAATACCGAGCCGCTCGTCGCCAGCGAAGTCGACGGCCGTCTCTATGGCCGAGGCACTGCAGACGACAAAGCTGGCATCATGGTGCACCTCGCCGCACTGGAAGCGTTGGCAGATGTCACCCCGCAGACCCTGGATCAACTCAGTATCACGGTCTTCATCGAAGGCGAAGAAGAAGCCGGATCCCCTTCTTTTGCAAACTTCCTCAAGGACAATCACGAGGTCCTCGATGCCGACGTGATCGTGGTAGCGGACTCCTCCAACTGGAAGGTGGGCCAACCTGCACTGACCTCGTCGCTGCGCGGGATGCTGGATGCGACCATTGAGGTCAAGGTGATGGAGCACGCGGTTCACTCCGGCATGTTTGGTGGCCCGGTGCTAGATGCCCCGACCCTGTTGGCTCGTATCATCGCCTCCTTGCACACTGCCGATGGCAGCGTGGCTGTACCGGGTCTTCTCAGCCACGATGTGGCAGAGATCGACTACGCTGAGGCCGACTACCGCCGCGACGCCGGCATCATTGATTCATTGCAACTCGCCGGCACCGGCTCGATCGCGGACCGGCTCTGGAACAAACCCGCCATCAACCTGATTGGTTTCGACGCACCGGCTGTCGCGGTTGCGTCCAACACGCTACTGCCTACCGCGCGGGCCAAAGTGTCGATGCGGCTGGCCCCAGGACAGGATCCTGCTCAGGCCATGGCTGCCTTGAAGGCGCATGTCCTAGCTCAAGACGTGATGGGTGCTGAGGTGCTCTTCATCGAGGGCGAGCAGGGCCACCCCTTCTCTGCCGATACCAACTCAGAGATTGCTCAGCTACAGATGGCGGCCTTCACCGCTGCCTGGGAAACCGAGGCCGTGACCATCGGCATGGGCGGCTCGATCCCCTTTGTGGCAGACCTGAAGGACCAGTTCCCGGATGCCGAAATCATGATCACCGGCATCGAGGACCCGGACACCCGTGCCCACGCCGCCAACGAATC
Source organism: Micrococcoides hystricis (assembly GCF_042434215.1). Taxonomy (NCBI): domain Bacteria; kingdom Bacillati; phylum Actinomycetota; class Actinomycetes; order Micrococcales; family Micrococcaceae; genus Micrococcoides; species Micrococcoides hystricis. The sequence continues at coordinate 297,175 of NZ_JBHLUB010000001.1, read as the reverse complement.
GTTGCACCTCACCGACTTCCAACACGCGATCGAAGCCGAAGCCCTTTTCTTGGCAAGCTTGGCTGAGCGGAATAAAAAATAAGGCAACAGAAGTTGTACCCTGTTAGTTAGGTGATACTTCTTCGAAGGGAAGGTTCAGTACATGAGCACCGCGACCACCGAAAATTCGACCCCGACCCACGAGGTCACACTGACCGAGTTTGCGGCCAATAAAGTCCGCGACCTGCTGGAGCAGGAAGGCCGCGATGACCTGCGCCTGCGCGTAGCCGTCCAACCAGGTGGCTGTTCCGGTCTGATCTACCAGTTGTACTTCGATGAACGCACCCTGGATGGGGACGCCATCGTCGAATTCAACGGTGTTGGGGTAGTGGTGGACAAGATGAGCGTCCCATACTTGGCGGGCGCCACCATCGACTTTGAAGATTCCATTGAGAAGGTCGGGTTCACCATCGATAACCCTGCTGCGGGCGGCTCCTGCGCTTGCGGCGATTCATTCCACTAAATCTTCATGTGATCTATGCCGCATTGGGCCTGTCAAAACAGTGTTTTGATGGGCCCTCGGTGTGTCACAGCTATGCACTTTGACACAAGAACATCTACAGTAGGTAGTAAATGTAAAGGGGCAAAGTGTGTCTTGCCCTCTTCCCGGGGTCCAGCCAGGTTCACCGGGATGACATCAAGCTTTACGCATCACATCGCACTACAAAGAGGAAGGGCCGTCAGTGAGTTCGCACAAACGAACCAATAATCGACGTTCACGGCTCCTTAAAGGAGTTGCGGTCGCAAGCACCGCAGCGTTGGTGCTGACGGGTTGCTCCGAGGAAGTCCAGCGTGGCTGGCTCCCAGGCTCCCGTGAGACAACCAACCACAATCCATACCTGACCGACCTGTGGGTCAACTCGTGGATTGCTGCCACCGCTATCGGTCTTCTGGTGTGGGGTCTGATGATCTGGGTGATCATCGCATACCGCCGCCGCAAGAACGACGTTGGCTACCCGAAGCAGCTCGCGTACAACGTACCGCTGGAAATTCTGTACACCGTCGTACCTCTGGTCATGGTGTTTGTCCTCTTCGGCTTCACCGATCAGGTCCAGCGCGCCGTTGATACTCCACCGGCTGAAGAACCAGAGCTCGTTGTCAACGTGGTTGGCAAGCAGTGGGCTTGGGACTTCAACTACGAGTACAAGGGCATGGAAAAGAACGATCCAACCATCCAGGCCCACCTGGACGGTCAGGACGGCAAGCGGGACACCCTGCCAACCCTGTACCTGCCGGTTGACGTTCCAGTGAAGCTGGAGCTGACCTCCCGCGATGTGATCCACTCGTTCTGGGTTCCAGCCTTCTTGCAGAAGCGCGACATGATCCCAGGTAAGCCGAACTACATGTACCTGACCCCGGGCGAGATCGGTGATTTCGACGGTAAGTGTGCAGAACTGTGCGGTGAGTACCACTCTGAGATGCTCTTCAACGTCAAGGTTGTCGAAGAATCTGAATTCATTGATCATCTGAACACGCTGGAAGACGGCTTGCTCGATGACAAGTACGATCGCAACCCGAACCAGAATCCAGTTGGGGAAGGGAACTAAAGGTGACTACCTACGAATACGCCACTGATGAGGTAACGGAGGCACCACGCGTGGTACCCCGTTCCAAGGGACGTCTCTTCGTCTCTTGGATCACCTCCACGGACCACAAGGTTCTCGGGTACATGTACCTGATTTCCTCCTTCATCTTCTTCTGCATCGGCGGCGTGATGGCGCTGATGATTCGTGCCGAGCTCTTTGAGCCAGGCATGCAGATCCTGCACACCAAGGAACAGTACAACCAGCTGTTCACCATGCACGGCACCATCATGCTCCTGATGTTCGCGACCCCGCTGTTCGCTGGTTTCGCAAACGTCATCATGCCGCTGCAGATCGGCGCACCAGATGTTGCCTTCCCACGCTTGAACGCGCTGGCCTTCTGGTTCTTCCTGTTCGGCTCGCTGATCGCGATGGCCGGCTTCCTCACCCCACAGGGTGCCGCTTCCTTCGGTTGGTTCGCCTACGCGCCGCTATCGAATACAACGTATTCACCGGGCGTCGGTGGTGACCTCTGGGTCTTCGGTCTCGCCCTGCAGGGCTTCGGTACCATTCTCGGTTCCGTCAACTTCATCACCACCATCTTGACGATGCGTGCACCTGGTATGACCATGTGGCGTATGCCGATCTTCACCTGGAACACCCTGGTGACCGGTATTCTCGTCCTGATGGCGTTCCCACCACTGGCCGCTGCACTGTTCGGCTTGGGTATGGATCGACGGTTCGGTGGACACATCTTTGACCCAGAAAACGGTGGCGCCATGCTCTGGCAGCACATCTTCTGGTTCTTCGGCCACCCCGAGGTTTACGTGATCGCCCTACCGTTCTTCGGTATCGTCTCCGAGATCTTGCCGGTCTTCTCCCGCAAACCGATCTTCGGTTACAAGGGTCTGGTCTTCGCAACCATCGCGATTGCTGCACTGTCCGTGACCGTGTGGGCACACCACATGTACGTCACCGGCTCCGTGCTGCTACCGTTCTTCGCCCTGATGACCATGCTCATCGCGGTCCCAACCGGTATGAAGTTCTTCAACTGGATCGGTACCATGTGGCGCGGCTCGATTACCTTCGAAAACCCAATGCTGTGGTCCCTAGGCTTCTTGGTCACCTTCCTCTTCGGTGGTCTGACCGGTATTGTCCTAGCTTCCCCTCCAATGGACTGGCACGTCTCTGACACCTACTTCGTGGTCGCGCACTTCCACTACGTGATCTTCGGTACCGTGGTGTTCGCGATGTTCGCAGGCTTCTTCTTCTGGTGGCCAAAGTTCACCGGCAAGATGCTGAACGAACGCTTGGGCAAGATCCAGTTCTGGTTGCTGTTCGTCGGCTTCCACGGCACCTTCCTGGTCCAGCACTGGCTGGGTGTCATGGGTATGCCACGTCGCTACGCCGACTACATGATCGAAGACAACTGGACCAACATGAACCAGTTCTCGACCGTGTTCTCCATGCTGCTGGGTCTGTCCATGATCCCGTTCTTCTGGAACGTGTACATCACCTGGCGCAACGGCAAGAAGGTCGAAGTTGATGACCCATGGGGCTTTGGCGGCTCCCTCGAGTGGGCCACCAGCTGCCCGCCTCCACGGCACAACTTCTACTCCCTGCCACGTATCCGCTCCGAGCGTCCTGCTCTTGACCTGCACCACCCAGAGCTCTCCCAGACCTACACCCCAACCGGTGTGACTGGTAAGATCTTTGGTCCTGCAGACCAGAAAGATATGGGGTAGTTATTCACCATGAAAATCAACGCTCATATTTTCTGGATCATCGGAGTCTTCTTCATCGCCGCGTTGGCGTTCTACTCCATCGTTGCGGAGTTCAACGAGCCAATCGGCATGACCATGATTCTGGTCTTGGTGATGTTCGCCTTCATGCTTGCCTGGTACTCAGGTAAGACTGCGAAGGTCACCGGTCCGGGTTCCATGGATGATGAAGACGGTGAAATCAAGGACTACGCCGGCACCTACGGCAACTTCGCACCTTGGAGCTGGTGGCCACTGGGCCTCGGCGCCGGTGCAGCCCTGTTGCTGCTGGGCATCGCTGTCGGCTGGTGGATCTTCTACATCGCGATCGGCGTTTCGCTGTTCTTCGTGATTGGCTGGTCCTTCGAGTTCAGCAAGGGCGACCACGCTCACTAAGCGACACACAAACCCTTCCTAGTAAGAAGCCCCCACCGAATAATTCGGTGGGGGCTTCTTCGTGTTCGAAATCCCGATATCGATCCAACGTCAGTCTTCCGGGTGGTCCCCGTCCAGTTCATCACGCAAATGGACCCGTTCTCCGTGGCGACCAAACAGACTCAGGATCTGGGCCGGTTCCGTCCCGGCCGCTCCAAACCAATGGGGGATACAGGTATCGAATTCGACTGCTTCGCCCGGTTCCAACTCCATGTCTTGTTCGCCCAGAATTAAGCGGACGCGTCCACGCAGCACGTAAAACCATTCGTAACCTTCGTGGATGTGCATATGCGGGGGACGCGTACTCGGCGGCAACTCAATCTTCCAGGCTTGTACGCCTTCGGAGTTGTTCGTCAGCGGCCAGACCGTCCTACCGCCACTGATCTGCCGTGGCTGCAAGCGTACGCGCGGATCGGCGGGTTCGGGGATGCCGACCAAATCATCCAAGGGTACTTGATACCGTTGGCTCAACGACAGCATCATTTCAAGAGTGGGCCGGCGCTGACCACTCTCCAGTCGAGACAGGGTAGAGACGGAGATCCCGGTTTGCTCGGCAAGCTCGCCCAAAGTTAGGTTGCGTTCCATCCGCAGGCTCCGCAGCCGAGGACCAACGTCACGGAGGATGTGCTCATGACTTTCATTCTGGCTCATACGCCTCAGCCTACGAGGTGTTTTGCCAAAACAGCAAACAGCTTTGCGAGAATGATTCGCAGTTACTTATGCTGCAGATATGAGTACAACCATGACCAAGAATCCTGAGGCGGCTCCAGCGGCGGACGCAGCGGGATCGGTCTTTGCAAAGATAGCGCCGCTTGCCGTGGTAACCATCGTCGCCGCGTTGGGTACCAGCCTCGTCAACGTCGTTCTGCCGTTGATCGTGCAGGACTACGCTACGGACATGTCCACCGTCCAGTGGGCAACTCTGGCCTTCCTGCTGGCCAGCACCGTTTTAATCGTGCCTGCAGGCTGGTTGGGGGACAGGCTCGGTAAATCCCGAGTCCTCCTAGGCGGTATCGGGGTCTTTCTGGTCGGCTCACTGCTCGGTGCCCTCGCGCCTAACCTTGGATTGATTATCATCGGCCGTGCCGTTCAGGGCATCGGGGCAGCTGCGATGCTCTCGCTTCCGGTGGCGTTGGTTCGGCAAACGGTGCGCCCAGACCAGATTGGCCGCGCCATGGGCACTATTGGCTCTTCGATGGCCGCCGGCATGGCCATGGGTCCAGCCGTTGGAGGTTTGCTTGGCAGCACTGATCTTGGCTGGCGCGGGGCCTTCTTATTTTTCCTACCGCTAACGTTGCTTGCGATGCTGCTGGTCTGGAAGTTCCTCCCGACCTCTCAGGCCGAACAAGCTCGGCGCCCTTTAGACCTAGCCGGGCTGGTCGTCCTTGCGCTGCTGTTGGGCAGCTATGCCCTGGCGGTGACGTTGACTCCCGGCGGATGGTTGGGCACTTCAGCGCTCCTGATGGGTTCTATCCTGCTCACCGTACTCTTTGTACGTATTGAAAAGCGTGCTGCTGCACCACTGGTGAACTTCCAGATGCTGGCCAAACTGCAGATCATGCCGCAACTCGGTATGACTTTCGCCGGCGCCTTCGTCATGATGACCTTCACGATTATCCCGCCGTTCTATCAGACCATGGCGTTAGGGCTTGACACCGGCTGGATGGGCCTGGTGATGGCTGTTGGGCCCGTCATGGCCATTCTTTCCGGGGTGCCTGCCGGAATCCTTGTAGACCGTCTAGGAGCCCCGCGGATGACAGTGTTGGGGCTTAGCGCCATGACCCTAGCCGGGATCGCGTTCGTGACCTTGCCACCGATGTGGGGACTCCTCGGTTTCTTGCTGGCGGCGGTGTTGTTGACCCCGGGCAACCAGATGTTCATGGCGGGCAACAATACGTCGGTCATGAGCCGGGCTGACAAGCTCGAACAAGGTTCGGTTTCCGGGTTGCTCAACCTGTCGCGGTACTTGGGCTTTATCACCGCGACCGCGCTCTTGTCCTTCCTGTTCGACCTTGCCACCGCCTCCCAGCCTGGTGCGGCCGGGGTGACATTGGGTATGCAGATCGCGTTTGGCCTCGCTGCCGTGTTCGGTCTGTTTGGCGTCCTCTTGAGCCGGTCCGCATTCAAGCGTCCAGTCTCGAGTAACTAACGGACGGTCGCGCTACCGGCAGAGACACTGATGGATACCCGGTGAGGGCTCGTAGGGTCGTGCTGGAGTCGTTCCTCGACTGAACCGGCAGCTTCATCGGTTTCGACGTGGTAGGTGCCCTGCGGCAGCCGCACATCCAATCTTCCCGCGTTGACTTCCAGCTCAGTATTCTCGGGTTGGTTCCCACTGAGGGTCCCGGAGAGTCGACCGGCAGAAACTCGCAGGGCGGCCTGGCTGACATCATCGGCTTGGATATCAGCTCGTCCGGCATTCACCTCCACGTTGACATCGTGAGCTTGACCGACCCAACTTCCAGAGCCAGCATCAACGTTGAGACTGAATTGGGCGTAGTTCCCGGCGATCTCGATGCTTCCGCTACTGACGGTGAAGTCTCCCGCCAAGGAACCGTCAGAGAGTTCTTGGGGTAGGGTCAGTACGACGTTATCCCGGTCTATGCCGCAGTTGAAAACGCAGAAACCGATCGAGCTTGACTTGCTCAGGAGAAGTGTTTGGTTCTCGCGACCAAAATGCCATTTGCTTTCGTCGGTATTGGTGAGCTGAAGTTCGGCCTTGTCTATGTCTGCAAATTTCACCTCGACGGTCGCGTCGGCTGCATCGACCACGACGGCGTTAATGCCTCGGATATCCGCAGATTGGAAGCTGCTTCCTGCTCGTGTCACCGCGCCGATGTTGAGGATGGCCACGAGCAGCATGAAGAAGAGACACAATCCACCCAGAACGGTGAAGATCATACTGACCGCAGATGTTCGTTGGGCAGGGTCGGTTGGCGCGCCGGCAGGAGGTGTCGGCCGGTACAAAGTTTGCTGGGTCATGGCGTGGTTCTTCCTTGACTGGTGTTTTCGAGGTGCGCGAGGGTAGCTAAGACTCTCCGATTGCCTTCTCCGTCGGCTTCAAGTCCGAGCTTGGTGAAGATCGAGGAGGTGTACTTTTCTACGCTGGCTTCGGAGAGGTGTAGAAGCTTGGCGATGGCTTGGTTGGTTTTACCCTCGGCGATTGCGGCCAGCACAGTGCGTTCCCGATCAGTGAGGGATTGCATTCGGTGATCATGCTGCCGTCTGGTGAGTAATTGAGCTACCACCTCTGGATCTAAGACCGTCGCTCCTTGGCGAATCTGTTCTAGGGTTTCCAAAAACTCCGTGACGTCGGTGACGCGGTCTTTGAGCAGGTATCCCAAGCTCTCGGCGTGCGCGACGACGAGTTCGGTGGCATACCGTTCCTCGACGTATTGTGAGAGTACTAGCAGGGGTAGATCCGGTCGTTGTTGACGCACCTTGAGGGCCGCACGGATCCCTTCATCTGAATAGGTGGGTGGGAGCCTGACGTCCATGATCAACAGTTCCGGTTCGTGCCTGGCAACCACGTCCATGACGTCGGTGTCCTCCGACAACGCGTCCACCACGAGGTGACCGGCATCCTCTAAGAGCCGTATCAGCCCTTCCCTCAGAAGGACGGAATCTTCACAGATCAGGATTCGCACGGCACTCGCACCTCTATCGCTGTAGGTCCGCCTGTTGGGCTACTCAAGTCAAACGATCCTCCGGCCGCGAGGATGCGATTAGCCACCCCGTCTAGGCCGCCGCCAGGGATAACTCTGGCCCCGCCGATCCCGTTGTCCTCTACACGAGCCCAGAGGGTGGGGGAGCCGTGGTGATCCTGCGTGCGGGCAATGACTCGGCATTCGGTCGCACGGGAGTGTTTTGAGGCGTTGGTGAGTGCCTCAGCGATGGTGAAGTAAACGGCGGCCTCTACGTTTTTTCCGCAGGGTTTGGAAAGTCTAATGTCCAAGTGAACAGGTATGTGCGTCCGTGAGGCCAGCGCCGAGAGCGCAGCGTCCAGACCGCGATCCTCTAGGACCGAGGCGTAGATGCCTCGGGTCAGTTGGCGCAGCTCTGTGATGGCCGCTTGGGTCGAGACATGGGCTTCTTTAACGAGTTCGCCAGCGGCCTGTGGATCGGCTGCAAGTTTCTGCTGTGCCAGACCGAGTGTCATCCCGATTGATACCAGCCGTGGCTGGATGCCATCGTGCAGGTCTCGTTCGATCCGGGTTCGTTCCACCTCTGCTGCCCGTACTGCGCCTTGGCGTTGGCGGCTGGTGGTGTCGACTTGGCGTTGTAGTTGTTCAGAACGTCCGAGGGCGTTGATGATCGATCCGCAGCTGGGGCGGTGTACCGCCACAATTCCGGCTGCGATGATGACACACAGGAGTGCGCCGACAAAGAACCAGATCTTCTGGTCTGTGTTTAGATACAGCAGGAAGGCGACATGGATGCTTTCTGGACCGTCAGCGGGAGCGAATGCGCCCAGGAGCAGGTTCCACAAAGCGTTGAGTACTTGGACCAAAAGGGCACCCATCAGGGTGGCAAGAAAGAAGCTTCCGACGCCGGCCCACATTCGACTTTGGCCAAGGTTGCGACCCAGGTTTCGAAAGAAGCCGCCCAGTCCTGGTCGTTCTCGCGGTAGCCAGCGCAGGGGAGAAACGGGTAGCTCGTACAGACTTCGCACGCGTTCAATCTCGAGCCAACCAACGCCGAAGAGGGCGTATACCAAGCCGATGAGGAACAACACACCGATACCTGCTACTAAGAGCAGTCCGATTCCCAAGCCGAGCAGGGTAAACAGCACCGCGATCACACTGGTACCAATAAGACCGAATGCGATCAGGTGGAGGAAGGTCTGGAGGAACTTGGCTGTTGGTCTGCTCGTGGATCGTGGGTGAGGCGCCGAGACTGTACTGTTCATGTTTTCGATCCTATAGGCCGGGTGTATAGCCCTGACATGGTGGTGGGCAGAAGTGTTCTTCCGGTTAACCGGAATGTAGGGGGGGGGAGCGATCGTGCGTTAAACCAAGAAATGGGTGGCCTCCCTGTCGGGAGACCACCCATCTTGTGGCTACTGTAACTGTGCCGTGACGTTAGTCGAGCTGATCCTGGTGTCCGCGCTGCTGCATCAGGGCCAGTTCGGCGCTGTGCTTGCGGGCTTCGGCCAACTCTGCTGCGGTCACTGGGGCCACGCGGTCCTCGAAGAACAGCTTGGACCAGCGTGCGCGGCTCTTCTCACCGCGAGTGATCCGGCCCTTAGCGTTTGGCTGTGCCGGCACGTACTCAGGTGATTCGAAGGCGACGAGCTTCCACAGGCGGTAGTCATCGAGCTGTTCGTGACGCTCGGAGAAACCACCGGCAGGGGAGAACTCGATGATGCCTGCTTCGCGACCGTGCAGGACGATCTCGCGGTCCTTACGCTGCAGCGCCAAGGCGATGCGGCGAGCGACGATGAAGCCGACGAATGGACCAACGATGAACAGCACGCGCAACCAGTAGGTGACGTCGTTCAGCGCAACGTGGAAGTGGGTTGCGACCAAGTCAGAGGACGCTGCCGCCCACATGACCGCGTACCAGACCACACCGGCAACGCCGACACCGGTACGCCATGGGGCGTTACGTGGGCGATCCAGCAGGTGGTGTTCGCGGTTGTCCTTGGTGACCCAGCGTTCGATCCATGGCCAGAACATCATGCCACCGATGAGGATGGCTGCTGGCAGCATTGGGAGCAGGACGTTCCAGACGATGGTGTTGGTACCACCTGGGAACAGGTTCCATGCACCGGTTGCTGCGGTGTGCATCGGATCGATGTGGTCGCCGCCCCATGGGAATGGAATCTGCCATTCGAATGGGAAGGCGCCCAAGAAGCCTGGCATCAGACGCAGCGCACCATCAACCCAACCGATGTACCAGTCCGGCTGGGTACCAGCGGAGACCGGGGATGGGTCATATGGTCCGTAGTTCCACACGGCGTTGATCGTGAAGAACGCGGCCAACAGTGCGACGACGCCGAAGACGATGAAGAAGAAGCCACCGGCTTTGGCTGCGTAGACCGGGCCAACCGGGTAGCCAACGACGTTGCGCTGGGTACGGCCTGGGCCAGGGTACTGGGTGTGCTTGTGGGTGACAACCATGAACAGGTGCACTGCGATCAGCAGCAGGATCACTGCTGGGATGACCATGATGTGCAGCATGTACAGGCGGCCAATGACTGCTTCGCCAGGGAATTCGCCCCCGAAGAAGAAGAACGAGATGTAGGTACCAATGACCGGGATGGCCTTGATAACACCGTCGATAATGCGCAGACCGTTACCGGAGAGCAGGTCATCTGGCAGGGAGTAGCCGGTGAAACCAGCGGCCATGCCCATGACCAACAGGATGGAACCGACAACCCAGTTCAGTTCGCGTGGGCGACGGAATGCACCGGTGAAGAACACGCGGAGCATGTGGACGCTCATGGCGGCGACGAACAGGATCGCGGCCCAGTGGTGGACCTGACGCATGAACAGGCCACCGCGGATATCGAAGGAGATATCTAGGGTGGATGCGTATGCGACGGACATTTCGATGCCGTACAGCGGCTTGTAGGAGCCGAGGTAGGTGGTGTGCGCCATCGATGGGTCGAAGAACAGGGTCAAGAAAGTACCCGAGAGCAGCAGGATCACGAACGTGTACAGTGCTACTTCACCGAACATGAAGGTCCAGTGATCGGGGAAGATCTTGCGACCGAATTCGCGGACCATCTTCGAGGCGCCCGTGCGGGTGTCAACGTAGTTGGCGATGCGACCAGTCGTGGTTGCGGGAATGAATTCTTGCTGTTGTGTAGTCATGTCTTAGCCACGCTCCCAGTAGCTCGGGCCAACCGGCTCGTGGAAGTCAGACTGGGCAACCAGGTAGCCTTCCGAGTCGACGGTGATTGGCAGCTGCGGCAGCGCGTGGCCCGCAGGACCGAATACGACCTTGCACTCGTCCTTCAGGTCGAAGGTCGACTGGTGGCATGGGCACAGCAGGTGGTGCGTGTGCTGCTCGTACAGTGCGACCGGGCAACCGACGTGAGTACAAATCTTCGAGTAGGCAACGATGCCGTTGTAGTGCCAGTCTTCGCGACCAGGGGAGATGTTCAGCTGATCTGGGTTCAGGCGCATCACGAGAACAACGGCCTTGGCCTTCTCGTTGAGTTTGCCGTGCTCCAGCTCGTTCAGCCCTTCAGGGATGACGTGAACAGCGGAACCGATGGTGATATCGGAGGCCTTGATCGGAGTACCGACTGGGTCGCGGACCAGACGAACACCGGTGTCCCACATGGTGTGGCGCAGACGCTCCACACCGTAGTCTTCGGAGTTGTCCAAGTCGCGCAGGATGAAGATGGCTGGCAGCGGGGCTACTGCGAGGGCACCGATCAGGGTGTTGCGCAGCAGCGGACGGCGCTTGATGCCAGATTCTTCGATGACGTCTTCGATGATCTCTTCAGCGATGACGCGGTCTTCTTCAGTGCGAATATCGTGGCGTTCCTCGATCATCTCGTGATCCGGCATGAGGGTACGCGCCCACTGGACGATACCGGTACCGATGCCGAGCATGGCGAAAGCGGTGCCCAAGCCGATGAAGAGGTTCTGGACGCGTAGTTCGCCAATGGTTTCATTGCTGGTGGCAAAGTAACCCAAGAAGAAGACGATGGTGCCAATGATGGAGACCAAGAAGAGAGCAGAAACCTGGCGTTCGGCACGCTTGGCTGCTTTCGGGTCTGTATCGGTCAGCCGTGGCCGATGCGGAGGAAGCCCCGGGTTCTCAATTGCGAACTGCCCCTCAGGCTGACCAGACCGAGCGACGGCACCCGAGTCCGGGTTTCCGTAGTTTTGCTCGCTCATAGTGTTCTAATCCTTACGTGAGTGATGCTTGATGATGTCTTGTGCGAAAGCTTGGCTCCCGTGGGAGTCAAGCGACCTAGCTGGGTCGGGAGGTCAGCCAAACCATGAAGCCGATGCACACGGCCAGTCCCGCGGTCCAGATGAACAGACCTTCAGCCACCGGGCCCAAGGAACCAAGCTTGGCGCCACCTGGGGAGCCCTGAGCTTCAATTTCCTTCAGGAAGGTGATGACGTCACGCTTGTCTTCTGGGGAGATGTTGGTGTCGGAGAACACTGGCATGTTCTGCGGACCAGTCACCATTGCTTCATAGATGTGCTTTTCAGAGACACCATGCAAGGTTGGAGCGAACTTACCGCGGGTCAGTGCACCACCGCCGGCTGAGGCGGAGTGACACATGGCGCAGTTAACGCGGAATACTTCGCCACCGTTGGCGGAGTTACCCTTGCTCGTGTCGAGGTACTGCTCCTCTGGGACGGCTGGGCCGGCACCGAGGGAAGCGACGTAAGCAGAAAGCTGTTTGGTCTGCTCATCGTTGAACTGAGGTGGTTTGACCCACGCCTGTGGGCCCTGCATCTGCATCGGCATACGGCCGGAGCCAACCTGGAAATCAACCGAGGCAGCGCCGACACCAATCAGCGATGGTGCAGCGGGGGAGCCAGTGGCGTCCATGCCATGGCAGGTTGCACAGTTGGTTACGTACAACTTCCGTCCCTCAGAAACATCGTTTTCTGAGTAGGTGTTGTTCGCAGCCTGTGCGTTGTTAAAACTACTGGCGCCAGCGTAGAGCGCGCCGGTGAGTAGCAAACCCAGAACTAGCAGTACGAGACCTGCTAGCGGGTGTCTACGGTTCCGGGTAAGTGCCTTCACGTGCTGTTCCTTACTTAGACCTGATCTTGGGTGCGATTGATGAGAAAACTAGTTGCGCTACTTGAGGAAGTAGACGATTGCGAACAGGACGATCCAAACTACGTCAACGAAGTGCCAGTAGTAGGAGGTCACGATCGCGCCAGTGATCTCGTGGTGGCCGAAGTTCTTGGCCAGCAGAGCACGGCCAATGATGAACAGGAAGGCAACCAGACCGCCGGCCACGTGCAGTGCGTGGAACCCGGTGGTGATGTAGAACGCGGAACCATACGCATTGGCAGGGATAGTGATGCCGTGCGAGATCAGGACAGCGTATTCGTAGGTCTGAACAGCTACGAAGATGGTGCCCATAATGAAGGTCAATACGTACCACTCGACCATGCCCCACTTGGTGATCTGGAAGATGCTACCGCTGCGGAGTGGCTTGTGGTGGTTTTCGGCCGCGAATACACCGAACTGGACGGTGATGGAACTAGCGACAAGGATGGCGGTGTTAACGAACGCGAGGGGAACGTTAAGCGCCTGGGTCTCTTGAGCCCACAGATCACCCGAGCTTGCACGCAGGGTGAAATACATAGCGAAGAGGCCGGCGAAGAACATCAGCTCGCTCGAAAGCCACACGATCGTGCCCACGGAGGTCACGTTCGGACGGCTCGGCAGCTTTCTGGCCGGCGTCGAAATAGGTACAGTTGCAGTCGTCACGTAGCCCATTATGTCGTGAAAACCCCTTGCAATTCCAATACGTAACGAGTTTCGGCGCGCCGATGCGGTTCGGGTTCTTCTACAATCTACGAATTTCCCTTGAATTTGCGCAGAAACCTCTGCGTGCAAGTGATTTCTTAAATTTCTCAGCGGCTGCGATGGTGACTAATCTTGAGAGCGTGACCTCTTCAACAGATTTCTCGCTGCCGCAGCCTTCGGCCTATACATGGCCGCAAATTTTGTCCACGTTGATCGCCGGACAGGACCTGTCCACGGAGGAGGCTGCGTGGGCCATGGCCACCATTATGGATGGGATGGCCACCGACGCGCAGATCTCTGGTTTCTTGGTGGCGTTGCGCACCAAGGGCGAGACCGTAGATGAGTTGTTGGGGCTCACCAAGGTCATGCTGGCCAATGCTCGGCCCATCCAGATTGAGGGCGAGACCCTGGACATTGTTGGGACCGGTGGTGACAAGCTCGGCACCGTGAACCTGTCGACTATGTCGTCCCTAGTTGCTGCCGGTGCCGGCGCCAAGATCGTCAAGCACGGCAACCGGGGTGCCTCCTCGACGGCCGGGGCTGCCGACGTCATTGAAGCGCTGGGGGTTCGACTCGACATGCCGTTGGAGAAACTCCAACGCTCGGCAGCTGAGGCGGGAATCACATTTCTCTTTGCCCAAGGGTTCCACCCTTCCATGAAATATGCTGCCCCCACCCGCAAAGAGCTTGGGGTGCCGACCGCCTTTAACTACTTGGGACCGCTGACCAACCCTGCACGGGTGAAAGCTCAGGCGCTGGGTTGCGCGTCGCTAGAGGTCGCCCCGCTGATGGCTGGTGTCTTGGCTGAGCGCGGCATCCGCGCCTTGGTTTTCCGCGGCAGTGATGGCCGGGACAAGATCACCACGTCGGGGCCCTCTGATCTGTGGGAGGTGCGGGACGGTAACGTCACCCACCACAGCATTCATCCAGAAGACTTCGGGATCGAGATCGTCCCGGTTGAAGCCTTGGCCGGCAAAGACGGCGAATATAACGCCGGGATCGTGCGTGCCTTGCTGGCGGGGGAGAAGGGGCCGGTCCGTGATGCTGTGCTGCTGAACGCCGCAGCGGGATTGGTCGCGTTCGACACCGAAGCTAACGGAACGGTCCAGGAGCGTTTGGCTGCGGCAATGGTACGCGCGGCAGAGTCCATTGATTCTGGTGCCGCCCAAGACGTCCTCAATCGTTGGGTTGCCGTCTCGCAAGACAGCTAGCCGCACTGCGCCATAAACATAGACAAAAATGTGGGCCGGTCGGACTCGTCGCTGAGTTCAACCGGCCCACATTCGTGAGAGAGCTTCGAAGCTGCTGGTGTGCTTAATCGAAACCGATGGCGAACGTCGCCTCAAGATCATGTTTCGAGTAGGCGCGGAAAGCCATGTGGGTTTGCGTGTGCTCAATACCCTCGATCTTTGAGATGCGGTTGGCGATCGTTTCGGCTAGGTCGTCATGTTCTCTGACTCGAACCACCACGATGAGGTCCCAGTCTCCGGCAACCGAATAAACCTCGGCCACACCATCAAGGGCGACGAGTTCTTCCGCGCACTCCGGAATCCGATTCGAATCGGTACGCACCATGACAAAAGCTGTAAACATTCTTCCTCCTTCTCTCCAACAATACGTGCTCTAGGCGCGCTTTGCGGGGCGGGTCACGATGAAATTCGACAGCATGCGTCGACCCAATAGGAATAACGCCAAGGTACCAGCAGCGACGAGCTGGAAAGCCAATGCAACTCCGTCGCCGAAGAGGTAGCGCAACAGGATGCCGCCGAAGGCCGTGATGAACCAGAGCGTGACGCCCTGCGGCCAGAACACGTGAGCTGTTCTCCAGATCCCGGTGAAGATCGCAGCGCCAGCGTAGGCCAACAGGAACGGGCTAGCGATCCGGATGTAGGTCAGTGCGTCTGCGGACTCATGGTGGGAGATCATCCCCAAATAGGCGAAGACCAAGACTAAGACTACGTCGATGACCAGCATCAGCTTCCATGCCGGTGACTGCCGCACCAGCCCTTCAGTCGCCTCACTCGCTGCCTCTTCTACAGGTTCATCAAAATTAGCCATACATGTATCTTATGCACTTAGGCACGCTGGTCAGCACTCTGATATTGGGCGGGGACCTCGATGATGGCTATCGTGCAGCGGCTCAAACAGACCAGCTTGCCTGCCTCATTGGTGATGCGGATTTCCCAGATTTGTGTGGAGCGGCCTCGATGCGCCGGCGTCGCCTCACCGTAGACCCACTCGCCGGCAGGAACCGGACGCATGTGATTGGCGTTGATCTCTAATCCGACCGCGTGATACTTACTCTGATCCACGGACAGGAAGCCGCCCCAAGAGGCCAGCGTCTCAGCCAGCACCACGGAAGCCCCACCGTGGAGCACTCCAGCGGGTTGAATTGTTCGAGCATCGACCGGCATCCGTCCCCGGATCGAGTTCTCCGTCAGTTCAAGAATCTCAATCCCGAGGTTCTCATTCAGGCATGCATCACCGCGTTTGTTGAGTTCCTCAGGTGTCCATTCGCCATGCCAGATGCTCATTAGGTTTCCCTCTCCAGTTACGTGCTACCAGTGATCTTGAGCACACGTTAGGTGCTCGTACCTGAGACTAAATCCACGTGTGGATCCCGCCCAACCCTTGTGCCGCACAGTGGTCCGCAAGATGGTCCGCTGGTGACGGGAGGGGGAGGCAGGGGAGAGGCTTAGTTGCTGGCGCTGACGTATTCGGCCAAATGCTTCGCGGTGAGGGTGTCGTTTTTGTTGATCAGATCCGCAGGGGTTCCGGTGAAGACCACGCGTCCACCGTCTGCGCCTGCACCGGGACCCATGTCAATGATCCAGTCGGCGTGGGCCATGACTGCTTGGTGATGTTCGATCACGATCACAGACTTGCCTGCATCGACGAGCTGGTCGAGGAGCGCCAGCAAATGTTGGACATCGGCCATGTGCAGGCCGGTGGTGGGCTCATCCAGTACATAGATTTCTGCCTTGTCGGCCAGCTGGGCCGCCAGTTTGAGTCGTTGCCGTTCACCGCCGGAGAGGGTGGAGAGTGCTTGCCCGAGAGTCATGTAGCCCAAACCAACATCGACGATGCGTTGCAGGATCTTGGTCGCGGCTGGGATTTTTGTTTCGGGTGCCGCAAAGTATTGGGCGGCTTCCGTCGCTGACATGGCCATGACCTGAGCTATATTTTTGTCGCCGAAATGGTAGGCCAACACGGCCTCTTGGAAACCTTGTCCCGCACATTCTTCGCAGGTCGTTTCAAACCCCGCCATGAAACCAAGGTCGGTGTAGATCACGCCGTTGCCTTTGCAGGCAGGGCAGGCTCCCTCTGAGTTAGCGCTGAACATTCCGGGTTTGACACCGTTGGCTTTGGCAAAGGCCTTGCGGATCGGATCCAGCAAGCCCGTGTAGGTGGCGGGGTTGGACCGGCGAGAGCCTCGAATAGGGGATTGGTCGAGGTAAGCGATCTTTTCTGCTGTGTCTGGATGGGGCAGGACAGCCGTGTCGATGAGGGTGGACTTTCCGGAGCCTGCGACCCCGGTGATGACGGTCAGCACGCCGAGGGGAATGTCCACGTCGAGGTTTCGAACATTGTTGGCGGTACAGCCGCGAACCTGTAGTTGCTCTGTCGGGGAGCGGAAATCCTCCTTGAGGCTGGCACGATCGTCGAGGTGGCGTCCGGTTAGGGTCGCACTGGCGCGTAACCCTGCCACGTCACCTTCAAAGGTGATCCGGCCGCCTTCGTTACCGGCCCCTGGGCCGAGGTCTACCACGTGGTCGGCAATGGCGATCGTTTCCGGTTTGTGTTCGACCACCAACACAGTATTGCCCTTATCCCGTAATTGCAGCAGCAACGTGTTCAATCGTTGGATGTCATGTGGGTGCAGGCCAATCGTGGGTTCATCGAAAACGTACGTGACATCGGTCAGGGCGGAGTTTAAGTGTCTGACCAATTTGGTTCGTTGCGCTTCACCGCCGGAAAGGGTGCCTGCAGACCGGTTGAGGCTCAGGTAGCCCAGTCCGATATCGATGAACGCGGCTAGGGTTTGTCTGAGCCGGTCGAGCAGGGGAGCGATTCCTTCAGAAGGAATGGTTTCTAACCATGCGGCAACGTCGATGAGTTCGAGCTCGCAGACTTCGGCCAGGTTCTTTCCCGCGACTTTCACTGATCGAGCTGTCTCGTTGAGCCGGCTCCCGCCGCAGTCCGGACAGGTGTGCTGGACGACAGCCCGAGAGACGAACGAGCGAATATGCGCCTGCATCGCTTCCGGGTCCTTGGTCAGAAACGACTTCTGGATCTTCGGGATGATGCCCTCGTAGGTGACGTTGATGCCATCGACTTTGATTTTGATCGGTTCCTTGTAGAGCAGATCGTGCAATTCGTTCTTGTTGAACTTGCCGAGCTTCTTGTCTGCGTCGAAGAATCCGCTGCCGCGGAAAATTCGACCGTACCAGCCGTCCATGGAGTAGCCGGGAACCGTGATGGCGCCCTCATTGAGGGACTTTGTTTTGTCAAATAAAGCGTCTAGGTCGAAGTCAGATACCGTCCCGGTGCCCTCGCAGGTGGGGCACATCCCGCCTTGGATACTGAATGAGCGGGCCTCTGTTTTCTTACCGTCAGCTGTGTCGAGGGTGATGGCTCCCTTGCCACTCACTGTTGCCGTGTTAAAGGAGAACGCCTGTGGGGAATTCAGTCGGGGAGTGCCTGCTCGGCTGAAGAGGTTTCTGAGTAGGGCATGGATGTCTGTGACTGTGCCGAGGGTGGAGCGCACGTTCGCCCCGAGTCGCTCTTGATCCACGATGATGGCCGTCGTCAGTCCTTGCAGATCGTCCACGTCCGGACGGGGGAGGTTTGGCATGAATCCCTGCACGAAGCTGGAGTAGGTCTCGTTGATCATGCGTTGAGACTCTGCAGCGATGGTTCCGAACACCAAAGAGGATTTGCCCGATCCAGATACCCCCGTGAAAACAGTCAGCCGTCGTTTGGGCAACCGCAGCGAAATGTCCTTTAGATTATTCTCTCGGGCACCGATGACCTGAATTCGATCGTGTGCATCCGCCGGATGGGAACGTATCTTGTCGGTCATGTGAGTGGAACCTTCCTGATCCAGATTCTGCCCGGCACGCTATTCGTGTTTGCAGTCTGACTGTATTCTCCACCCAAACCCTCCAGTTGTGACAGCAAGCGTGCGGCGAGTAGACGAATTGATTTCCCCGTACTGCACTCCGAGCAACCACGTGCGGTGAAGCTATTGCGGTGTCAGGGGACTAGTGGTTGACTGACCACCATGACAGAGTCTCTTGTTTTGCGGCCGCTAGCCGTCAGCGATGCAACCGTAATGACAACCGTCCTTGCGGACCCGTCACTCTATGAGTACACCGGCGGGGAGCCACCAAGCCTTTCGGAACTAGAAGACCAATATAAGTTCCAAACTCGTGGTCAATCACCTGACGGAGCTGAACAATGGATCAACCTTGTGGTGCTCCGCGAACCTGGAGACGACCCAATCGGGTACGTACAAGCCACCGTAGAGAAAGCAACGTCCATAGCCGAGATCTCGTGGGTGATCGGGCGGGCATGGCAAAGACAAGGTTACGCCTCGCGTGCCGCGCAGCAATTGGTAGAGCTTCTGATGGAACAAGGCGTCCAGCAAATCGTGGCGCACATCCATCCAGACCACGCGGCATCTCAGGCCATCGCGCGAAAGCTGGGCTTGGTTCCAACTGAACAGGTCGTCGACGGCGAGATTCGCTGGGAACGCGATGTGAACCTGTCTGAGGAGCGACACCTTTCGTCGTAGCCCGGTCCAGGATCTTTCGTAGTAGCTCGCTGCGGGCGGGGAGTTGCGGGTCGGCGCCGAGACCTCAGGAAGAAGGAACTCAGTCCACAGAAAAGACCTTACTTTACATAATGTATATTATCGGCTTTATGCGCATGGGCAGTAAACCATGACCTGTCTCGCCATATCCGTGGAACAAAGCGGCTAA
This sequence comes from Micrococcoides hystricis, assembly GCF_042434215.1. NCBI lineage: Bacteria > Bacillati > Actinomycetota > Actinomycetes > Micrococcales > Micrococcaceae > Micrococcoides > Micrococcoides hystricis. Next base: position 277,972 of record NZ_JBHLUB010000001.1, on the reverse strand, counting down.
TCGGACGTTGGCACTCTAGACTGGAAGCAGCGCTCGCACTGAGAAAGGGTCATCCATCTATGGAGCAAATCTTCCAATGGTATGGAGCTAACGCTTGGGCCATCTGGCTGACGCTCGCCATCCTATTAGTTATCCTCGAGATGTTCCTGCTGGACATGAATGCCATCCTGCTTGGCGTGGCAGCTGCGCTTGCCGCCATTCCTGCGGCGCTCGGAGCGAACTTCTTGATTCAAGCGCTGGTCTTCGGCGTTGCAGCTCTCTTGTTGTTGGCGTTATTACGACCGGTAGCTCTCAAGCACCTGCGGCGTGGTAACCCCGAATCTCGCACCAATGTTGTCCGCCTTTACGGTACCCCTGCGCTCATCCTCGAACAGACCTCAAACTTGGCCGGTCTGGCCAAAATTGAGGGCGAAACGTGGACTGCCCGAGCCGCCGAGACCGGACAGGTTCTCGCACCCGGCAGCACATGTTATGTCAAGGAAATCCGTGGAGCGACTGCCCTACTCGTATCTACTCCTCCACCCGCACAATCCTAAGAAGAGGAACTTATGTATATCGACTTTGGCATGATCTTATTGGTCATTTTCATTGTCTTCGTTGCCATCGTGCTAATCCGCTCGATTCGCATCGTCCCGCAGGGCTTTGCTGGCATCGTCGAACGGCTCGGAAAATATCAGGCAACCCGCTACGCCGGGCTAACCATGCTGGTCCCCTTCGTGGACCGGCTTCTGCCCCTAATGGACCTACGTGAACAGGTGGTGTCGTTCCCACCCCAGCCGGTCATTACCGAAGACAACCTCGTTGTCAGCATTGACACCGTGGTGTACTTCCAGGTGATGAACCCGAAGGACGCCACCTACGAGATCGCCAACTACATCCAGGCTGTTGAGCAGCTGACCACCACCACGATGCGTAACGTCGTGGGTGGGTTGAACCTTGAAGAGGCCCTTACCTCTCGTGACCAGATTAACGGTCAGCTTCGTGGCGTTCTCGATGAGGCCACCGGCAAATGGGGCATCCGCGTCTCCCGCGTGGAGGTCAAGGCGATTGAGCCTCCTCTCTCGATTCAGGATTCCATGGAGAAGCAAATGCGCGCCGAGCGTGACCGTCGCGCAGCAATTCTGACCGCTGAAGGTACCAAGCAATCTGACATTTTGACTGCTGAAGGTCAGCGCCAGGCCGCGATTCTGAAGGCTGAAGGTGAGGCAAAGGCCACCGTGCTGAAGGCCGATGGTGAGGCGGAAGCTATTCAGCGTGTGTTCGACGCGATCCACGCCGGCCGCCCGGATCAGAAGCTGCTGGCCTACCAGTACCTGCAGACTCTGCCGAAGCTGGCTGACGGTGAAAGCAACAAACTCTGGATTATTCCATCTGAGGTTGGCGAAGCCTTGCGCGGGATCGGGAATGCGCTTGGTAAAGTAGAGCCCGAGTCCGAAGAGTCAGAATCAACACCACACACTCCACGGCAGCCATAGTCGAGGAGATCACCGCGCATAGGGAATATTTTCACGCCCCTCATGGTTGTGCACGGTGACTGAAGGGAGAACTAGCGTATGAGCGACCGCAGCCTACGAGGCATGCGTCTTGGATCGCAATCAATGGAGTCGGAGGCTGGCGTTGAGCCGGCACCACGTCAGCGGGTGGAGTACCGCACCGAGGATGGTACCGAGTCCGTGATCGTGACCTTCGCGATTGAGGCTGAGATCCCACCGGTATGGACCACCAAGACGGGTAAGGAAGCCATTCTTGTTGACGGCCAGAAACCTGAAGAAGAAAAGGGCAAGCCAGTCCGCACCCACTGGGACATGCTGTTGGAGCGTCGTAACTTCGATGAGCTAGAAGAAATCTTGCAGGAACGGTTGAAGAAGCTGCGTGAGAAGCGCGGCGAGAAGACCGACGCCTGACAGATACACCATCTCATCAAGAGGGGCCGTTGCATGAAGCAACGGCCCCTCTTTGATGCGTGGGTATTCCTAGCTGGTCAGCGCTTTCCCCTTGGCGGCGAGCGTCTTAGCGCGCTCCTTCAGGCCCCATTTTGCGACGTTGATCATCGCCTCGATCGCGATCCCGGTACTCATCTTGGAGTCCCCTAGCTCGCGTTCAATGAAGGCAATCGGAACCTCGACGATGGTGAGGCCAAGCCGGGCCACACGGAAAGTCATATCGACCTGGAAGCCGTAACCGACCGATTCGATCGCATCCAGATCGATCTTGCGCAAGGTTGTGGCACGGAAGACTCGGTACCCTGCGGTGATGTCCCGAACCTTCAGCCCCAGCAAAGTGCGGGAGTAGAAAGAACCGAAACGCGAAATCAGTTGGCGGTGGACCGGCCAGTTAACGACCTTGCCACCTGGGACCCACCGGGAACCAATCACGAGGTCGGCACGGTCAATCTGGCTAATCAGCGTGGGTAGCTGCTCCGGCTGGTGCGAGCCGTCAGCATCCAGCTCAATCAGAACGTCGTACCCGCGGTCCAGCCCCCACTTGAAGCCAGCGATGTAGGCGCCGCCAAGTCCCCCTTTACCCTTGCGGTGCATGACGTGGATTTGCTGATCAACCTGAGCCATCTCGTCGGCGAGTTGGCCGGTGCCGTCCGGAGACTGGTCATCGACAATCAGCACGTCAGATTCCGGCACCGATGAACGCAGCCGGTCCACTGTGATCGGCAGTGATTCCAGCTCGTTATAGGTAGGAATGATCGTCAAAATGCGCACGGTGGGAAACCTTTCGATAAGACATTCAGGTAGCTAGCGTACCTTATGCACCGGCCAGAGCTTGTCAGGCTTGATAGACACGGCGGCCAGCATGAAATGTTTCACGCAATTTGGGCCGAGTGCCTTCTTTTTCCAAGACCGGCAATAACGGGGTGCGGGAGCGCACATCGGTACTCCACGCCGCGGCCCGGGATGCACTGGACTGGACCGTGAGTTCGTCGGCATCCCAAATCGCGAAGTCGGCGCGGGCACCGGGAACGAGCATCCCGGCCATGGGCCTGCTCTCCCCTACAGCCCGGTATCCGGACATGGTGTGGGCCTTGAAACCGGCGCGGGCAGAAATCTGCGCATTTGTGTTGCGCAGATTCATGGCTGCGGCAATCGAATCCCATCCATTGATATGGGTCACTGGTGTGTCCGAGCCGAAGGCCACTAGAACGCCTTCTGCCAACAGCTGCCCTACCGGGTTCATCAGGCTGGCCCGTTCTGCGCCGAGGCGCAACTCGTACATGTCTGCGGCCCAGTAGTGATCGAACAGTGGTTGCATGGAAGCGACCAAGCCAAAACGTGCGATCCGTTTGATGTCTTCGCCGGTGGCCATCTCCAGATGCTCAATCCGGTGTGCGCAGCGTTGGATTGCGGGTAAGCCCGTCGCCTTCTCCACCTTCTCGAGCGTGTTCAACAGCACTTCAAGTGCCCCATCGCCGATGACGTGGAACGCTGTTTGGACCCCGGCACTGGTGCACAACCGCAGATGGGTCTCCAGCTCAGTTTCGGTGAGCAATTGCTCACCGCGGTTCTGCGGTCCTTGATCTGAGACGGCGTACGGGTCCCGCAGCAACGCCGTTCCAGATCCAATGGAACCGTCGATGCACAGGTCCCCACCGATCCCGGTCAGGGCACTACCCCACTGCTGCTGCAACGAGCTGATCTGGTCTTCCTCCGTGATCAGATGCCCTTTGTAACCGTAGAGGTCGAAGCCAAGTTCGGAGTCGTTGACCAACGCAGCAAAAGCCGTGTAATCCGTGTCCCCTCCGCCAAAGTCCGTGCCCATTTGTGCAGCTGCCGTGTAACCATTGGCGTGGAACTGGCGGATGGCTTGGCGCTGGAAGTACTCCCGTTTTTTGGCGTCGAAGTTCAGCACAGCCGCCCGGATTGCGGTGTAATCGTCTTCGGCATGCCAGGCTTCGTCACTGTCGATGCCGGCAGCCTGTAGGGCAGCCGAACTAAATAGGCCGGAGTGGAGGTCAACACGGTCGAGCACGACCACACGTCCGCCGGCGGCATTGGAGAGCTCTTGAGCCGTGGGCAAGGTGATGTCTTGCCACCAGCTGTGATCCCAGCTGCGGCCCAAAATCAGTTCCGCGTCCGGTCGCGCGTCAGCCCAGGCGGCGACTTTGGCCAGCATGTCTTGGGCGCTGGCTGCGGTCGATAGGTCGACTTGTTCGACGCCCAGTCCCGTTTCGGTTAGATGGACGTGCGAGTCGACGAAGCTGGGCGCGATGAAGCCGCCTTCTAGGTCGATGACCCTCATCTGAGAATCCGCTAATGAGCTGGCGGCCTCTTCGCCACCAACCCACGCGACGTGCCCATTTTCCACGAGCATGGCGGACGCGTATGGGTCCGCTGTCGAGTGGATGATCCCGTTACGGTAGAGGGCTATCTGGTCTTGTTGATGCATCCTCGGTGATTTCTTCTTCTGTGTCTTCGTGGTTTTCTACGATGTCCGCTCCGATGTAGTCGACTACTCCGTGGCGGATAGAGTCAATGGCTGCGTGGCAGTGATCCCGGATCTCGGTCTGCTGTGTGGCTTTGGCAATCTGTTCCAAAACGTCAATGCATTGGCGGATCCAGCGCACAAAGTCGCCGGCGGATAGTTCGGTTCCGCGCAGGCACTCTTTGAGTGATTTTCCTCCGGACCATTTGTAGACCGGCCAGATCAACCCGATATCCGGTTCTGTTGTGGTGGGTAGTCCGTGCTGCCGTTCGGCTCGGCGGAGCTGGTCCCAGATCTGCTGGGCGTCCAGCACCGATTCTTGGATGGCTTCCGACGGCATGGAGTAGTGATAGTCCGGTTCTTCACGTTTGGCCTCGTAGACCAGCGCCGATACGAAGGCGGCTAGCTCCCGTGGGTTGAGGTGGTTGAGGCTGCCGTGGTGGATCAACTCGGTGGTGAGCATGTCTTTCTCACCGTAGATTTTCCGCAGTAGTTGGCCTCGTTCTGTGACCAGATCGGTCCTCGATGAGGTTGTCGTATCGGTTTCGGCCAACACGTAACCATAATCGGTCAGCAGGGCGCAGTACTGGTCAAAGCGTTTAGCGATGGTGCCGGTACGGCCGGAAATCTGTTTCCGGAGCTCTTCTGCCTGTTCATCGAGTTTGGACCAGCGAGCCGCCCATCTGGCGTGGTCTTCCCGGTCCGGACACTGGTGACAGGGGTGTTCTTCCAGTTGCTGTTTCAGGTTTTGGATCTGCTGGGCAAGCGGGTCTTCGGAGTAGGTAAAGTTCTCTGGCCGGTTCTGGGGACGCGGTTCCACCCCGGTCTCCATGGCGTGACGTACTTCATTGGCAAGGAGGCGGCGCTGCTTGGGGGCGTTGGCGTTGAATTCACGGTGGACTTTCACCCGGCTGCGCAGCTCGACCGGTTCCTTCAAATCATGTGCCGAAATGGTGCGAAGCTGAGCTTGCTCATTCAGCACGGCAACACGTGGGTCCGTGAGTGAGTGGGCACGGCTCAGAACCACCACCGTGCCGAGTCGCTTCTTCCCGGCTACGGTGAAGATGTCTCCGACCTGAAGATCGTGCAGCGAGGTGGTGATGGAGTGGAAACGGTCCTTGGACCGGCTCCGCGAATAGTTTTTCTCTGCCGTCGAGAGCTCTCGGCGCAGACGCGCATACTCGCGGAAATCGCCCAAGTGGCAGGTGAACGCTTTCTCGTATCCAGCCAATGACTTCTGCTGTTGTCGGACCTTTTGTGCCAGCCCGACCACGGAGCGGTCGGCTTGGAACTGGGCAAAGGAGGACTCGAGGATGCCCCGGGCACGCTCGCGACCATACTGGGCCAACAGGTTGATGGACATGTTGTAGGTCGGCGCGAAGGACGAGTTCAGCGGGTAGGTCCGCTTTGAAGCCAACCCGGCGACGTCTTTCGGGTTCACACCGGGCCGGTGAATGACCACGGCGTGTCCTTCAACATCGATGCCGCGGCGACCGGCACGACCAGTCAGCTGGGTGTACTCCCCTGCCGTCAGATTCACGTGGGTGATCCCGTTGAACTTCTGGAGTTTCTCCAAGACCACGGTCCGGGCGGGCATATTAATCCCCAGGGCTAGGGTCTCAGTGGCGAAAACCAGTTTGAGCATGCCGGCGGCAAAAAGTTCCTCTATGGCCTCTTTGAAGATGGGGAGCAATCCGGCGTGGTGGGCGCAGATGCCGGCGATGGCAGCTTTGCGAAAATTCCAGAAACCCAACACGTCTAGGTCTTCGGGAGGCAGCATGTCCGCCAGTTGGTCCACGCGTGCCGCAATGACGGCTTGTTCCGTCTTGTCGGTGAGCGAGATTCCGGCTTGGACACACTGGTAGACCGCATCGTCACAGGCGGCCCGAGAGAAAATGAAGAAGATGGCGGGGAGCAGATTCGCCCGGGTCAGTGAGCGAATCACGGAAGGTCGGGACAATCGTTGCGGCCGTGGGCGGCGTTGTTGGTTTTGCTCCGTGTCGAGCTCAAACGAGTCTTGGCGTCCACCGCGGCCACGCCGTCCTCCGCGACCACGGTGCCGGTCCCGTCGCCGGCCCTGGTGGGTGCCGGAGTTGCGGTAGCGGGCGTGTGCGGAACGGGTTTTGCCCCAGTCGGCACGCTGTTCGCGCCGATCGGCTACCTCAACGAGCCGCAAGAGTTCCGGGTTGATTTTGGTGTTGTGCTTCTCGTCGCTGACGAACAGGTCCAGCAATCGATTGCCGACCATCATGTACTGCCAGAGGGGAACCGGCCGGTGTTCAGAGACGATGACAGAGGTTGCGCCGCGGACGGTGTCGAGCCAGGCACCAAATTCTTCGGCGTTAGAAACGGTGGCTGAGAGCGAGACGAGTTGGACCGATTCGGGAAGGTGGATGATCACTTCTTCCCAGACGGCACCACGGAACCGGTCGGCGAGGTAGTGCACCTCATCCATCACGACGAATCCGAGGTTGGTCAGCGTGGATGAATGCGCGTACAGCATGTTGCGCAGGACCTCGGTGGTCATGACAACAATGTCCGCCTCCGAGTTGATGGAGGTGTCCCCGGTGAGCAGGCCTACTTTTTCTTCACCGTAGCGGTGGACCAGGTCGGTGTACTTCTGGTTGGACAGGGCCTTGATAGGCGTGGTGTAGAAAGCTTTGGTCCCGCGGGCTTGCGCCAAATGTATGGCGAACTCACCCACAATAGTTTTCCCGGCACCGGTCGGGGCTGCCACAAGCACACCGTTGCCGGCTTCCAGTTCCTGGCAAGCTTCTTCTTGGAAGGGGTCCAGATCGAAGGTAAGTTGTGCCCGGAAGCGGCCAAATTCGGTGTTAGCGAGGCGGCTTCGTTCTTTTGCGGCGGCGTACCGTTCAGCGGGCGAGCTCATATCTCTACCCTAAACGATGAGACGAGGCTGGCTAGGGTAATTCCTCTAACGGGGTAGCCTGTTCCAGATCGTCCTCCTGCCCGACCATGGCGGCGAGTCGTTTGGCGCGGCGTCGATCGTTCAACGCGGCGAGTCCGGTGGCAATAGCAAACAGGAGAACCAGTGGGATCGCCAAGTAGAACATGGTGAAGATGTCACTACCGGGTGCGGCCAGCGCGGAGATGAGCGCGATCAAAAACACCGTGATCCGCCAGTGTTTGATGATCTGTTTGGCGCTGAGAATCCCCATCATGTTCAACCCCACAAGCACCACCGGTAGGATCATCGCGATGCCGAAGGCCAGCAGCAGGTTCAACACGAACGTCATATAGAAGTTCGCGTTGATGAGGTTCGAGGTATCCGGTGGGTTGAACGTCAGGAACATGCGGACCGCTTGCGGCAGGATCCAGTAGCCCAGAGCGATGCCACCAAGAAACAACGGCACGGCGGCAGCTAGGAACCCGAGCGTGTAACGCTTTTCCTTCTTGCGTAAGGCGGGCACCACGAAGGCCCAGACTTGGTAGAGCCAGAATGGTGCCGAGATCACCAGGCCGAAGAACAGCGAAACCCGGATCATCATCTCTAAGGGCATGCCGACGCTGTCGTAGACAATTTCGACACGTTTATCCGGGGAGATCTCCCCTACCGACAAGACCGGCTCGAAGAGCAACGAGGTGAGGGGTTGGTAGAGGAAGAACCCACCGACGGCGCCGAGCACGATGAAGATCAGGGCGATGAAAAAACGGTTGCGTAGTTCCCTCAGGTGCGCGCCAAGGCGCATCTGGGCTTCGGGGTTGTCCCGTCTACGCGGTTTCTTGGCTCGGGCCATTGTCAGTGGGTATTAGCGGCTTTCGGTCAGAAGGTTTTGGTTAGGAAACGGTGGGGTCGTTTTTACGCGTTGACGTGGTGTCATCAGCGTCTAGGACCCGGCCCTCGACAACCTTGTTCTGGTTGTTGTCATCCTTGGCGTTGGGATCTTTTTTGTCCTCGTCTTTGCCCATCTGTTTCACTTCAGATTTGAAGATGCGCATGGATTGGCCCAAGCTGCGTGCCAATGCTGGCAGCTTCGGTGCTCCGAAGAGGAGCAGGATGATTACGAGGATGATGATCCACTGGTAGCCTTGCAAGCCCATGAGTTCGTTATGCCCTTTCGTCTGTGATCAATTCTAGCCGATCGTTGATCTGCTGTTTGACCTTGGCGACCAAGTCAGCTGGTTCGATGATCAGCATTTTTGGCGCGTTTGCCAGTACCGATTGGGTCAGGAAGTCGTCGCTGACGCGGGGCACGCGTAGGAGCTGATCCCCTTCCCCAAGTGCCAACTCGTGGGTTGGGTTCATGGCAGGCATGTGGTCGGCGATTTGGTAGTCGGCGAACAGCGTGAGCTGCTCGCTTCCGGCCGGTGCTGCGAAAATGTCCTGCTCCACGACGGCTTGGTGCTGGTGGTCCGTGAGGGTGCCGTGGTCGGACAGCTCTAGGCGGTGACAGCGCGAGAGTTTGAACACTCGTGGGGCGTCCGCCCGGTGGCACCAGCCCAGCAGGTAGACATCAGCGAGGAACTGTCTGACCTGTACCGGTGTGACTTCCCGCCCGGCGGTGTCGGTTCGGTAGTTCAGCCGGATTTTCCTGCCGGTGTCTATCGCTTGGTTGATCGCTTCAAGTTGACTTGCCGCGGCACTCACCCCAGAGTGATCCCACCAGATGAACTCGGCGAGACGATCAAGCGAACGAGCGGCCAAGGCCTGCCGAATCTTCTCGTAGGCGCCCATCGCTGCGGGTGCGATGTCACGGCGGAGTTTGGCAAGGCTTTGTAGGCCCAGCAGCGTCGAGATGGCCTCCACTGGTGCCAGCGACAGCGGTTTGGCGACAGCGTCCACTTGCGAGACCGAAATGGCTTGACCGTCATCATTGAGTTCAAAAAGTTCATCCGGTCCACCTTGTGGCAACCCGTATAACGGTAGTTTCTCGAGTCGGGTGCGCAGCGCCTTCGGAGTGAGCCCGAAGCGTTGTTGCAGCTCCGCGTGAGTGGCCCCGTCGTTGGCCACGGTGTAGGCAATGATGTCAAAGATCAACCGCATCTCATCGGCGGCGGAGAGGCGTTGACGCTGGGCTTTCAGCGGGGTTAGTTCATCGACGTGTGGGGTGTACTTTGCGACCGCGTCTTCCTGGGCGGTCAAGAGTCGTTGTAGTCGCTCGGTGAACGCGTCTAGGACCGGATGATCAGCCGGCGCGAACCGGATCTGCAGATCGTGGTCGGTGAGCAGATTCCACAACACGGCTTCGTCCGGATTGTGGATCACAATTTTGCCGCCCTGTGGCTCGACGTCTTCCCCGAACAGCCGGCCAAGGACATGGTCTTGTTCTGCCGCCGGGGTGAACAACGTGATGTCCGGGTAGCGTTGCACGGGGGCTACCCCGGCTGCTAGCTCGGCCAGAGGAATCTCGGTGCCGACATACTCCCGGTCGACTTCGCGCACGGAGGTTTCGTGGTCTGCATTGCGCAGGATCCGGGTGAGTTTGAAGTTTCGACGTTCGCCGCGGTCATGGTCGTGTCCGGTGACGTACCAGGCTCCGGAACGCTGGATGAGCGCCCACGGTGCGATGGTTCGTTCTGCTGCTGAGCCGTCGGCTGCGCGATAGTTGAAGCTGATGCTGCGGCGCTGGCTGATTGCTTCGGTGATTTCGGCAAACGACGCCTCGTCGGTCAGCGCGTCCGTGAATTGAAACGTAGTGCCAGCGACTTGATCCGTGAGGACCTGTTGGGAGGCTGCCGTGTCGAGGCGGCCCAAGGCGCGCTTGGCAGCATCCGAGAAGTCTCCCCCACCCCAGAAGTCGCGGACGGCAGCTAGGGCTGCTGCTTCTTCTTGGGTGAAGGAGAGCTCCTCCAGTGTGAAACTGGCTTGGTCGATGACGTAGCGGGACTCGACTCCCCCACCGAACGCTTCATTCTCTTGCAACTGCAAAGGAATGCCGACGCTGCGCAGGACCGCCTTGTCACGGTCAAACATTTTTTCGCGCGCATCAGGGCTGTTGGCGTCCCGGTAGGTTTCGATCTTCTCGAAGATCTGTGCCTTGGTCAGACCCTTGCGGGTTTCGACCAGCAGGACCACCAACGAAATGAGTCGTTCGGTTGTGGGGATCTTGGCCACGTCGATCGCCTAGTGTTTTAGCGGACAGCCAGCAGGTCGACCACGAAGATCAGTGTCTCGTTCGGTCCGATGGCAGCGCCTGCGCCAGCGGCACCGTAGCCCATCTGCGGCGGGATGATGAGTTTGCGACGGCCGCCGACCTTCATGCCGAGCAGACCCTGATCCCAGCCCTGAATGACCTGGCCGATGCCAGCGGTGAAGTCCAGTGGTTGGCCACGGTTCCAGGAAGCATCAAATTCTTCACCGGTGGACCAAGACACGCCCACGTAGTGGCAGGAGATGGTGTCGCCAGCCTGGACTTCGCGTCCGGTTCCTTCAATGATGTCCTCGATGACGAGTTCTTCTGGAGGTGTTTCGCCAGGGAACTCGATTTCTGGGCGTTCACGGTCAAAGTTTCGTTGTCCGAATGACATAGTGCTGATCTCCTTATGTTCCGGGCTGTTGTTTACTGTTCTGGTTCCGGCTGCGGTGGCTGTTGAGGCTGCTGCAGTGGTTCTGAATGCAGGATATCGACAACAAAGACGAGAGTTTCTTTTTCAAGTTCGTGTCCCTTGCTGTCACCGTAACCGTCCTTAGGTGGGACCACGAGAACAACCTGGGAGCCTTCCTTGACTCCGGTGAGGCCCTCACTCCAGCCCTTGACGACTTGGCTTAGCCCAAACGGAACGGGGGCACCGCGTTCCCACGAGGAGTCGAACACTTCACCGTCGGACCACTTGATGCCCTTGTAATTAACCAACACGGCGTCGTCCTTGGCGATTTCGCGGCCGTCGCCTTCTTTGCGGATCTCAGCAACGGTTTCTTTCGGAGCGTCTCCAGTCGGCTTGGCGATTTCCGGTTCACCGTTGTCCTTTTCGGTGATCTCCGGCAGGCCTTCCGGCATCGGTTTGACCTCGCCCTCAATCTTGGTTGGGGTCTTCTTCTCCAGTTTCACGATCAGCAGCTGTCCTCCCTGTCCGCCCGTCTGTTGGGAGGGCACATGGACGGCTAAGGTGCTGCCCAGCTTGGAGTTTTCCACCAAGTTGTAGATCTCTTCGGTCAGACCCTGGGCATCATCCTTGGTGACCTTCATCAGCTGTGAGCTGGGGACGTCTCCGGCGAGCATCTCGCCTGTCTTGGCGTCAGCCACCACGGTCTTGACGACCAGCAGGTCACCGTCGTTCACATCTTCACCGTCACCGGCCTCGATGACACGGGTGGCCGTATCCCCGGAATCGATTTCTTGATCCAGCTCGACCGTCATCTTGTTTTCTTCTTCATGAACGGAGACGGCTTCTAGCTGGTCCGGGTTGGTGGCATGTTCGTTAGCGTCCGCGCCACAACCGGCCAGCAGCAGGCTTGCCGCGAGGACAGCACTGGTGATCAGGGCGGTGGGGCGTCGTTTTGCTGGTTGTGGCACCGTGGCTCACATACTCCTTGGATTGGGTACAGAATTCTTCTTATTATGCTCGGAGCCAGTCCGGATGCTGGTAATCCGGGTCTGGTTCACCTAGTAGCTCAATCAATCGATCCATCTTTTCGCTTTCCGTTTGGAACGGATCTTTGACCAGCACCAGTTCGATGGGTTTGTTGTTGGCACGCATGTGAACCCAGTCAACGTTGATGTCTTCGCCGCGGGCGTGGGTTTCATTGACGAACCGACCACGCAGTGCGGCCCGGGTGGTTGCCGGTGCGTGCTCCATGGCGTGCCCGATGTCCGAGTCGGTCAACACCCTGGTGGCTTGGCCGCGGGCTTGCAGCACATTGAACAGGCCGCGGGCAGGATCGATGTCATGGTAGGTAAAATCTAGCTGACGAATCCGAGGGTCCGCCCAGTCTAAACCGTGTTTTTCCTGATAGGCCACCAAGAGTTTGTGCTTGATCGCCCAATCGATGTCAGTCTCAATGGAACTGTAGTCTTCACTCCGCACGGCGGTGAGGACCTTTTCCCACAGCTCCAATACCGGTTCGACGTGTTCGTGGTGTGGCCCTTCCTTGGCGATGAAGCTCTTGGCTTTTTCCAGAAAGAACTCCTGCAAGTCCAACCCGCTGATGGTCTCACCGGTTGCCAGTTGGATCAGCGTCTGCCCGGTCATGTCATGGGAGAGTTCTTGAATCGCGCGGATGGGGTTGGCGATGCGTTTGTCCCCGAAAATGACCCCTTCTTCGATCATCCTCAAGATGATCTCGGTTGAACCGAAGCGCAGCAATTGCGTGGTTTCGGACATGTTCGAGTCCCCGACGATGACGTGCAGTCTGCGGTGCAATGACGCATCAGCATGAGGTTCGTCACGGGTGTTGATGATGGGTCGGGAGCGGGTGGTGGCCGAAGAAACGGCGTCCAAGACGAAGTCCGCCCGCTGCGAGAAGCTGAAGTGGGCAGGCTGTTCCTCGGTGGCGGGAACAACGCGTCCAGCTCCGGCCAAGAATTGGCGGGTCACCAGAAACGGGATCAGGATCTCGGTCAGTCGACGATACTCGGTCTTGCGAGGAATGAGGTAGTTCTCGTGGGAACCAAACGAGTTGCCCTTGGAGTCCGTGTTGTTTTTGAGCAAGAAGACGCGTCCGTGGAAACCGTCTTCGGCCATGGCCTGTTGAGCCTGCGCGACAAGTTTGGAGAAGATCCACTCCCCTGCCTTGTCTTGGGCGATCAGGTCCAGCAAGTTGTCGCACTCGGCGGTGGCGTACTCCGGGTGGGAGCCCACGTCGAGATACAGTCGGGCGCCGTTCGGGATGAACACATTTGAGCTGCGTCCCCAGCGCACCACCGGTTTGAACAGGTAGCGGGCGACCTCTTCCGGGGTCAGTGGCTTGGCATCCGGGTTGTGGTAGTTGATCCCGAATTCGGTTTCGACGCCATAGACGCGACGCTTCATGAACGGTCCTTCACAATGGTGCTGATCTGTTCAGCCGTGTAGCGGGTAAAGCAGCGGTGGTAGCCGACATGCCGGGCTTGTTCACCGGCGGGGCGTTTCAGCACGGCCACCTCGATCGAGGCAGGTTGTCCCAGAGCGTGATGGGCGGCCCGGATGGCGTCGGAAAAGCTCTGCGGGGTCGACTGCTCGGCGAGGGCGGCGTGGATGTTCTCCTGGTTCCCGCCCATGACCACCATGGTTTCTTCGTCCATGATGGAACCGTCGAAGCCGAGCCGGAAAATCCGGTCTTCTGCTGCGTTCGGTCCAACTTCGGCCACCGCAAGCTCGACCTCGAAGGGTTTGGCTTCCGCGGTGAATCCGGAGGCCATCAAGGAGGCGTAGATGCTGGCAAGTCCACGGCCCGTCACGTCTGTGCGGTCGTAGGCGTACGCGCGCACATCGGCCCAGCGGACGCCGGCTTGGCGCAGCGCTTCGAACTCGTTGTATTTGCCGACTGCGGCAAAACCAATGCGGTCGTGGATCTCCCCGATTTTGCGGAGCGAATCGGAGGGATTGTCGGCGACGAACGCGATGCCTTCGGCGCAGCTGAGAACGATAACGGCTCGTCCACGGCTGATACCTTTACGCGCAAAGTCGGCCCGGTCCTTGATCAGTTGTTCTGGAGAGACGTAGAAGGGCATTGTCATAGAAGTGTCCGCTCCTCTCAGGCTTCTCGGGCTCGTGCTGAGCGTCGGGTCAATACGTCTTGGGCTAGACCGGTCAGCTCGTCTTCTTCAACCCGTGCGGCACCGGATGCTCCGATGGTGTACACGACCGGCCACAGCTGGCGCACAGCGTCCAGTCCCCCGGTGGCGGCGTCATCGTCGGCGGCGTCGAATAGGGCTTCGAGCGCCACGGTGATGGCTTCGGTCCGGTCCAGGGTCGGTTCCCAGAGCTTCTTCAAGGCACCGCGGGCGTAGGCTGCCCCGGAACCGATGCTGTGATGTTCTTGTTCCTCGTAGCGTCCACCGGTGACGTCAAAGGAGAAGATGCGCCCGGTGCCCACGTGCGGTTCGAACCCTGCAAAGAGTGGCACGACGGCCAGGCCTTGGAGCGCCAGCGGCAGATTTGAGCGGATCAACCCGGCGAGTCGGTTGGCTTTGCCGTTGAGTGAAAGGGTGGTCCCTTCGATTTTCTCGTAGTGTTCCAACTCGATTTGGAACAGGCGAGCCATATCCACCGCGAGTCCGGCGGCCCCGGCGATCCCGATCGTGGAGTAAGCATCAGCGGGGAAGACTTTCTCAATGTGCCGGGAGGCAATGTGGTGTCCGGCGGTGGCGCGGCGGTCCCCAGCCATGAGAACGCCGCCGTCGTAACGCAGCCCCACGATGGTGGTGGCGTGCGGCACTGCGGCCAGTTCCGGGCTGGTAGTCTCCGGCGGTACCGGTAGCAGCTGTGGGTGCTCGGCGCGGAGGTATTCGCTGAACGAGTTCAGCGTGGTGTGGATGTTCAGATCCACTTACTGCCCGCCCTTTTGGACGAAGCCTTTGACGAATTCTTCCGCGTTGGTTTCAAGTACCGAGTCGATTTCATCTAACAGATCGTCGACGCCGGCGGTGTCGGTCACCGGTGCGCTCGAGTGCTGTGTCTGCTCCTGCTCCGTTGGCGCGGAGGTGGAACGTTGTGGGTTGACCTGTGGTTGTTGGCTCATCGATCGGCCCCTTTCCTGCGACCGGCGCCAAAGTTGAGGGCGCGCCGGATAAACTCATCATCTTCCACGTTACCGCTAAAGAGCTCCGCCGCTTCAGTCGCGGAGCCTGCGAACGGTTCGGACAAGAGGATTCGGTGGATTCGCTGGTCCGTATTGCTGCGCAGCAGCAGTGTTTCCCAGCTGACTCCCGCCACCAGGTGGGAGAAGTGTTTAATGGCTTGGCCACGCAGGTAGGCGCGTGTGTCCTGCGGTGGCTGATCGGCGGCCGCTTCAATTTCTGCGGCGTCGACAAGGGTGCGCATGCGTCCGGCGGCCACCAGTTTGTAGTACAAGCCACGGGTCGGATCGATGTCCGTGTATTGCAGGTCCAGCATGGCGATCTTGGGGTCATCCAGACCGACGTTGTGGCGTTGGGCGACCTGACGGATTAGCTGGTATTTCGCGACCCAGTCCAGACGGTCAGCGGTGGAGAAGATATCCGTGCTCAGGTCGGTGAGAATCTCCTGCCACGCTTGGAGCATTTCATCCACTTCGGCCCGGCGGTGATCCGGCAGTGTTTGTTCCTGCCAGAACGCCTGCGCCTGTTGCAGGTAGTACTCCAGAATTTGCAGACCGGTTCGCGCCACGCGGTCCGTGCAATGAACGGTGGCTTCCAAGGTGGGGTCATGGCTGATGATTTGCAATGCGGAGACCGGATTCAGCAGCGCGAAGGATGGTTGCCACCCGGAGCTGATCATCCCCAGCACCAGATCCGTGATCCCGACCCGCAACCAGGTGCTGTATTGGGAGAGGTTCGCATCACCAATAATGACGTGGAGGCGACGGTACTTCTCGCCCCATGCGTGCGGTTCATCCCGGGTGTTAACGATGGGCCGGCGAATGGTTGTTTCCAGCCCGACTTGTTCTTCAAAGAAGTCGGCGCGCTGGGAGATTTGGAATCGTGGCTCCACCGTGCCGATACCGACCCCGGCCCGGCCGGCACCACAGATGACCTGCCGTGAGGTGAAGAACGGCAGCAGTGCTGCTGCCAGCGCATCGAAGTCCACTTCTCGACTGACCAAGTAGTTCTCGTGGGCGCCGTAGGAAACGCCTTTGTTGTCCGTGTTGTTTTTGTACAACCGGATCTGGGCGCCTTGTTCCCGTGCAAGGTACTCGGTGGCGCGGCGCAACACAATCTCACCGGCTTGGTCGTAAAGCACCGCAGCGCGGTACGTGCTGGTTTCTGGTGAAGAGTATTCCGGGTGCGCGTGATCCACGTAGAAACGAGCACCGTTGGTAAGCACCAAGTTCATCAACTGGTGCGTGGGCACATCTTCCCAGCGGCCGGCCGCCCGTTCGGCAGCAATCGCTTCGGCCGCGACCTGTTCCGGGCCCAGTGGCTCATCTGTCAGCTGTGAGGGGTGCGCGGCGGAGCGGGGCATCGTCCAGCCCCGGGCATCAACCAGCGGGGACTCCTCGCCATAGTCCCACTCGGTGCCGGCGACAGCCGACCCTTCCGCCAGCATCCGGGCGGCGTAGGCGTTGACGAGGTCCATGGAAAGTACCGAGTGGTTCGCCGTGGGATTGGCCGGCGCGTGGACACCGTACTCGGTTTCCAACCCGATCAAAGGTCGGATACGCAATTGCTCGGCGACTGACAGTGCCTGAAACTCGACAGAGTTCGGATCAAAAGACGTCATTACGATCATTACTCCCAGCGGCTGTGATCGAGCATGTTCAGACCGACGACCTGTTTGGTGGCGTGCCCAGAAAGTCGAGCCCACTCATCCGGATTCGAGGTGTTCGGCAAGTCTTCTTGCTCCCGGAACTCTTCGTTTACCGCTTGGAGCAAGTGAGCCGTCGTGATGCCCCGGTGCGCCAACTGCTGGTCCCCCGCCAAGAAATCCTTGATGGCAAATTTCTTGGCCCGGTCCACGATATTGGCGATGACAGCTCCGGAGACGAAATCAGCGTAGTAGAGTTTGCCCCGGGTCCCATCGGCGTAGAGCAGTTCGACGAACTCGGTCTCCCGATTGCGCTGATACATGCGTTTGACAGCGGCATCGATCATGGCGGAGACCATCTTTTCCCGGTCGGCATCGTGCTCGGCCAGCTCTGCCCCGTTCAGTGGCAGGTCCACGGTGAGGTGCTTGGCGAAAATGTCACGCGCCGCATCGGCATCTGGGCGTTGCACACGAATCTTCACATCGAGTCGGCCAGGACGCAGGATTGCCGGGTCGATCATGTCTTCACGGTTGGAGGCGCCGATAACGATCACGTTTTCGAGCTTCTCCACCCCGTCAATTTCAGCCAACAGCTGGGGCACGATGGTGTTTTCCACGTCTGAGGACACGCCGGTGCCGCGGGTGCGGAAGAGTGAATCCATTTCATCGAAGAACACGACAACCGGGTAGCCCTCAGAGGCTTTCTCCCGGGCCCGGGCGAAGATCACCCGAATGTGACGTTCGGTTTCGCCAACGTACTTGTTCAGCAACTCCGGGCCCTTGATGTTGAGGAAGAAGCTGCGGCCTTGGTCTGCTGCGGCGCGATCGGCCAGGGAGCGGGCGACTGCCTTAGCGATGAGGGTCTTACCGTTTCCAGGAGGACCGTATAGCAGGATGCCCTTGGGGGCTTTAAGGCCGTGTTCGCGGTATAGCTGCGGGTGGTGGAAAGGCAGTTCCACTGCATCGCGGATGTGTTCGATCTGGTCGGCCAGACCGCCGATGTCTTCGTAGGAGATGTCGGGGACTTCTTCCAGCACGACGTCTTGCACTTCGGTCAACGCGACTTGTTCGACGCCGTAGCCGGAACGCGGGTCCAACCGGATGGCGTCCCCGACACGCAGCCGGGCCTTGCGCAGCGGCTGGGATAGGTTGACGATCCGTTCTTCGCCGGCCAGGGTGCTGATCAGCACCCGAGAATCGTTGAGCACTTCGGTGATGCGCACGACTTCGCCGGAGGACTCAAAGTCCAGCATTCCGACGATCACGAGGGCTTCGTTGAGCAGGACTTCTTGGCCTGTTTGCAGTTTGCTTGGGTCCAGCAGGGGCGAGATCGAGACCCGCATCTTGCGGCCGTTGTACAGCACCTCGACGCTTTCGGCACGTGCCGCGGCAATCATGGTGTCCGAGTCGGTCTGTTCCTGTGCGGGAATGTACTCAAGCACGGTGGCGTAGTTGAAAGGCAGATCCCCGTCTCGTTCTAGAGCTTGGCGGAAGGTCACGATCTGCTCACGAGTGGTTTCCAGCAGCTCAGCCAGACGCTTGTTGTTACGACCTGCAACCTGCAGCTGGTGGTTGAGTTGACGGTTGGATTCGCGCAGATTCTTTGTTTGGTTCTGCAGTGCGAGCAACTCTGCGTTTGTGTCAGTCACGTTCAATCACCTTGGGCTTAGCTTTTCTGTTCAGTCTCAGGTTTACCAGATTCGCCCCGTTCGATGCTGTCTTGGGCATGAGCGGCCGCCTTGCGGGCCGCTGCGGAATCTCTGGTGGAGCGGCGGACTTTTCTCTCCGAAACCGGTGGGATGTTCTGGGCCTGTTCGCTCCAGTCTTCATCCTTTGCCGGGGTCCACGCTTCAATGTCTTCGGCGGAGAACTCCGCTTCTTTGTTACGTCGTTTGAGTTCTAGTGGTTGCTGGGCATCTGCTAGGCGCCGGCATGTCATCAAGAAACCGGTGTGTGCCACCATACGGTGGTCCGGACGTACCGCCAAACCTTGTACATGCCAACCGCGCACCATCGATTCAAAGGATTCTGGCTCGGTGAATCGGCCATCTGCACGGACCGCCTCAACGAGCTTGGACAGCTGCGGGACCGTGGTGACGTAGTTGATCCAGACCCCGCCGGGAGCCATCACGGTGGCCACCGCGTCGATGCATTCCCACGGCGCCAACATGTCAAGGACCACTCGGTCGACACTGCCGGGAGCCTCGACCGAGGTGACAGTGTCTTGGAAGTCACCGATGTGCACGCTCCAGGCCGGGTGCTCTTTACCGAAAAAGGTCTCCACGTTGGCTTGTGCAATAGTGGCGAAGTCTTCCCTGCGTTCGTAGGAGGCCAGGTAACCATGGTCCCCGATTGCACGCAGCAGTGAAATGCTCAGCGCACCGGAGCCGACACCTGCTTCGACCACGCTTGCCCCGGGGAAGATATCGGCCATGGTGATGATTTGGCCGGCGTCCTTGGGGTAGACCACGGTGGCGCCGCGCGGCATGGAGAGGACGAAATCCTTCAGCAGCGGCCGCAGGATTTGGTAGGGGTGCCCGGCCGAGTTGTGGACGACGACCGCATCCGGTTGGCCGATGATCTCGTCGTGGAACAGTACGCCCTGGTGAGAGTGGTATTCGCCGCCTTCAACCAAGGTGATGGTCGCCATGCGGCCACGCTCGTCGGTCAGCTGGACACGTTGGCCAGCTCGCAAGGGACCGCGTCGGTGTGCCGCTCCGGTCGGGGATGTCAGGTCTGAGGAGTCGGTCACCGTCAGGTACGGTCCTTTCGTAGCAAATGCAGCAGGTCTGGGTTGTTCTCGATTGCGCTGACGATGGTTTCGTAGCGGATCACGGCTACAACGTCATTGTGGCTGTCGATTACGGTCAGGTAAGGCGAGCGGGTTCGGATCGCGGTGCTGAGCACTTCGTCCGGTTCGGCGTTGAACGGGACGGCCGGGTACGTGCCCACCGGAACATCGAGGACTTGGCGAGGGGCTGGTTCACTGAGTTGGTCGACGGCCAGTGGCGCCAGCTTTTCCAGGAAGGTCAACCTGCGCCAGCTGCGGATCAAGTTCATGATGAGGAACCCGCCCACGGCCGCGTACATCAGCACGATCAGCGGCTGGTTCAGCACGGCCTGTCCTGCCTCCGTCAGGAAGAGGAGGGCGAGGCCCACCGCGATCAGCGCGGCGCTTGCAATCGTGGTGACGATCAGTCCTGGGCGTTGTTTGCCGGTGAGTTTGAACAGCAGCGATTCAACGATCTTGCCCCCATCCAGCGACGAGGCTGGAAGTAGGTTAAAGATGGTCAGCAACAGGTTAACTCGGCCCAACATGAGGAAGATGTAAAAGATGGGTCCGTGGCCGAGGCCGGCAAGGGCAAAGAAGATGGCTGAGGTTGCGGCACTGGCCAAGGGTCCGGCTGCGGCCATGGCTGCTTCTTGGCCGGCAGATAACACCCCGCGTGGGTAGCGAGTAAAGCCACCCAAGAGGTTAAGTTCGACTTCTACGACGGGAGTCTTGAAAGCACGCGCAGCGGCTACGTGGCCCAGTTCGTGGACGAGCACTGACAGTGCGAAAAACAGTGCCGCGATCAACGCAAACACGTAGGCACCGATCATGGTTAGTTCCGGGAACAACAGGTTCAGGTCGGGACTAAACAACATGACGATGACGGCCCCGAAGAGGAACCAAGACATGTTGAGGTAAATGGGCACGGGCCCGAATCGTCCAACTTGGATTCGATTGCGGGAGCCGGCTGCAGGTGCTGCGCTTCTCATATGCTTACTAGTTTAGCTTGAGCCCCGGCCCAGTCAGTGTGGGTGGGTCAGCGACGTGTTGGCTTGGCGGATCGCCCCGGCTAGGTCTTCAAGGCTCCGCCCGGCCAAGCTCTCCCAGCGGATGTGACGGCCGGTGGGAGCGATCGGCAAGGTGTGCGGCACCGCGATGGTGACCATCCCGGAGTTTTCCCCAGCGCCAACGCCGATCGGGGAGTCTTCGATAACGAGGCAACTTCTAGGATCTAAGGTGCGCCCGGTTTCGTCTTGGAGTCGGCGGTGGGCAAGTTCATAGGCTTCCGGGTCCGGTTTACCTGCTGTGACGAGATCTCCGGTCACGATGACATCGAAGAGTTTTGTGCCAGCGCGGTGCTCGAGGGCCTGCACCACGGAGCTGACCAGCGGATCTTCGCTCATGGTTACCAACGCTTGCGGGATGTTGGCTGCCGCGCAGGCCTGCAGTAGTTCCAGCGCACCAGCACGGACGATGAGATTCTCCATGGTCTGTTCAGCCACGTCTGTCACCAAAGCGTTCACGGTTTCTTCGATGCTGAGCTTGACCCCTGCCGCCTGCAACTTCTTAGCACCGGCCGGTAAATGGAGACCGACAAGGGCTAGACAGTCTTCGTCACTCCAGGTGCCACCATGGGCCGCAACGAGTCGTTTTTCGGCAGCGAACCAATAAGGTTCGGTGTCAATCAGGGTGCCATCCATGTCCCAGAAAACGGCGTGCGGAAGTTCAAATCGTAAGCTGCTTGCCATGGCCCTCAGTGTAGTGGGTAGAGTGAGGAACCACGGCCTTGTCCGTTGGAAAGGGGACACATATGGCAGAGCAGCAGCCGCTGAAGAGCTTTTTGGAGTACGTGAATCAGGTCCAACCTGAAGGTGAGGACGAACAGAAACTCCCGACCATTATGGTGGCGGCCTTCGAAGGCTGGAATGACGCCGGCGAGGCGGCTACCTCCGCCCTGAATGGGCTGGTGTTCGCCATGGAAGCTACTTTGCGCACCCGGATTAAGGACAAGGACTATTACGACTACCAGTTCGTGCGGCCGGTGGCGATGCGCCGCAACGGTCGGCTCGTGCATGTTTGGCCGCAAACAGACTTTTATTTAGCAAAATTCACGGCGGCCGACGGACAAGACTGGCAGCTGCTGTTGGCCACCGGTCAGGAACCTAACTTCCGCTGGCGTGAGTTCTGTGCCGACGTCCTCACGGTTGCGGCCGATCACAACGTGAAAGGACTCATCGTTCTGGGGGCCGCACTGGCCGAAGTCCCGCATACCCGGGCGACCCCGGCGACCATCACCAGTGAGGACGCGCAGTTGCGCGCTGGTGTGGGGGCCACCGAGTCTGACTACGAAGGCCCCACCGGAATCACCGGCATTTTGGCGTACACCGCCAGCCAAGCCGGTCTACCGACGCTGTCGATGTGGGCGCAGGTGCCCGCTTATGTCTCGCAACCACCGGTCCCGAAAGCCACGTTGTCGCTATTGCGCAGGCTTGAACAGCAACTGGGTCTGCACTTTGACACCCACGAGGTTGAAGAGGATTCGAATGCGTGGATGCGTGGGGTGGCCAAGCTAATGGAAGAGGACGAAGATCTCGCCGCCTACGTGGCTGAGCTCGAACACGCTGCGGACACGGACACGGTTGCCGAAAGCAGCGGGGACATTATCGCCCAAGAGTTCGAACGGTATCTGCGCCGCCGCCAAGGCGGCAGCGGCACCGATTCCGATCAGTCTTAGCTCAGGACGATGCCGGTCAGCGCGTTGACCGCATCGGCAACCCGGACCCCGTCAGTGATTTCTTCGATGTTTGCTGGGTCGCGCTCTGCGGCGACGTCGGCCCACTGATCGATAGCCCGCAGTGCTGCCGGGGCGTTCAGATCATCGGCTAGTGCGGTCCGCAATTGGTGCAACAAGACCGCCCCGTCCCCGTTCTTCTCCCCCGGCAGGGCTTGGCGCCACCGAGCCAGTCGTTGCTCGGCTGCCGTGAGCAGCTCATCCGTGTAGGACCAGTCGTTTCGGTAGTGCTGATCCAGTAACAGGGTGCGAATCGCTGCCGGCTCGTGGCCGGCTTCGGTGAGTTTGGAAACGAAGATCAAGTTGCCCAGAGACTTGGACATCTTCTCTCCGTCCAGCCCCACCATCCCGGCGTGGACAAAATGATCCGCCAGCGCTGTGTTGGTTTGGCCCATGGCGTGGGCCGCGGAGAATTCGTGGTGCGGGAACGCTAGGTCGGAGCCACCACCTTGTACGGTGAACGGTGCCGGCAGGGTCTGCCGGGAAATGGCTGAGCATTCGATGTGCCAGCCTGGCCGGCCAGCACCCAGTTCGCCGCCCTCCCACTGCGGTTCGCCGTCTCTGGCCACGCGCCACAGGAGCGGATCCAGTGGGTCTTTCTTGCCCGGCCGCTGAGGATCGCCGCCACGTTGCGGGAAGATCTCTGCCATCTCATCGCGGCTGAGCTGGCTGATTTCCCCGAGCGTCCATGCACCGGTTTTCTCGGTGGCTGCAATGTCGAAGTAGATGTCCCCATCAGGTTCGCCGTCGGTTCCCTCGACCCGGTAGGCAAGACCCATGTTCAGCAGGTCGGTGACCACCTCAACGACCCACGGGATGGTCTCTACCGCTCCTAGGTAGTGGTCTGGGGCCAGCACGTTCAGATTGACCATGTCCGAGTGGAATAGATCGATCTGGCTTTGGGCCAGCTCTTGCCAGTCCACACCGGTCGCGTTGGCGCGTTCCAAGAGCGGGTCATCGATATCGGTGACGTTTTGGGTGTACCGGATCTTCAACCCCATGGAACGCCACAGCCGGTTCAACAGGTCGAAAGCCACATACGTGTTGGCGTGACCTAAGTGTGTTGAATCGTACGGGGTGATGCCACAGACGTACATCGAGGCATGTTCTGCCAGTTGGACGTTCTCAAGCTTTCCGGTTTGGGTGTCGAACAGGCGCACCGGTAGCTTCTCCGCGGGAACCTTCGGTGGTTCCGGCACAGTCCACGATTGCATGATGTTGTTGCTCCTTTGAAACGCTCACGCCTAGTTTAGGCGTTGATGACTCCGGTGCCCAACAGGATGAAAATGGTCACACCCAAGCCGATGCGGTACCAGACGAATGGGCGGTAGCTGCGGGTGGAAACGTATTTCAGGAACCAACCGATGATCAGGTAGGCCACCACGAAGCCCACAGCAGTGGCGACGAAGGTTTCGGCCAACCCGTAGGGGCCAGCTGGTTCACCGAAGGATTTGGCCAGCTTGTAGAATCCGGATCCGAACACGGCAGGGATGGCCAGCAAGAACGAGTAGCGGGCGGCAGCGGCACGGGTGTACCCCATCAGCAGACCTGCGGTGATGGTCCCTCCGGAGCGTGAAACACCCGGGATGAGGGCCAACGCTTGAGCGAAACCGTATAGCAGGCCATGTTTGATGTTGAGCTCGCGCAAGGTGCGGACCTGTTTGGCGTTGGCATCCGCGATCGCCAGCAGCATGCCGAAGACAATCAGCATGGTGGCCACCAACCACAGTGACCGGAAGGTGGAGTCAATATAGGTTTCTAGCAGGAGCCCCAACACCACGATCGGGATGGAACCTAAGATGATGAACCAACCCATTTTCACATCCGGGTGTTTCCGGGTGGTTCTGCCCGTGAACTGGCCAAACCAGGCCACCGTGATCCGGGCGATGTCGCGCCAGAAGAAGACCAACACCGCGGTTTCGGTGCCCAACTGGGTGATGGCGGTGAAGGCCGCACCTGGGTCGGCGGCGCCCGGAAGCAGTTCTCCCACGACCCGCAGGTGGGCGGAGGAAGAGATCGGCAAAAACTCAGTGAGGCCCTGGACCAGACCTAAAATGATGACTTCGAACCAATTCACCATCCCAGCCTAAATCATGCCGGGATGGATTTTGGTCAACGGTCGGTGGACTCGTCCTCGTCGAGGTCGTCCTCATCATAATCGTCGTCATCGGGCAGGTAGCGCGTCGGCACCGAATCTGCATCATCGAGGTTCTCGGTCAGCTCGTCGTAGAGCTCATCAGAATCATCGAACAGATCCAGTGGGGTGACTTCCCCGGTCGCTGAGTAGAGTGCATCCTCGTATTCTTCGAAGGCCGTGGAGACACGTTCGAAGGTCACATCGAGGGCGCTGTCTTCATCACCGCGTTTGTTGAGCGACGCGGCAAGATGTTCTTCAAGGGCCGTGACGAGCGCTTCAAGTGCGCGGTGTGGATCTAAGCTCATACACATAGACTCTAGCCGCGAATGATATAAAAGTGCACAGTTGGAAGGACAAATGTGCGTGAATTTGTGAGATCTTCATTATCCGGTCCGCAGGACTCGGAATTGGCCGAACACCGACTCGATTCGGGTTGGGAATATTTGGTGATCTCGGTAGCCCCACACGACTCTTTGCCTAAGGCCCGTGCCCGACTCCTCGAGCACGCAGAGCTAGGCCAGTGGGAACTGCAACGAACCGTGATTTTCTATGGCGGCCGGCGCAAGTATTGGATGCGCCGGCGCGCCATTGAGGTGGTCGCAACCCGCTAACGCAGGTGCGGCCAAGGGCCTCTAACCCAGCAGCCAGTCTGAGACTGTGGCCCGGGCAGCTTTCTTGCTGGAGGGATGGTAAATCCCGGCGGTGGCATCCCGATAAATTCGGGACAGCTCGTGGGTGCGGTGGAAGCTGGCTCCACCGACCAGCTCCAACCCTGAAGTAGCCGCGTGCAGCGCATAAGCGGTGGCTTTGGTTCGAGCTGTCACAAACAACGGGAACCAGGCAGGGCCAAGATCGGCTTCAGCGTTATCCAAAGTCTGCGCCAGCTGCTGCATTAAAGCATCTTGTGTGACGGCCTCCATGCCCAGGGCACCGATGCGGTCACGCATGACAGGATCCTCCGCTTGGCTCTCGTAGCCGTGCAGTTGGGCCCCGACGCGGGTACTGCGCTGCTGCAGTCCCTCAGCCGCCAGCTGGACCGCACGGTCACCGATCCCGGTGTAGACGGCGGCGATAAGGGTTAGGAACGAGGCGAAGATCGAGAAGATGAGCGGATCCGGTGACGGGCCCACGGGGATCTTCCGCACGATGTTTTCTGCCAGCAGCTTGATGCCTTCGAGTTTGGTCGCCTTAGACTGGGTGCCGCGCATACCCAACATGTCCCAGTTCTCAACGGCGGACCAACCGTCTTGGTCACGGTCAATGAAGCCGTACACAAGCTTTTCGGCATCAGCCGCGGACTCGTCTTTTCCGAACACACCGAGTCGGTCAAACACCGGGGACATAGACGTGAAAATCTTCAGTCCCTCCAGTGTGTAGTTGCCTTCACCGTCCGGGGTGGCCGTGGTCATGGAATCCAGCAGGACCGCGTCATTGCCAGGCTCGGAGATCCCAAAGGCGTAAATCTTACCGGCCACGGAATCAGTGAACACTCGTTCGAATTCGGTAACTCCGGCCCGAGCCATCAGGCGTGCCACACCGTTCCACACCAAGTGCATATTGATAGCCAACGCTGTCGCTGGTGCGGCACCGGCCAACAGCCGCTGCGCGTACACAACCTGCTGGAAGTCCCAGCCGTGCCCACCCAGGTCGGTCGGAGCCAAAACTTTCAGGTAACCGGCGGCCTTCAACTCATCGAAGTCTTCGTGCGGGAAAGCATTGGTTTCATCAACGCTCAAGGCACGCTGCCGAATCCGCTCCAAAAGCTCATCGGTGAGTAGCTGATGTACTGGTTCTTTGGCTGCAGCAGAAAGTGCAGGAGAAATCGTAAACATAGTTCCTTTCAACTAGAAGATTCAGCGCTGGTATTCCAGCACTAGTAGCTGATCGCGAGGTCGTACAAGACCTCAGCACCAAAGACGAGGGAATCCAACGGAATGCGTTCGTCCACCCCGTGGAACATCGCCGTGAAATCAAAGCCTTCCGGTAGCTGCAACGGGGTGAAACCGTAGCCGGTAATACCAAGTCGTGCGAGCGCCTTGTTGTCGGTGCCTCCGGAGAGCATGTACGGGAACACCACGGCCTCTGGATCGTGTTGCTGCAGATGGTGGATCATCGCTTCCACCAAGTCCCCGGAAAACGGCACTTCCAGTGCAGGACCGGTGTGCAAATGCTTGATGGCAACCTGTTCCCCCGCCAGATCGGCCAGGATCTCGTTGACATGGTCTTCGTTATCCGGCAACACCCGGATGTCAACGAGCGCCTTAGCGGCCGTCGGGATCACGTTCATCTTGTAGCCGGCATCCAGCACCGTGGGATTTGAGGTGTTTTTCAGTGTCGCGGTCACGAAGTTTGCGGTATGTCCCAGTGCCTCCAGCAGTGGTTCCGGGTGCTGTTCATCGAACTCTTGTCCGGTCAGCTCGGCCACCGATTCTAGGAGCGCACGCGTAGTTTTGGTGTACTCGTACGGCCATTCGTGTTCGCCAATGCGGCTAATCGCCGAAGCCAGCGTGGTGACCGGATTGTCGGTGTTGATCTGGGAACCATGGCCGGCAGTACCTCGGGCGTTGAGCTCGACCCACTGCATCCCCTTTTCTGCGGTTTGCAGCAAGTAAACACGTTTGCCGTTGATGAAGGTGGAGAAACCTCCCACCTCTGAGATCGCCTCACCGGCGCCTTCAAAAACCTCAGCATGGTTGGATACCAGCCACTGTGCCCCGTAGGTTCCGCCGGCCTCTTCGTCAGCGAAGAACGCGATGATCAAGTCCCGCTTCGGCTGAACACCCGAGCGCATCATTCTGCGCACGCCGGCCAGAATCATGGCATCCATGTGCTTCATGTCTACCGCACCCCGGCCCCAGAGCATGCCGTCTTTGATGACACCACCAAACGGGTCCACTGACCAGTCTTCCGCGATGGCCGGCACAACGTCTAGGTGCC
This sequence comes from Micrococcoides hystricis, assembly GCF_042434215.1. Taxonomy (NCBI): domain Bacteria; kingdom Bacillati; phylum Actinomycetota; class Actinomycetes; order Micrococcales; family Micrococcaceae; genus Micrococcoides; species Micrococcoides hystricis. The sequence goes on along the minus strand of NZ_JBHLUB010000001.1, from coordinate 250,579 downwards.
CGTGCAGAATAAGGGCTGGCAAGGACCGGTCCGCACCCGGAATGCGAGCAATCAGCGAGGCCCGGCCGGGTTCGGACTCGTAGATCGTGGACTCAACATCAACTTCGGCCAGCTTCGCCTGACAATATTCGGCGGCTTCGCGCTCACCGCGGGCCTTGTTATCGCCGAAGTTAGTGGTATCAATCCGGATGAGATCCTGACAGATCGTGATGACGTCTTCTGCGAACTCCATGAACGGCGTTGCCCTCTCCTAGGCGCTAGCTTCTGATCTTCCACCAGTCTAGTGCTGAGAAACTCCGCTACGGCAGCGAAACCGTAACTGCCGCGAGTCGATTAGTCAGAAGCTATTTTCCCGTGTTAGAGTTTTATTCGTTCTGCGCGAGTGGCGGAATAGGTAGACGCGCTAGCTTGAGGTGCTAGTCCTCACATATCGAGGGTGGGGGTTCAAGTCCCCCTTCGCGCACGCAGAGCAAATAGCCTCTGGACCATGAGTAATCATCGGACCAGAGGCTATTTTCATGTTTTGAGCCAGCCCGGCTCACTGAAAGTAATCTTCATCAAGTCCTACGATGCTGAACCTTTGCTTCTCCTGAACACCAATGCGGTACGCAATCATCAGCTCCACAAGTTTGGCGCCGTCAATGAGGATGATGCGGGATTGAACTTTGTTCGCGTAGGCGATTGCGCCGGAGGTAAACGCACTGGTGGTGAGGAACACTCCCCGGGAGGCACCGAATCCGTGCAAGGCACCCACGAACGCCTGAATCGCCTCCCGCCCAACGTTACTGCCTTCTTTGTAACGCTTGGCTTGGATGTATACCTGATCAAGGCCAAGTGGATCTTGGTCGATCAGCCCGTCTATGCCCTCATCGTGGCTACCGCCGATTCGACGTCCTCGCCCGGCGGCACCGCCATACCCCATGCCCAGTAAGAGCTCTACGACGGCCTGTTCAAAGAAATCAGGGTGCCCCTCACGCAACCGCGCCAAAAGTTGGGCGCCAACTTCCTTCTCGATCCTCTCGACTGCGTCTCCGATCTCTTCGACCGGATCGGAAACCTCGTCACTGGCCGACTCGACCACGTCTGAGTCAGTCACCTGTCGAGAGCGCGTCGGCCAGAACGGGGCAAAGACTTCCTTCGCCAATTCCCTGGTGAACCCCTCGGGGTATGTTGTCAGGGCCGCGTTGCCAGCTTCGTTGATGGTGTAGAAACCTCTCTCCGGTCGATCCACCCAAGCAGCTTTGACGAGGTTACTCAGGGCCCATCCCACCCGTTGTTCGAATCGGCTACCGCCGGTCTTCAGCGTCTCCGCGCGGGCCTCATCACTGATATTGGCTTCTTTCGCGACCGCATCAATGATTTCTCGGCGGTGCATTCGTCGCCCCTGTGAGAGCGCTCTCAAGGTTGGCAGCACGAGCTTCGGCCACGTCGGAACAAGGGAGGTTGCTTCACTCATGAGGCTCATTATCGCAGGTGTGCACCGACGGTCAGGGGTCCCGCATGCAGGTAAGCTGATGATACGTCTACTGTTGATCCGCCCCGAAGGAATCGCTTCTATGCGCATCGCGTTGCTGAGCCTGCATACCTCTCCCCTCGCCCAACCAGGTCAAGGCGATGCCGGGGGCATGAATGTGTATGTGCGTTCGGTGGCCGAAGAGATCGCGGCATCCGGGCATCAGGTCGACGTGTATACCCGTGATGACGGCAGCGTTGATGCCGGCTGGGACAGCCCGCAGGAACCCACGTTGCACAAGCTCAGCGTGGGCCCAGCTGAGCCCATCAGCAAAGATGAAATCGCCGATCTCGTTGATGAGTTTGCCGCAGAATTGGCGCAAGCATTCGCTGCCGGTAACTACGATGCGGTGCACACCCACTACTGGATTTCCGGTATTGCCGGATTAGAGGCTCTGCAGCGGCTCAGCTCAACGACGGACAAAACCCTGCCGCTGGTCCACACCATGCATACGATCGCCGCGGTCAAGAACAGCTCTTACGCTCAGAACTTGGAGCACCCGGCACGCCAAGAGGCCGAGATGCAGCTTTGCGCCAAGGCCGAAGCCCTCGTGGTCAACACGGCGGCCGAAGCAGCCGAACTCGTCCACTACTATGACGCCGACCCGCAGCGCATCGAGGTCATCGCGCCAGGGGTCAATCTGGAACGCTTCTCCCCCACCGGGCCCAAGCGGCGCTGGGGGGAGGCAGAAGAGTTGAAGATTCTGTTCGCGGGCCGCCTGCAACCATTGAAGGGGCCTGACATTCTGGTCTCCGCCTTGGAATGTTGGCAAGAAAAACGCGCCACGCCGTTGCCGGTCAAAGTGCTGATCACCGGAGCCATCTCCGGCAACCACAGCATGGACCTGCCGGCCCAAGTCCGTGCGGCCGGTCTAGAGGACCTTGTAGAGTTCATCGGTCCGCTGGTTCACGAGGAGCTCGCAGCCGCCTACCGTGGCGCCGATGTTGTGGTGATGCCTTCCCACAGTGAGTCTTTCGGGCTGGTTGCCCTTGAAGCCCAAGCGTGCGGGACCCCCGTGCTCGCCCACCGAGTCGGCGGGCTCACGGCTGCTGTGGCAGATGGCATTAGTGGTGAATTGTTGCCGAATCTCGATCCCCGCACCTGGGCGGCAGCCCTGCACCGCTGGGCGCTGCACCCCAACCTTGTGGCCCAGTACGCGCAAGCGGCCCGCCCCCATGCTGAAGCTTTCAGTTGGGAACGGACCGCCGCGACGTCAGTGCAGTTATACCGGGACTTGGGCTCGTCTCAGAACGCCTGAGTGTCCGTGGCCGTAGCCAGGGATTCTAGTTCGGCCACAAAGTGAATCTTCTGACTGCGGGTGCCGAAACCGATGAGTTCTTGGACGCCCCCGTTTTGTTGGACGTTGACGCTGACCGAACTCGGCAGCAAGACCGGGGAGAAGAAATCGATCTGGTAGCGGAAACCGGCACCTTTTGGTTCCCGACCCACCAGGGCTCTTCCGGCAAGGTACATGCCGTGCGCGAGCTGACCTTTCATCCCGAAGACCTTGGCGGCCAGCTTGTTCAGGTGAATCGGGTTCATGTCACCGCTGAGGCGAGCGTATTGGCGGCCCGCGTCCGCGAGCAGACGCCACTGTTGCTGTGGAACCAGGCTCGAAACGTCGCGGGTCTGGCCACGCTCTTCAACTGGCTCTGCTCCCAGCTGGGCGCCCTTGGCCAAGTAGACGGAAGTTGCCGCGTATAGCTCGCCCTGATCGTCACTGATGTTCAGCGTGACCTCAACCGTGGTGCCGTGCTTGTGCTGACGGTAACCAGAGACGGTGCACTGGTATCGGTAGGCCACCCCTGCTGCGATCGGGCGCAGGTAGCGGGTGTCTTGGCTGAGATGAATCATCCCCAATGTGTTCAGCGGAAACGCATCATCAGCCATGGCCTGCAATTGGAGCGGAAAACCGGTGATGTGCGCTAGCACTGCGGGGACTTGGTCCGAGAGGTCGGTACCGAAGACTTTGGCATAATCTGTTAGCTTTTCCGGTTCGATCACCACAGTCGGCACTTCGTAGTGCAGCTCTTGTAGCGTGGGCTGCTGTGCCCGACCAATAGCTTTGGCCGAGTTCTTCTTAGCAAACTGGGCCAACACGTGGCCGTACGAGGCGGCCAGCGTCGGCATCGTTTGGAGGACTGTCATTTATGCACCTACCAAATTCTGGCCACAGACCCGCAACGTTTGACCGTTGACGCCGGCGGCTGCATCGGAGACGAGGAAAGCAATCACTTCGGCCACGTCCTCAGGCTTGCCGCCCTGTTGCAGGGAGTTCAATCGGCGTGCCACCTCTCGGGTGGCAAAAGGTATCCGCGAGGTCATCTCGGTTTCGATGAAACCTGGTGCGACTGCGTTGATACTGCCACCGGCAGCGGCAAAGTCAGCCGCGGAGGACTCCACCAAGCCAATGACCCCGGCCTTGGAGACCGCGTAGTTGGTTTGGCCCCGGTTGCCGGCGATCCCGGAGGTAGAGGACAAGGTGACCATACGGGGTGCATCGCCCTGAACATCGGAGCCGAGAAAAGCCTTGTTGAAACGCAGCTGGGCCGCCAAATTCACTTCCAGCACGGAGTTGAATTGCATGGCGTCCATGTTGACAAACAACTTGTCCCGGGTGATTCCGGCGTTGTGCACCACGATGTCCGCTTTCAGTCCGCGCTGCTTCAGGGCGGCGAAGATCTTCTCGGGTGCATCCATGGCGGTGATGTCCACTTGGACGGCCAACCCGCCAATTTCGTTGCACACCGATGCCAGCGCATCGCCAGCGGCAGGAATGTCGATCCCAACGACCGTGGCTCCATCACGGGAGAGCGTGCGGGCGATTTCCGCACCGATACCGCGAGCGGCACCCGTGACCAAGGCAACCTTGCCGGCAAGAGGGTGAACCCGGTCGACAGTGGCGCCAGTCTGGTTCGGGTCCACGGGCAAAAACTGTCCGGAGACGAACACTGACCGCTTCGATAGGAAGAACCGCACCGCCTGCGTCAACGCGGTCAGCTCACCGCTGCTGGGCTGCGCCGTCAATTGGACTCCGTTAGCGGTAGCGCCGGCGCGCAGTTCGTGGGCGAGCGAGCGCACGAACCCGGTCACCCCAACTGCGACGGCATGTTCCTCGATACCGGTCGCGAGCTCTGGGTGCTTGCTGATCACGATGACCCGGCCGTTACGGGCGACGGACTTCACGGCAGCCTGCGCCTGCATGAGTCCGTGTTCGAGTTCCTCCACCGTGGTGGCGTGATCCACCCCGATCAGGACGGCATGGGGCCGGTCCCGTGGAGCGAGATTGCGCCGCACATCCACGTGCTCGGCCACAAGATCTGCGACGACCTGTTCGAAGGCAGCCGACTCCCCAATGGCCATGATCATGCCTGGCACCTGTGGTTCGGCTGGGTTGTAGCGCTCCAGCGGCACGGGTGCCGGAAGCCCTAACGCCCCGGCAAGTTTCTTACCGATGGGGGTGTTGATGAAATCAGAATAACGATCTGTCACTGGTGTTAGACCCTTACGTTCCTATCGGCTTTCAACAATGGCGGCGACGGCTTGTCCGCCTGCTGCACAGACGCTGATCAAGGCACGTCCGCCACGCTCGGCGACCAGCTTGGCGGTGGAGGCGATCAAGCGGCCACCGGTAGCGGCAAACGGGTGGCCGGTCGCCAAGGATGAGCCATTGACGTTCAATTTACTCCGGTCAATGGAGCCCAGCGGCATTTCAAGACCCAATTCCTGCTTGCAGTACTCGGCCGACTCCCACGCCTTCATCAGGGCCGCGACTGTTGCGGCGAAAGCTTCGTGGATCTCAAAGAAGTCAAAGTCGGCAAAGGTCAGGTTGTTGCGCTGCAGCAACCGTGCCACCGCATGAGCTGGAGCCATCAGCAGGCCTTCGGCGCCGTCAACAAAGTCCACGGCAGCCAGTTCGAAGTCCACGAAGTTCGCCAGCATTGGCAGGTTCTTACTTGCGGCCCACTCTTCTGAGCCCAACAGGACCGAGGAGGCGCCATCAGTCAGTGCGGTTGAATTACCAGCGGTCATGGTGGCCTCTTGCGGGAGGGATTTACCGAAGACCGGAGAAAGTTTGGCCAGTTTCTCCATGGAGGTGTCGGCGCGCAAATTGTTGTCCGCAGTCAGACCGTGGAATGGGGTCATCAGGTCGTCGAAGAAGCCACGTTCGTAAGCGGCAGCCAGATTGTGGTGCGAGGCAACCGCAATCTCGTCCTGCTCTTGCCGGGTGATCTTCCAGTGCGCTGCGGTGCGGGCCATGTGCTCACCCATGGACAATCCGGTCCGCGGTTCACCGATACCCGGTGCCTGTGGGAGCAATGCGGCTGGGCTGATTTTGGTGACGGCTTTGAGTTTCTGCTGCCATGTCTTGGCGCGGTTGAGTTCCAGCAGCGCGGTGCGCAACTGTTCGGAAACCACGATCGGAGCATCGGAGGCTGAATCCACACCGCCGCCGATCCCGGAGGCGATCTGGCCCAAACGAATCTTGTTGGCCAGCGAACCAATAGCTTCCATACCGGTCGCGCACGCCATCTGAACGTCAACGGCCGGGGTCTGCGGATCCAGTGCAGAACCGAGAACCGACTCGCGCATCAAGTTGAAGTCTTTGGGGTGTTTCATGACCGCGCCACCGGCGACGGTACCGATCCGTTCACCTTGAAGACCGTAACGGGCAATGAGGCCATCGAGTGCAGCCGTCATCATTTGCTGTTCGGTGACGTGGGTGTAAGCAGTGTTGGAGCGGGCAAACGGGATACGGTTGCCGCCAACAATAACGACATTGTGCAGCGTAGGTTGTGCTTCTGACACGTACAACTCCTTGAAGGTTTCCGATGTGATCGGTGCCACGAAAAGGTCTTACCAACTCCAACAGTACCTGATACTCTCAGTATCGTGAATACCAAGGCGACGAATTTTCGCGCAGATCCTCCCGACGGACGCACTGCGCGCTGGGAATCTCACCGGCAGGCCCGACGGGTCGAATTGCTGCATCAGGCACGCAAGGCTGTCCACCGTCGTGGCCCGAACGTATCTATGGATGACATCGCAGAAACCGCAGGGACCTCCAAGAGCGTCTTCTACCGGTATTTCGGCGACAAGTCCGGACTTCAGGCTGCGCTCGCTGAACTCATCAGCGACGAGATGGTTCCGATGTTCACCACTGACGAAACCGTAGGCACCAGCCCCGCCGAAGGAATGCGCTCCATGGTGCACAGCTATCTCGCGATGGCTGCTGCCTCACCCAATGTGTATTTCTTCGTCACGGAGCGGATCTCCGGGGTCACCGACTCCACAGATTCCTTCGCCGGTCTTTTCGCCACCTTGGAAGAACAATTTTCCATCCACTACCGCAGACACCTCAGTGCCGTAGCACCCGACTTCACCCCGGACGAACTGTCGTGGCTGTGGCCGAAAGCCGCCATTGGTCTGGTCCGGGCTACGGGCGAGGCATGGTTGGCTGAACCGAAAACCGATCAAACACCAGATCTCACCGCGATGACAGATCGCATCACCGAATGGCTCCTGCTGGGTCTATCCCGCCAGCAACGCGCACCGAAAGAAGTGAAGTAACCATGACGACACACCACCCCACCGACGTCATTGAACCGGACGACGAACACCTCCTAGCCGAACCGGCAGAAGATGTAGAACTCAGTAGTGCGCAGCTTGATGTGGAAGCACTCAAACAGTGGCAACTGGGGCGCTGGGCCGAGATCCGCCAGGAAGCCCGCGAGCTGGCCGCCCAAGAGGAGCTCATCAAGATTGAGGGCCTGCCCATGGCAGAACACCGTGAGCGGGTACTGCAACAATTGCAGATTCTCGTTGATGCCAATGCCGTGCACCGGGCCTTCCCCAGTGAGCTTGGCGGAAACAATGATCCTGGCGGCAACATTGCCGGTTTCACCGAGCTTGTCATCGCAGACCCGTCCCTACAGATTAAAGCCGGCGTACAATGGGGACTCTTCGGCGCAGCAGTCTTGCACCTGGGCACCGAAAGCCACCACCGGCGTTTCCTGCCCGGGATCATGGACCTGTCCGTGCCCGGCGCGTTCGCCATGACGGAAATCGGGCACGGCTCGGATGTCTCCGCTATTGGCACCACCGCCACCTATGATCCACAAACACAAGAATTCGTTCTGCACACCCCATTCCGTGCGGCGACCAAGGAATACTTGGGCAACGCAGCCCTTCACGGCAAAGACGCCGTGGTCTTCGCCCAGCTCATCACCCAAGGTGTCAACCACGGCGTGCACTGCTTCTACGCGCATTTGCGTGATGACCAAGGCAATATGCTGCCCGGGGTCCGCAGTGAAGATGACGGGCTCAAAGGCGGCCTGAACGGCATTGATAATGGCCGACTGGCTTTTGATCAGGTCCGGATTCCCCGGGACTACCTGCTCAACCGGTATGCGGACGTCGCTGAAGACGGCACTTACTCCTCTGACATCGCCTCCCCGGGCCGCCGTTTCTTCACGATGCTGGGCACCTTGGTGCAAGGCCGCGTTTCGTTGGACGGTTCCTCTGTGGTCGCCGCAAAGATTGGATTGGCCGCCGCGCTGCGGTACGCGGAACAGCGCCGCCAATTCACCACGGACTCTGACATCGAAGAGCAGCTGCTGCTGGATTACCAGCTACATCAGAAACGGTTGCTACCGCGGCTGGCCAAAACGATCGCCATGGGCTTTGCGCACGAGGAGCTGCTCACCAAGTTCCACGAAGTCTTCTCTGGCGAAAACGACACCGATGAGAACCGCCAAGACCTCGAGACGATGGCGGCTGCGCTGAAGCCACAGTCGACCTGGCATGCCCTAGATACGCTGCAAGAAGCGCGCGAAGCCTGCGGCGGTGCCGGGTTCATGGCCGAGAACCGGTTTGCTTCCCTGCGGGCCGATCTTGACATCTACGTGACCTTCGAAGGCGATAACAACGTGCTCTTGCAGCTGGTCGCCAAACGTCTGCTGGGAGACTTTGCCGACGAGTTCAAGACCTTCAATTTCGGGACCATCTCGAAGTTCGTGGCCGGTCACGCACGTGAAGCCGTCTACTACCGCAGTGGTTTGTCCCGCTGGATGCAGGCGGTCGCGGACACCGGATCAGAACGCAAATCCGCCAACTGGTTCAAGAATGACGATGTCCAACACGGGTTGCTGTCCAGCCGCGTTGAAACCATGGTCAATGCTGTCGGCAGCAAACTCATGACCGTGGCCAAAGCGGATCCGGCCACCCAGGCACGCACCTTCAACCAGAATCAGGTCGAACTGATCGAAATGGCCAAGGCCCATGCCGATCTCATCACGTGGGAAGCGTTCACTCGGGCACTCGAGAGGCTGCCACAGAGCGCCGGTGAGGAAACCGTCCAAGTGTTGCGCTGGGTTCGGGACCTATACGCGTTGACCGTCATTGAAGAGAATCTAGACTGGTACTTGATGAATGGCCGCATCTCGGTGAACCGTGCCCGGACCTTGGGCAGCTACATCAATCGATTGCTGCACCGGATCCGGCCCTTCACCCAGGAGCTGGTTGACAGCTTCGGTCTGGAAGATCGTCACCTGCGTTCCACAGTAGCCACCAACGCTGAATCAGTCCGTCAGCAAGAAGCTGCCGAATACTACCGGCAGTTGCGAGCAAGCGCCGATGCCCCGGTTGCGGAGAAGTCACTAAAGAAGAAGTAGACCGTCCTTAAACAACGCAAAGCCCCGAGGTTTGCATGGCAGATCTCGGGGCTTTGTCGTAGCTAAGAAAACGAAGTTCTAGCTTCTGTTCAACACGTGCTGGTAGAACTCAATGGTCTGCTCGGCAATGGCATCCCAAGAGAAATGTTCTTGGGCTCGGCGCCGGCCAGCCTTGCCATAGTTTTCGGCCAGTTTTTCATCGGCGAGAACCTTATTGAGGGCTGCCGCGAAATCAGCCACGAACTTGTCTTCATCCACCGGTGTCCCGGTGCCGTCTTGGACTTGTTCGACATGGACCAGTTCACCGGTTTCGCCAGGAGCCACGACCTCCGGAATGCCGCCTACAGCGGAGGCGACGACCGCCGTCTCACAGGCCATGGCTTCCAGGTTGACGATGCCCAGCGGTTCGTAGATCGACGGGCAGGCGAAGACGGTCGAGGCCGTGAGAATTTGAATGACTTCGTTTCGCGGGATCATCCCTTCGACCACGACGATGCCCGAACGGGTCGCTTTGAGTTCGTCAATCAACCCGTTAACTTCAGCAGCTAGTTCTGGGGTGTCCGGCGCGCCGACGCAGAGCACCAGTTGGACTTCGGCAGGCAGCTCTGCAGCGGCACGAAGCAGGTAGGGAACGCCCTTTTGCCGAGTGATCCGGCCGACGAAAGACACGATCGGTCGTGCAGGATCAATGCCGTACTTGCTCAGCGCGTCGGTGCCGTGGTCTGGTGTCCAGAATTCGGTGTCGATGCCGTTATGGATGACGGTGACCTTGTCCGGGTCGATGTCCGGGTAGCACCGCAGGATGTCCTCGCGCATGCCCGCCGACACGGCGATCACGCCGGCGGCTGAGTGGTAGGCGGTGCTTTCTGCCCATGAGGAGACACGGTAGCCACCGCCGAGTTGCTCAGCTTTCCACGGGCGCAACGGCTCGAGTGAGTGAGCTGAGAGGACATGGGGTACGCCGTGGAGCAGTCCCCCTAGGTGCCCGGCCATGTTCGCGTACCAAGTGTGGGTGTGGATCAGGTCGGTTCCGGCGAGTCCGGAAAGCATTTTCAGATCCGTGCCCAATGTTTGTACTGCGGCGTTGGCCTCAGCCAGGTCCGTGGGGTCGGCATAACCGAAAACCTCGGCGCCGTGATAGTTCGGTTCAACGTTTGTGCCAAATGCATGCACTTTTAACGTCAGATGACGCGCAAGCGAACGGGATAGCTCAGCGACGTGAACGCCGGCTCCTCCGTAGATATTTGGCGGAAATTCTTTAGTCACAATGTCTACACGCACACCTCTAACCTAGTCCAAGCCGGACAAAAACGACTACTGTGAAAGGGAAGGTGTCACGACCACATTCGATACAACTAAACAAGAATTGGGGTACGTATGCACGGCAAACGTGTATTAGCAGTCGTTCTAGCCGGTGGGGAAGGTAAGCGACTGATGCCATTGACGGTAGACCGCGCCAAGCCTGCGGTACCGTTCGGCGGCAGTTATCGATTAATCGACTTCGCATTGTCGAATCTGGTTAATTCCGGGTACCTAAAGGTCGTGGTGCTCACCCAGTACAAGTCCCATTCCTTGGACCGTCACATTTCTGAAACATGGCGACTGTCCACCCACCTGCAGAACTATGTGGCCTCGGTTCCAGCCCAGCAGCGTCGTGGCAAAGAATGGTTCCTCGGTTCCGCAAACGCGATCTACCAGTCGTTGAACCTCATTTATGACGCTCGCCCCGACATCGTTGTGGTCATCGGTGCCGACCACGTGTACCGGATGGACTTCTCTCAGATGGTCCAGTCCCACATTGAGTCCGGAGCGGCAGCCACCGTTGCCGCCGTCCGCCAGCCCATGGAACTGTGTTCGTCCTTTGGCGTCATCGAGACCGATCCTGCGGACCCACGCAAGGTAAAACAGTTCGTGGAAAAACCGGATATCACTGAAGGCTTGGAAGATGACCCCACGCAGTTCCTCGCTTCTATGGGTAACTATGTGTTTGACACCAACGCCCTGATTTCTGCGCTGGAACATGATGCCCAGCAAGAGGACACCGACCACGACATGGGTGGAGACATCATCCCCTACTTTGTCTCCAAGGGTGAATGCGGTGTCTACGACTTCACCACCAACTCCATCCAAGGTGAACCACTCTCTGATAGCCCGACGTCTCACTACTGGCGTGATGTCGGAACCTTGGACTCCTACTACGATGCGAACATTGACTTGATCAAACCGTTGCCGGAGTTCAACCTGTACAACCAGGACTGGCCTATCTTTACGCGCCAACAGCACTCACCACCGGCGAAGATCGTCCGCGCTGCTGATGGCACCGCGGGTTCGGCCTACGATTCCTTGCTCTCCCAGGGTGTGGTGATCACCGGGGGCACTGTCATGGAGTCGGTTCTGTCGACCGATGTTCGGGTCGAAAAGGGCGCCACGGTCAAGGACTCGGTGATTCTGGATAGTGCTGTCATTGCAGAAGGCGCCGTGGTGCAGCGCGCGATCATTGACAAGAACGTGGTGATCCCACCGGGAGCCCGCATTGGCTTTGATCGCGAAGAAGATGCGGCAAACGGTTTCACCGTGACCGAATCAGGCCTAACCGTCTTGGCGAAGGGGCAAAAGGTTCCCCGTAAGTAAGTTAGGCAGTACAGTATGAAACATGTCTGAAAGTCCTGTTTCATATCTTGGTAGCGCCGGTGACTCAATGGCGAGTTTTCTGGCGCGAGAAAATCTGACTCGAGAGGAGGCCAGCGTTCGCGCTGGCCTCCTCAGCCCTGCAGGAGCCGAGCCAATCACGATTGCCGCTGTGATCGATCTTCGTGATGCCAAGGACCTGCAGACAAGCACCTTCCCGGTGACAACCACCATCACTTTTGCCTGCTCAACGCCCGGCGCCGAAACCTTCGTAGATTTCATAAACGCCGGCGTCGACGAAGTTGTGTTAAACGGCACTGCCTTGGATCTGGCTGAGCACGTCGGGCCTGCCCGCATCCGGTTGCCGGAGTTAAAAGCCCATAACACCGTGGTCATCACCGGCCACGCACGCTACTCCAGCAGTGGCGAAGGCATGCACCGGTATCAGGACCCGGCTGATCAGCAGATCTACCTGTACACGCAGTATGAACCGGCCGATGCGCGCAGAGTGATCGCCTGCTTCGAACAACCGGATCTGAAAGCTAAATTCGATTTCACGCTGATCGGGCCTGATGATTGGGTGCTCGCCTCCAATATGGAACCGGTGCGCCGCTCGCAATCAACCGCCGGATCAGTGGAAGTAAAATTCGGCACCACTGCACTCATGTCCAGCTACATCACCACGTTGCTGGCTGGACCTTACGCCGAATTCACCGACTCCCACGGCTCCATCCCATTGGCACTGTACTGCCGCCAATCACTGCGGGATCGTTTCGATCACGAACGCCTCTTCCGCTGGACCAAACTGGGCCTGGATTTCTTTGAAGAGTACTTCGACTACCCCTACCCGTGGGGTAAATACGATCAGGCGTTCGTACCTGAATACAACCTCGGGGCGATGGAAAACCCGGGTCTGGTTACCTTTAACGACCGGCTCGTGTTCGAACCAGGCGCGACCCACACCGAGTGGGAATCGCTGGCAACAGTCTTGATGCACGAAATGTCCCACATGTGGTTCGGTGACTTGGTCACAATGCGTTGGTGGGATGATTTGTGGCTGAAAGAATCCTTCGCCGACTACATGGGCACCTTGGCAGTTGTGGAGGCCGTCCCTGAATTTGCCAGTGCTTGGGTATCTTTCGCTGTGCGCCGCAAAGCTTGGGCGTACGAACAGGACCAGCTGCCCACAACGCACCCCATCGTTGCCGATATCCCCGACCTTGAAGCGGCCAAACAGAACTTCGACGGCATCACCTATGCCAAGGGCGCCTCCGTCCTGAAGCAACTGGTCGCCTACGTCGGTCCTGCGGCGTTCCAAGAGGCCTCCAGGCAGTACTTCAAGAAACACGCTTGGGGCAATACAACCTTGCGTAATTTCTTGACAGAGCTCAGTTCGGCTTCCGGTCGCAACATGAGCCAGTGGGCGCAAGATTGGCTCACCACCTGCGGTGTCCAATCTTTGGCCATTCGGGATGGGCATGTTGAACAATCCGGCACGGATCCATGCAGCGGCGCTCAGAGTCTTCGTCCGCACACGCTCAAAGTTGGCGTATTCGATACCGGCACTAGCCCGTATTTGCGCGTGGGCACTCACGAGGTGACGCTGGAGTCCGCCAAGACAGCGATACCTGGTTTCAGCTCTCGCGCGTCCGTGTTGACGCTACCGAACGATGAAGACCTAACGTACGCCAAGATCAGTTTTGCCGATACGGAGTTATCAAGCGTACTGACCGGCGTCACAGAAGACGAGTTGGCTAATGCGACCATCTGGGCGGGATTGTGGAACATGGTCCGGGATGCCGAGCTGCCTGCGGTCTCTTACATCAAGACCGCTTTGGAATTGCTGCCCCAGCTACAACCGATCACCCTTTTCACTGCCGTCAACAACAACATCATCACGGCGTTGGAACGCTATGTGGTGCCCTGTGATCGCGGGAATGCCTCCAGTGCCGTCGCCCAGAACCTGCTCCAGATGCTGCCCGCTTTGAGCCAGGAAGAACAAATGACGGCAGCAAAGACTATTGTCGCTGCCGCCCAATGCACTGACCTTGCCGACCAATGGCTTGAAGAACTGCTACAAACCCCGGTCGGTGAGAAACTCGGTTCGGTCACCAGCACCGATGGGTTGCGCTGGTCGGCCCTCACCGCTTTTGCCCGGCAAGGAGCCGCAACCGAAGAGGAGTTGGCCAGTTTTCGGGCACAACGTCCAAACACGGCCACTGAGGTCGGTTTCGCAATGGCATGTGCGGCTATCCCAACCCCCGAAGCCAAAGAAGCGGCGTGGCAACGGATTTTCTCGGGCACGTTATCGAACGAACTTTTGAGCGCAACGATTACCGGTTTTCAGTGTGCCGAACCAGAATTACTGCAGGCCTATCACGATCAGTACCTGAGCTGGATTGGCCCCGCCTGGGAACAGCACTCGATCGGGATCGCCACCCGCATGGTCGCAGGTTTGTTCCCACGCACGCTGGACTCCCGCCTAGGAGATGACCACGTCAATCCGGTCGTGCTCAAGACCCAAGCCTGGTTGGAAGAGCACCCTGATGCGCCGCAAGCTTTGCGACGCATCGTTACCGAGGAGCTGGACCAGGCCCGACGCACGCTCCGGGTGTTGCGCGTTGCTGCTCCATACCCGGGACCCTATTCAATCTGAGTGGTTTTAGGGGACTCGGGCGGTCCACTCGTGGGAGCTGAACTTTTCTGCGGCGAGCTTCTCGGCTGCAGCAAGTTCCTCAGCGGAGATCTCTCCTCGCTGAGCTCCATATTTGGTGGCGAAAGTCTCGATGAGACTGTCGTAGATCTCTGCACGGCTCAAACCCGTCTGGCGGCGCAAGGGGTCGACGCGTTTCTTGGCCGAAGCAATGCCCTTATCGGAGATTTTCTCCCGACCGATCCGCAACACTTGGGTCATCTTCTCCGCGTCGATGTCATAGCTCATGGTGACGTGATGCAGGAGCCCGCCGTTGGCCAAACGCTTTTGGGCCGCACCACCAATCTTGCCCTCAGGGGTCGCAATGTCGTTCAGCGGCTTGTAGAAGGCTTCCACCCCGATGCCGGCTAAGGCTTCCATGACCCATTGATCAAGGAATGGGTACGAGTCTGTGAAGGACAACCCGTCTACCAGCGACTGCGGGGCGTAGAGCGAATAGGTGGCAGCGTTTTCAGCTTCCATGAACATCGCTCCCCCACCGGAGATCCGGCGGACGATTTTCACCCCGTGCCGTTCGGCCTGCTCTGCATCCACCTCGTTTTGCAGTGACTGGAAGGAGCCGATCACCACTGCGGGTTCAGTCCACTGCCACAGCCGCATGGCAGGTTTCCGCAGCCCGGCGCCGACACGTTCGGTCAATACCTGATCCAGTGCGACTTGGGTGGTGATGGGCAGCGGTGTCGCTGGGATCACTTCCCATTCGTGGCTGTCCCAGGTGCTGGCTTTGCCTAGTGCCCGACGCACCGCAATCGCAATAGAGTCTGGGTCGACTCCGAACAACACTGGTTCGTCGTCACGAGCCTTCAAGGCGCGATCGATGGACTCGACAATCGCCTTAGAAGAGCACTCCACTGACAGTCCCTGCAGTGCGGAGTTCAAGTCCTGCAACACATCATCCGGTTCGAGGAAGAAGTCTCCATTGAGGTTGGCGGTATGGATTCTCCCGTCGCTGATCTGTAAATCAGCGATGACCAGTTTGCCGCCAGGAACCTTGTACTCACCATGTTTATGATCCATCACGTAGCCAATCCTATAGGGTATTTAGTATGCACTCTTCAGGATTCTCACGAGCCATGACAGCTGTCGGCATGGTTCTGTCTATCGTGGTTCCCCTTTGGGCCACAGCGGGTCGAAAACTGTTCGGCATTGACGGCACCATGACAATGATCTTCAGCTTTACCGCTTTACCGGTACTGCTCGTTGTCTACTTGCTCATCGTGTGGGTCCCCTGGGTGCGACGGTCCAAGGACGGCCACGGGTTGAGCAATCGGGCCGCGATTTTCTTCCTTCTTTCACTGCTTGCGGCAACCGTATTCGGTTTTCTCTGCCCAGATTTCGGCACTCCGGAAGCCAAGAGCATGTTGGAACACTTTGGTGGGCCGGAGTATGCGGGCATGGCCGCAGCCATCGCCAATCCTTTCGGCATCGGCTCACTCTTCTTTGCCGCTCTGGCAGTGGGCTTTGCCCTCCGTGACTCTGCCGGAAAAGTTTCTTACGCCGCAGTGCCAGCTCAGCAGCACCGCGATGAAGACGATGAGGACCTCATGATTCAGGCTCCATGGATGGTCGGACGAGACCCTGCTGACCAACCATCTGAACAGGACATGCGCTAGGGTCCGCCCACTGCGGCACTGCGGCACGAAATTGCGTTAACGACTGAGGCTCCCCACCAGATTCGGTGGGGAGCCTCAGTGCTAAAGATGGGTGGCGTTTACTTCTTGCCGCCGAAACCCTTGAAGCGAGCGTTGAAGCGCTCGACGCGACCAGCGGAGTCGAGGATGCGCTGCTTGCCGGTGTAGAACGGGTGGGAAGCAGCAGAGATTTCAACGTCGATGACCGGGTAGGTGTTACCGTCTTCCCACTGTTCAGTCTTTTCTGCAGTGGTCACGGTGGAACGGGTCAGGAACTTTTCGCCGGAAGCCAGGTCGTGGAAAATGACCGGTCCGTATTCTGGATGGATTTCAGCTTTCATGTTTTCTTCCTTGTATGGGCCACTGGATTTTGCCAGCAACCAAGGCAAAAGATTATCGGTGGTTCGCACATCCACATCACAGATTGTGGGTTTTGAACCAGCTAATAACTTTACGCCTGTTTTGGCCGCAGTGGAAATCGACGCGCAGAAATTTTTAGGCCGAACCCGTGACCAACCGTGCGACCATGACGCCGAGAGCCACCAAGCCCAAGATGATGATCACACTGCGCAAGGCCAGCGGTGACAATTTCCGACCGATCCGCGCCCCCAAATGTCCGCCCAAGAAGGAAGACACGGCGATGACAGCCACCACGAACCATTCGATCCGGTCGAACGCGAAGAGCAGGTACGAAATGGCTGCGATGACATTCACGCCGAGTACCAGAATGTTTTTCAGGGCGTTAGCTTGCTGCAGGGTACCGTTGAGCAAAACACCCAGAATGCCCATGAGCAGCACACCTTGGGCCGCTACGAAATAGCCTCCATAGATCCCGGTGAAGAAGACCGCTGCCAGCAACCCGAACGAGACCGCGGGGACTTTCGGAGTGTTGGGAGTGGCGGGCTTGCGGGAGCGAACCAGTTCGGCGAGCTTGGGCTGAAAGGCGACTAACAGCAGCGCCACCACAATCAGTACCGGGGCGACATAGGAGAACACCGTCTCCGGTAGATGCAAAAGCAAGCTAGCCCCGGCAATACCACCGATCAGGGAGGCCGGTAACAACTTGGCCAGAGTGTGCCGCACCTGGAAGATTTCTCGCCGGTATCCCCACGAGGAGGAGATGTTTCCGGCAATCAACCCCATGGCGTTGGAAATCGTCGCGGTGACGGGCGGGTACCCCAACGCGACGAGCACCGGGAAGGTGACCAAGGTGCCGGATCCCACCACAGCGTTGATGGTTCCGGCCCACAATCCGGCTAGCGCGATGAGAACGATCGAAAGGAGGTCCACAGGACTCAGCGCACTCTTGTTTAGCGCGCGATCGCGGTGTACCGGCCGGAGGCTTCCGTCACTTTCAGATCGCGGCTGAAGGTTTCGCTGAGGTTGTCCTCGGTGAGGGTTTCCTTGATCGGTCCAGCGGCGACGATTTCTGCTTCTTTGATCAAGAGTGCGTGGGTGAATCCGGGCGGGATCTCTTCGAGGTGGTGCGTCACCACAATGGTGGTGGGTGCGTATTCATCTGCGGCGAGCTCGCTGAGTTTTTTCACCAAGTCTTCGCGGCCGGCAAGATCTAATCCGGCGCCCGGTTCGTCCAGCAGCAGCAGCTCCGGGTCGGTCATCAGCGCACGAGCGATCTGCGCTCGTTTGCGCTCACCCTCAGAGAGGGTGGCGTACTTGCGATTCATGAGAGCACCCATGCCCCACTCATCAAGCAGCTCGTAGGCTCGACGCAAATCCATCTTGTCGTACTCTTCACGCCAGCGTCCGGTCACCCCGTAGGATGCGGTCACCACTACGTTGATGACTTTTTCAAATTCTGGGATCAGTGTGTTCAGCGCTGCCGAGGAGAGTCCAATGCGTGGGCGTAACTCGAAAACGTCGACTTTGCCCATCGTCTCGTCAAGGATGTCGACCTGACCTTTGGTGGGGTGCATCCGTGCCGCGGCCAGCTGCAATAGGGTGGTCTTCCCCGCCCCGTTTGGGCCAACAACAACCCAGCGGTCCGACTCTTGCACAGACCAGTTAATGTTCTTCAGCAGATATTTTCGTCCCCGCAGCACATCAACGTCAGAAAACTCCAAGACAGTACTCATGGCCTTAAGACTATGCCACGAAAGGCGAACCTCAGGAAAACACTCCGGCTCGGCAGTCTCAAATTCTCGGTGCCCTGCTGCATTTAGGTACGGTTGAACCATGTCTGAATCGTCCTTCCACGCTCCGGTGTCGCTACCGGAGGAGTTCTCAGCAGCCTGCCCCGCGACCACGTTGGTTACGATCTACCACGTCTTGTCCGATGAGAAGCAACGTCGTGCCGCACAGGAGCAGCTGGACGCCGCGGTCGAAATCGTCACGAAGTCGCTCTCCGCCGTCAGCTGCAACTGGCAAGAGCACCCCACGGCTCCCCACGAGCATTGGGTCGCGCACCGTTTTTGGGTGGGCACCACGGAGAAAGTCAACACCAAGGAATTGTTGACCTTGTTGGAGACAGCCCTCAGCGGACAACAGGCCTCCAACCTGCGTATCGCCGTGGTTTCCTCCGAGCACATTACCGCTGAGCGGCGCATGCTCATCATGGACGTGGACTCCACCCTGATTAACGAAGAAGTCATCGAGCAGTTGGCTGCCCACGCGGGCAAAGAAGCAGAGGTTGCAGCCGTCACTGAAGCTGCGATGCGCGGCGAACTCGATTTCGAAGAATCCTTGCACGCTCGTTGTCTGACCTTGGCAGGGTTGCCGTTGGGTGTTATTGAAGACGTGCAGCAAAACCGAGTCAGTCTCACCCCGGGCGCTACCGAACTTGTTCGTTCTTACCAGGACCGTGGCTGGCCGGTCTGTGTGGTCTCCGGTGGTTTTGTGCAAGTTCTCAAACCCATCGCTGAGGCGTTGGAACTTGATCGCTACGAAGCGAACGTGCTTGAGACCGAACGTGATCGCAACGGTGAACAGCTCACCGGGCGTGTCATCGGCGACGTGGTGGGCCGGGCTACCAAAGCCAAGATGTTGCAGCAGTGGGCCGAAGAGTTCAATATTTCTCCAACACATGTGATGGCCATCGGCGACGGGGCCAACGATCTAGATATGCTGGCCGCAGCCGGTCTTGGGGTGGCATTTTGCGCCAAGCCAGCATTGAAGGAAGCAGCTGATGTTGTGCTGCGCGACCGTCGACTCGACTTAGCCGCGTTGGTGACCGGGCTGTAGAGCTCTTTTCAGCACGTAAAGAAGCTGGCGGGTTCAGAACATATTAGTTCTGAACCCGCCAGCTTTTGTCTCTGTTGAGAGGTTTAGTTCTTAATGAAGCCTTGTGCCCCGCCGACAAGTTCGGTGTGGCCTTGTTCTAGGTCGGTTCGGCCGACTAGCGCAGCGATTTCCGCAGCGAATTCTTCTACCGAGTAGAGTTTGCCGGCTTCTTCACGGCGGGCTTCGATCGCACCTGGCTCGAGTCGGTTCAAGAGAGTCGCGGTGATCGTGCCTTCGATCATGTCACCGGAAACCACGACGAGTTTGATGCCCTTGGCATCCAGTTCAGGGATGAATTCTCGCAGTGCGTCTTCCCCGGCGCGTTTGGAGCGAGCGACCGGCTCGTACGCGTCCATGGTGTCCACTTCGTTGATGAAGTGGGCTTGGTGGGAGGTGATGAACACCAGTTGTCCGCCGTCCGACATGACTTCGGCGGCGGCCTTGGCCATTTCCAGCTGGGCATCCCGGTTGAGTTTGAGGGCGTAGTCCTCCCCCATGCCGGATTCCATACCGCCGGAGGCATTGAGCACCAGAACATCGAGCTTGCCGAAGTTCTCAACGGCGGCATCAATCAGCGCAGCCCGGCCTTCATCCGTGGTGAGGTCTGCGCCGACGGCTACGGCTTTGCCGCCGGCTTCGGTGATCGTTGAGACGATTTTGTTCGCCCGCGGGGCTTTCTGCCGGTAGTTGATGACGACTCCGGCGCCTCGGCTTGCAAGGAGCTGGGCGGTGGCGGCACCGATGCCGCGGGAAGAACCGGTGACGATGATGCCGCGGCCGGTCAGGTCTTGTTGTTTACTCATATTGCGTATCTTTTCCTGTCAAAAACGTAACGTTAGTGGCCCATGCCGAGTCCGCCGTCTACGGGGATCACGGCACCGGAGATGTAGCTGGCTTCGTCAGAGGCAACCCAGCGGACGACGTTGGCGATCTCTTCCGGTTCACAGAAACGTCCAGCCGGAATGGCTTTCATGTACTGGTCTTTGGTCTCCTCCGGCAGCACATCGGTCATCTCGGTATTCACGTAGCCTGGCGCAACCACGTTGGCGGTGATGTTCCGGGCACCCAGTTCGCGGGTCAGCGACCGGGCCATACCGACTAGGCCCGACTTGGAGGATGCGTAGTTGATCTGCCCCGGGGATCCGTAGAGTCCGACCACCGAGGAGATGAGGACAACCCGGCCCTTCTTCAACCGAATCATGCCCTTGGACGCGCGTTTGAGCACCCGGAAGGCACCGGTGAGGTTGGTGTCCAGAACAGAGGTGAAGTCATCTTCGCTCATGCGTAGCAGCAGGGTGTCTTTGGTGATGCCTGCGTTGGCGACCAGAACTTCGACCGGCCCGTGCGCGGCTTCGACTTCTTTAAATGCGGCGTCTACCGAGGCTTCATCCGTCACGTCTGCCTTCACGGCTAGGATGCCTGCTGGCAGGTCTGTCACCTCGGATCGAGAGGTGATCGCCACCTTGTCGCCGTTGGCTAGAAAAGCTTTGGCGATGGCCAAGCCAATGCCGCGGTTGCCGCCGGTGATCAGAACACTTCGACCGGTTGTTGCTTCGCTCACACAAAATCCTTCATCTACGTGTATGGGCAGGGGTTGCTGCCTTCTATCTTGTCACGAGTGCCTCACCAAAAGATGAAACAGAACCTACAAGGTGGGAGAATAGTTTTATTGTGCGCAAACAAAAAGTTCCCGTCGAACCTGAGCTGCAGGTTCAATCCATCACCGATGCTGAAGAATCCTCTCATGTGGATTTGAAGCAGCGGATGGTGCGTTACGGCATCCAGATGGGGATCCGTTTGCTCTGCTTCATCCTTGCGTTCTTCACCACCGGGATTGTGCAGATTCTCTGCTTCGCTGCCGCGATCTTCTTGCCGTACATTGCCGTGGTGTTAGCCAATGTGGGCAACACTGCCGAACACCAACCCGGCTCCTACGCTCGAATCCCAACCAACCGCGCACTACCTCAGCCCGCTCCGACACACCCGACACAATTGGCTCTGCCGGCAGAATCCTCGGTGTTAGCTTCCTCCAGTTTCCGACATCAGCGCAGGCAACAGGAGAGCACACCTGCTTCCCACGCCAGCAACGATTCAACGGGACCTGACCCCAGACCGGCCGAAGGCACCACCTACTCCCCGAACACTCGTTCGTGGGTCGTGCCGCCCCGGGATGTTCCTTCATCTGGAGGGCCGTCCGATCACTGATTTCTTCTCCGGACCGGGCTTTTTGAAATGCTCGCGTTCCGGGTGCACCGCCCAAGCCAGCGTACGGCTGTTGTGGAACAATCCACGTGTACACGAGCCCAGCCGTCGCAAAGAATGGTTGGCGTGCCCCGAACACCAAGCGTGGCTGACCCAATACCTGCAAGAGCGCAACTTCTTCAAAGACACGGTCCCCTTGGAAGAGCCGGCCGAGCAACGGAAGGAACACGGTGACTGAGTCCTCAAACGTGCGCGCACCGTGGTGGCGCCGCTACAGCTTCTTGCTGACCGGCAAGTGGATCGGCGCTTTCCTGTTGACTTGCCTCTTTGCCGTGGCCACCTATTTCTTAGGTACGTGGCAGATGGACAGGCACCAATACCGTCAAGCACAGATTGGTCAGATCGACGCTGTTTACGATGCCACTCCCCTGACCGGTGCCGCCGGGATCAGGATTTTCACCGACTACGAATCGGATGACGAATGGACCCCGGTAGAACTGAGAGGTTCCTACCACGTCGATGACGCGGTGATCATTCGTAACCGAACGCGCGGTGGCCAACCCGGTTACGAAACAACCGTCCCGTTCACCACGACTGAAGGGACCACCATTGTCGTCAGTCGTGGCTGGCTGCCGATCGGCAACAACGAGCACGGTCAGCCCGATGAGATACCGCTGCCGGTAGACACCGCAGCAACCGGAGCCACCAGCACCATCGTGGTTCGGGCCAAGGCCGGCGAGCCGGTGTTGGATCGTGAAGCTCCCGACGGCCAGCTTGCCACCATCAATCTTGACCAATACCAAGACCAGGTTGGTTACCCCGTGGCTCAGGCTGGCTACGGGCAGTTGGTGGAGGAAAACCCTGCCGCGGCGACAATGCCAGAACCGTTGCTGCGCCCTTCAACGGATGAGGGCCCACACCTGAGCTATTCGTGGCAGTGGTTCCTCTTCGGAATACTTGGTTTCATCGGTTACGGTTACGCGGCCCGCCGCACCGCTTTCGCTGAGGAGCAGGCCCAACTGGAATACGGTGAGGAAGAAACCCACCGCCACGCGGCGTGGCGGCCAGACGTGAAGAAGGTCAAACGCCGCCGGGATGGTTCCTTGAGCGATGAAGAGGCCGAGGACCTTCTACTGGACGGCCGGTAGATCCCCCTCTGGGTCGCCGTGCTCGATGGAGACATCAAGGAAGTTGCGGATGCTAGCCTGCTTCGCTTCTAGCGCCGACACCAAGAACTCGACGTAGCTCTGGTCCGGGTAGGCCGACTCTGCCGATTCGGCCGCAGCCCGACCGTACTCTTCTAAAGTGTCCAGGTACGTTCCGTAGCTTCGGGTGTAATACCTGTTGACCTCTAGATAGAGCAGCTTCAGATGTTCTAGATGCTCGGATAAATCCAGTGATGGATTTGACGAGTGGCCGGTCTCAATACGGCGGTTGATCAGCCGCTGCAGATCCCGGTGATTGGCCGCGATGGATGAGGTGCCGCGACGAACGTACACCACCGAGTCGGAGATGCCGGAGCCGTCCCGTGTCGCTAGGAATGGCACGTGATCCGGTCTGTCTTCCACCAAGAGGGCCTGGAACTTTTTGCCACGGATCGCCGGATACTCAGATTCTTCGAAACTGAAATCGAGCACTTCGAAAACCAATTCCTGCGGCAGGAACTGTTCCAAGGCGTTTTGAATTTCTGCCTTGTCCACGAGGTTTTCCAGTCCCAAAGGTGTGACTGACCCATCCGGGTTCTCAGCCACCCCGACAATCATGGTGCCTCCACCTGAGTTGGCGAAGGCCAACACATGGCGAGCCACCTTGATCCATGCCGGCCACGCTTGTTTGAAATCCAATTGCTCGATTTCTCCGACATGGGAGGAGAGCAAGGAACGGAAGCTTTCCCGCGAAGGTTCCTCGAAGAAGCGTGCAAAGTCTTCCCGATATGATTTGGCGGTGCTCATTAGGGACCTCTTTTCACCACAGGTGTCCCTTCGAGACTAAGCCAAGGTGATGAGCTCCTGATAGTCCGCCGACCAGAAGTCCTCGACCCCGTCGGGCAGAATCAGCACTCGTTCCGGGTCCAACGCCTCGACGGCACCCTCGTCGTGGGTGACGAGCACAACCGCTCCCTCGTAATTGCGCAGTGCGTTGAGGATCTCCTCACGGCTGGCCGGATCCAAGTTGTTCGTCGGCTCATCGAGCAGCAACACATTCGCGCTAGAAGCCACAAGTGATGCCAGCGCTAACCGTGTTTTTTCACCACCGGAGAGCACCCCTGCTGGTTTGTCCACGTCGTCGCCGGAGAACAAGAACGAGCCCAACAGAGTCCGCACCTCGGTATCCCCGAGATGATCAGGGGCAGCCGAACGCATGTTCTCTAAGACAGTGCGGTTGGTGTCGAGTGTGTCATGTTCCTGGGCGTAGTAGCCGAGTTTGAGTCCGTGACCGTGAATGACTTCCCCTGCATCGGGCTCTTCGATCCCTGCTAGCAAACGCAGCAGCGTCGTTTTACCGGCACCGTTGAAACCAAGCACAACAACTTTGTTGCCGCGGTCAATGTTCAGATCCAGAGCGGTGAAGATCTCGGTGGATCCGTACGATTTGCTCAACGAGCGGCCCTGCAACGGGGTGCGCCCGCAGGCTGCCGGTGCCGGGAAGCGGATCGCCGCAACCTTGTCACTTTGCCGTTCGGCTTCAACTGAATCCAGCAGCCGCTGGGCGCGTTTGAACATATTCTGGGCGGCGACCGCCTTGGTGGCCTTGGCCCGCATCTTCTCACCTTGAGCGATGAGCGCCTCAGCTTTTTTGGCGGCGTTCGCGTACTCGCGTTTGCGTCGGGCCTCATCGATTTGGCGCTGTTCCAAGTAGGCGCGGTAACCCAAGTTGTACTGGTCAATCACGGCACGGTTGGCGTCAAGGTAGAAAACCTTGTTGACGATTTGGTCCATCAACTCTACGTCGTGGGAAATCACCATGAACCCACCCGGGTAGGCCTTCAAGAAGTCTCGCAGCCACACGATGGAGTCTTGATCTAGGTGGTTGGTGGGCTCATCCAGCAGCAGCAGTTCCGCGTCAGAGAAGAGAATCCTGGCTAGTT
This sequence comes from Micrococcoides hystricis, assembly GCF_042434215.1. Classification (NCBI taxonomy): domain Bacteria; kingdom Bacillati; phylum Actinomycetota; class Actinomycetes; order Micrococcales; family Micrococcaceae; genus Micrococcoides; species Micrococcoides hystricis. Next base: position 225,894 of record NZ_JBHLUB010000001.1, on the reverse strand, counting down.
CCACGCGGCGGCGCTGACCACCGGAGAGGGTTTTGAGTGGCTGGTTGAGTACTTTTTCCGGTAGTCCTAGGTTGGCGCAGATGGTGGCCGCTTCCGATTCGGCTGCGTAGCCACCGGCCGCTTGGAAACGCTGCTCCAGTTTGCCGTATTGGTTCATGGCCTTTTCCTTGGTCTCGGCCGAACCGTAGGCCATCTTCTTCTCCGCCTCCCGCATCCGCCGGAGCACACCGTCCAAGTCGCGAGCCGAGAAGATGCGGTCCTTGGCGAGTTGATCCATGTTCTCGACTTTTGGATCCTGCGGCAGATAACCGATGCTTCCGGTACGGCTGACGGTGCCTGCCGCAGGGAGTGCGAACCCGGCAAGGACCTTGGTCAGGGTCGTTTTTCCCGCACCGTTGCGCCCGACCAGCCCGACTTTGTCTCCTTTGTCGAGGCGAAAAGATACCTCGGACATGAGGATTCGAGCTCCAGCGTGTAGCTCGAGATCGGACACAGTAATCATCAAAAGACCCTAACGGTTGAAGGTTGCGCAGCGTATCTGGCGGGACGTGGTCCGTAAACAGCGCCTGAACTATTCTACGCTTCAGCCTCAACGCCGACGGACCTACCCTGCCCACCATATTTGCCGACTACTACACCGAACAGTAACCCTGCTTTACACTTAGGGCATGAGCTTCAATGAGAATATCCGGATTAACCCCGGTCGGGCCCAAGATCGGCGCGGATCCGGAGGTATGGGTGGCGGCGGCAAAATCGCCATTGGTGGTGGCGCCGGCGGTCTGATTCTACTGCTGTTGGCGATGTTCACCGGCGTGGATCTCACCGCGTTCCTCGGTGGTGATACCGGGCAACAGCAACAGACCGGGGCCAGTAGTTTAGAGCACTGCCGCACCGGTGCTGATGCTAACGAGCATGCCGACTGCCGTATTGTCACAACGGCTGAATCTCTGGACGCCTTTTGGGCCCCGTACGCAAAAAAGCACGGCATACCTTTCCAGCAACCTGAGCTAGTCATCTTCAACGGCGGAGTCAACACCGGCTGCGGGTCGGCCAGCTCTGACATGGGACCGTTCTACTGCCCTGCCGATCAGACCGCCTACTTTGATCCGGCCTTCTTCGATGTGTTGCGTAAGCAATTCGGCACCTCCGCCGGCCCGCTCGCCCAAGAATATGTGGTCGCCCACGAGTACGGTCACCACATGCAGAACATGATGGGTACGCTGCGCTACTCCCAGCAAGGCGGGACCGGGCCAACTTCCCCTGCGGTCCGGGTGGAACTTCAGGCTGACTGCTACGCCGGTATGTGGGCTCACCACGCCGCAACGGTCAAAGACGATGACACTGGGGAAACCTATTTGAAGCCGATCAGCCAGGAACAGCTCAAGGACGCCATTGACGCGGCCGAGGCCATTGGCGACGACTCCATCCAGCGCAAGGCCGGCCAACGTGTCCGTCCGGAGAACTTCACCCACGGCACCTCGGAGCAACGGATGAAGTGGTTCATGACCGGTTACGAGCACGGCGATGTAAACCGCTGTGACACTTTCAACGTCTCCGGCTCGAACCTCTAGGACACCACAACCGAGGCAAGTCAGCATCGTTAAACACTCGTGGGGCGCTACCTTCGAAAAGGTAGCGCCCCACTGTGCTCTCTGCAGTTCTTTTTAGGTGACTGCTGAGTCAGCCTAGAAGTGAACTAGATATTGAAGCCGAGGGCTCGCATCTGTTCACGACCGTCGTCGGTGATCCGGTCTGGACCCCATGGCGGCATCCACACCCAGTTCAACCGCCACTCATCGACAAGCGGTTCGACCGCAGAGCCCACTTGGGCTTCGATGACGTCGGTGAGTGGGCAGGCTGCAGTCGTCAAGGTCATGTCGACCAACAACGCGCCGTCTTCTGCGTACTTGAGCCCGTACAGCAAGCCAAGGTCAACAATGTTGACACCCAGCTCCGGGTCAATGACGTCCTTGAGGGCCTCTTCAATGTCTTCCAGCGGTGTTTGGCTGGCTGCATTGGAGGTGGCGTTCTCGCTCATGGTGTACCTCCGATGGTCGTTCGGTTTAGGTGTGCTTAGGCGTTGGCTGCGTAGCGGTCGTAGCCTTCGGCTTCCAGACGCTCAGCCAGTTCTGGACCGCCTTCTTCAACCATCTTGCCGTCAACGAAAACGTGGACGAAGTCAGGCTTGATGTAGTTCAGAATGCGGGTGTAGTGGGTGATCAGCAAGGTGCCCATCTCGTTCTCAGCCATGGCACGGTTGACACCATCGGAGACGATCTTCAGGGCGTCGATGTCCAGGCCGGAGTCGGTTTCGTCCAGGACGGCGAACTTCGGCTTGAGCAGTTCCAGCTGCAGGATCTCGTGACGCTTCTTCTCACCGCCGGAGAAGCCTTCGTTCACGTTGCGCTGCACGAAGGATGGATCGATCTTCAGGTTCTCCATGGCGGACTTGAGGTCCTTGGTCCAGTGACGGATGTTTGGAGCCTCGCCATCGATCGCGGTCTTGGCGGTGCGCAGGAAGTTGGTCATGGTGACACCTGGGACCTCGACTGGGTACTGCATGCCCAGGAACAGGCCCGCGCGGGCACGCTCGTCGACTTCCATGTCTAGCACGTCTTCACCGTCGAGGGTGATGGTGCCGGAGGTGACTTCGTAGCGTGGGTGACCGGCGATGGTGGCAGCCAGGGTGGACTTACCGGAACCGTTCGGGCCCATGACGGCGTGGATTTCACCGGACTTGATGGTCAGGTCGACGCCTTTGAGGATTTCCTTGGTGGTCTCATCATCAATGCGGATGGAGACGTGCAGGTCACGAATTTCAAGAGTTGACATGAGTGTTGATTTCTCCTGTTAGGAACGAAAAAGTATGTTTGGTTAGTTACCGCTGATAGCGAGTTCTTGTTCGAGCAGTTCTTGGATCCGCTCTTCGATTTCTGGGATCCGGATCTGCTGAACGATCTCGTTCAGGAAGCCGCGAACCACCAGACGGCGTGCGGTGGTTTCGTCCATACCGCGGCTCATCAGGTAGAACAGCTGGGTTTCGTCGAACCGGGCGGTGGTTGAAGCGTGACCTGCACCTTCAATCAGACCAGTTTCGATTTCGAGGTTCGGGATGGAGTCGGCCCGGGTGCCATCGGTCAGAATCAGGTTCTGGTTCTTCTCGTAGCTGTCGGTGCCGGCTGCGTTCTTGGCGATCATGACATCGCCAACCCAGACGGTACGTGCCCCATCACCCTGCAGCGCGCCCTTGTAGAGCACGTTGGAGGCATTGCGTGGCTCGTTGTGGTTCACGAAGGAGCGGTGCTCCAGGTGCTGGCCAGCGTCCGCGTAGTACAGGCCGTACAGGCGGGCGTCGCCGCCTTCACCGGCGTAGCGCACGTTGGCGTTGAACCGTACCAAGTCGCCACCGATGGTGATGGCGATCTGACGGTACTGGCCACCGCCGTAGACGAGGGCATCGTGCTGGGCTGCGTGCTTGGCCTTGTCATCCCACAGCTGCAGGCTGATCACGGTCAGGGAGGCGTTTTCGCGCACAATGTACTCGACGTTGCCGTTGTAGTCGGCGGCACCGGTGTGCTCCAGGACGATGGTTGCCGAAGCGTTTTCGCCCACTTCGATCACGGTGTGACCGTTGACGCGGGTGCCTTCTGCCTGACCCTTGAAGTACACGTAAACAGGCTCGGTGCTGTTTTCACCGGCTGGCACGGAAATGTAGTTCGCTTCCGGGGTGTTGGCGTAACCAACGACGGCCGCGCGGTCAGCTGGCAAGATGGCGGTGCCGCGTGGGGCTGCGCCGATGGCCAGTGGGGCCTTGACCCAGTTTTCTGGGGCGGTGGTGCTGAACTCGAGTGCAGCTGCGTCGCCGGCCTCATCGGACAACAGGGACTTGATGCGCTTCAGCGGGGTGAAACGCCACTCTTCCTCGCGGCCACCTGGCAGGTCAAAGTCAGCGACGTTGAAGCTGGTTGGGCGATCGGCGCGGGACTGCGTGGAGCCGCCCTTAGCCTTGGATGGCGCCGTCAACGGAACGAGCTGCTCGCCTTCTTCAGTGAAGCCTGGGATAGCTGGCTTGGCCGAAGAACCGTGCGTCACCTTGTTCACCAAGTCGGTCGCGGTTTCTTTAATTTTTTCTGCGGCGTGCACGCCGGCTTCTTTCAGATCTTCCAGTTTGGACACGTTTAGCCCACTGATCCTTCCATCTGCAATTCGATCAGGCGGTTGAGTTCGAGCGCATATTCCATTGGCAGCTCACGGGAGATTGGTTCAACGAAGCCACGGACGATCATCGCCATTGCTTCGTCTTCCTCAAGGCCGCGGCTCATCAAGTAGAACAGCTGGTCTTCGGAGACCTTGGACACGGTTGCCTCGTGACCGAGTTCCACGTCGTCTTCCCGAATGTCGATGTACGGGTAGGTGTCCGAGCGGGAGATGGTGTCCACCAACAGCGCGTCACATTCAACGTTGTTCTTGGAGTTCTTGGCACCCTCGTGGATCTGGACCAGACCGCGGTAAGCCGAACGCCCACCGTTACGGGCCACGGACTTGGACACGATGGTCGAAGAGGTGTTTGGAGCCATGTGGACCATCTTGGAGCCGGTGTCCTGCTGCTGGTTTTCGCCAGCGAAAGCGATGGACAGGGTCTCACCCTTGGCGTGCTCGCCGGTGAGGTAGATGGCTGGGTACTTCATGGTCACCTTGGAACCGATGTTGCCGTCGACCCATTCCATGGTGGCGCCTTCTTCACAGATAGCGCGCTTGGTCACCAGATTGTACACGTTGGTGGACCAGTTCTGGATGGTGGTGTAGCGGACGCGTGCGCCCTTCTTCACGACGATCTCCACGACAGCGGAGTGCAGCGAGTCCGACTTGTAGATCGGGGCGGTGCAACCTTCGATGTAGTGCACGTAGGAGTCTTCGTCCGCAATGATCAGGGTGCGTTCGAACTGCCCCATGTTCTCGGTGTTAATGCGGAAGTAGGCCTGCAGTGGGATTTCCACGTGGACGCCCTTCGGAACGTACACGAAGGAGCCACCGGACCACACAGCGGTGTTCAGGGCAGCAAACTTGTTGTCACCAACCGGGATGACGGAGCCAAAGTACTCTTGGAAAAACTCAGGGTGTTCTTTCAGACCGGTATCGGTATCAAGGAAGATCACGCCCTGATCTTCAAGGTCTTCACGGATCTGGTGGTACACAACCTCAGATTCGTACTGCGCGGCAACACCGGCAACCAGGCGGTTACGCTCAGCTTCGGGGATACCCAGCTTTTCGTAGGTGTTGCGGATTTCTTCTGGCAAGTCTTCCCAGGTCTGGGCCTGACGCTCGGTGGAGCGGACGAAGTACTTGATGTTGTCGAAATCCAGGTCAGACAGGTCTGGACCCCACAGCGGCATTGGCTTGCGCTCGAAGTACTTCAGGCCCTTCAAGCGGATATCCAGCATCCACTCTGGTTCGTCTTTCAGCGCGGAGATGTTGCGAACAACTTCTTCGCTCAGGCCACGCTCAGCAAGAGCACCGGCCTCATCGGAGTCGGCCCAGCCGTACTCGTATGTTCCGATCCCTTCCAGTTCTGGGTTAGCCTCCAGAATCTCAGAGATCACACCCGCGTCTTGGGTGCTTTCTTTTGCAATGTCAGTCATGACGACTTCTCCTGTTTCCGTGTGGATACTCGGATGGTTCTGCGTGGGGCGACGCTTTGGCGTTGTTCCCCACGTTGTGCTGCCTGTTGTTGTGCGAGGACCTTCAGTCGGCCGACGGGAACGTGTGTCGTACACACGTGGCCACCGGCCGCCATGGTGGAAAGTCTGCGCACGTCCACACCCAGAAGTTCAGCAAAGACTTCCGCCTCCTGCTCACAGAATTCGGGGAACTCCCGAGCAAGATCTTGGATGGGACAGTGGCCCTGACAAATCTGCATGGAATGCATGGCAGGGTTGGGGTGATTTTGTGCGATGTGCCGTGTGGAAGCAACGAACCCATCCCGGTTCAACGCTTCCACGAGCGCATCGACTTTGCCTTCAAGTGTTGGTGCTGCGTCGACCTCTGCGCGGTAGCGCTGGGCCATGGAGTCAAAACGACGGGCCGCGAAATCCTGTACCGCGTCGTCCCCCATCACCTGCTGCAACTGACGCAGGGCAGCTGTAGCGATGTTGAGGTAGTCATTACCGATTTGGGTTTGTCCTTGCCGGCTGACCACGTAGGCACGGGCTGGACGACCTGCCCCGGAGGCTCGGCCGGCAATACGTTTAACTTCAATGAGGGAATCGGCTGAGAGCTGGTCAAGGTGGCGGCGCACGGCGGCGGCCGTCAGTCCGAGCCGCTTACCGATCTCAGCTGCAGCGATGGGACCGTGTTCAAGCACGGCGGCTAGCACCCGGTCACGGGTGCTCACCACCGGAGCAGTTTTTGCTGTGTCGGTGGCGTCGAGATTCTGAAGATCAGATTCTGCTGCCATATCTCCTTCTCTGGCCGTCTAAATCCGGACAACCAAGATGGTGTAGTCAAAGCTCGCCCAGTCCGGGCAGCTATTACACAAAACAATGATTGCGTATTTATTATTCCGTGACTAGTAAGGCGAGACTTATTCCACATTGTGGAAACACGCTCTACGTCCAGTAGAAATTCAGGGTCGCTATGTAGAATGGAGAACCGTGTCTACCTCCCCGCTGCCTGCCAACTCGTCCTCCGCGCTGATCGCAACCGATGTTCATTACCGCGTTAAGGACAAAGTCATTCTCGACGGGGCTTTCTTGGCGGCCGAACCAGGCTCCATCACCGTCCTACTTGGTCCGAACGGCGCGGGTAAGACCACTCTCCTATCGATCGCTCAAGGATTGGAACGTCCCAACAGTGGTGATGTGAAGCTGTTGGGTGAAAACCCGTATCGAGCCAGTGCTGCGTTGCGTTCACGCGTCGGCGTGATGCTTCAAGACGGTGGCTTGCCGCCCTCCTTGACTGCCGATCGGCTTCTGCATCACGTCGCCGGCTTCTTCCAAGAACCCGCAGACGTGGCCGAGTTGAAGGCTCGGCTTGGCATTGATGAGTACGCGAAAACTACCATCAGAAATCTCTCTGGTGGACAAAAGCAACGCCTCGCTCTGGCAGCCGCGCTCCTAGGCAAACCGGAGTTTGTCTTCCTTGATGAACCCTCAGCAGGACTAGACCCGCAATCTCGCCAGATCGTTTTTGATTTCATCTTGGAGCTCAAAGCTGCCGGGATGACAATTTTGCTGACAACGCACTTGCTCTCTGAAGCAGATTCCCTAGCCGATTACGTGTACCTCCTTAAGCAAGGTAAGACGGTAGCTCACGGAACGGTTGCGGAACTGACTCGCCAAGACCGTGGCACAGATTCAATTCAACCGTTGTTGCTGTGCACGACTGAGCCGCTGTCACCCACCGTGCGGAACGAGCTGATCAACGCGTTGCCGGCCTCGGAGCTGCATGATGAGCCGAACGGCTCGAGCAACTACAAATATCTTCTTGATGGCTGTCGTGGTGCAGCTGACCTGGCCGTCGTGGCCAAGATCTTGGCAGCCCACGATGTCACGACCCTAGATTTTCATTTCCGACCCCGCACCCTAGAGGATGTCTTCTTCGAAGTGGCCCAACAACAAGGTTCAGAATCGGAGCTAGCCCAGTGAATTCTCTGCAGAGCACCAAAACGTGGTCTCCGGTGCAGCAGCGGCCCGCGGGCCATTCGGTTTCTCTCGCCCAGCGTGTCTTCCGGCAAGGTCTCTACGAGACGGTCAACATGCTGCGCAACGGCGAACAGCTGCTGGTTTCGATCATCATCCCGGTGATGGTGCTCATTGGTGTGCATACCGCCGGTCTGCTCGACACGGAAGAGCACAGCACTCTTCAGATCCTGACTCCGGGTGTCCTAGCGATCGCGGTGATGAGTTCGGCGTTTACCTCCCAGGGTATTGGCACAGCGTTCGACCGCCGGTATGGCGTATTGCGATTTCTGTCCACCACGCCGATTGGTAACACCGGGTTGATCTTCGGCAAAGCCATCGCCGTGATGCTCATACTCTTGATCCAATTGGTGGTCCTGCTGACGGTGGCGTTTGTGTTGGGCTACCGCCCAGAACTAGGGGGCATCCTTCCCGGCCTTGTCTTCTTGTTGATCGGCGCGGTTGCGTTCACGTCCTTGGGGCTGCTGGTCGCTGGGACGCTGCGCCCGGAAGCGACCTTGGCCATCACAAACCTGCTGTGGATCTTGCTCGGGGCCGCTGGCGGCTCCGTGTTTCCGCTGAGCCAAACCGGCTTCTTGACACCGCTGTTGCAGTGGCTGCCCTCCGCAGCGCTCGGCGACGGCTTGCGCGCTGCCCTCATGGACGGACAGTGGGCCCTGTTGCCGCTTCTGATCCTCTCCGCCTGGGCAGCGGGAGCGACCGCATTGACTGTAAAATTCTTCTCGTGGAAGTAAAGGAACCCATGACCAAGACCGAACTGCCAAAGATTGCCAAATCGGCCTACGGCTTAGCGATTGCCTCTTGGATTTCTGAGATGGGCATCATCGTCACCGGTGGTGCTGTCCGCGTAACCGGGTCGGGACTGGGTTGTTCTGAATGGCCCAAATGTACCCCCGAATCCATGGTGCCAACCGCCGAACTGGGCATGCACGGGGCGATCGAGTTCGGGAACCGCCTTCTGACGTTCGTCCTAGCCGGCATCGCACTCGCGCTAGTCGTTGTTCTCTGGAAGCAACGGCAACACTTCCGCATGATCATTGGCCTGGCAATTGGCTTGATGATGACCATTCCGATCCAGGCCGTTCTGGGTGGCATCACCGTTTGGTCCGGACTGAACCCTTGGGTTGTCGCAGGCCACTTCCTCGTCTCGGCCATCATGGTTGCCGTGGCGACGTTGATGCTGGTTCGTGTTGCCGCCGAGCATCGGCGCAGCAAGGGTGAACTAGCAGCGCATGCGCCCATCGTGGATGGTCCCACCACCGGCACGACCCGAATGCTGGCCGGTTCCCTAATCATCTTCATGGCGTTGTCTGTCTTCTTCGGGACAATTGTCACCGGGACCGGCCCGCACGCCGGCGACCCTGGAGCACCGCGGCACAACTTTGATCTTGAGTTGGTGGCCCGCATTCACGTCGCCCCGGTGTGGATCTTGACCGCGGCGGCATTGATTCTTACCTTCCTGACGTTCAAGATCGGCGGCAGCGCAACGCAGAAGCGCAGCGTGGTATTGCTGGTTGCCGCGATCCTCTATCAGGGCGTGATCGGGTACGTTCAATACTTCACCGGTGTACCGATCGTGCTGGTGCTGTTCCACTTGCTGGGCACCGGGTTGAGCATCTCAGCCGTCACCTACGCCGCGGATAAGCAGCTGAGCAAGTATCGGGTACACAGCGTTCCGGAGCAGCTACCTGCAGCCGTCTGACTAGAGCGGCCAGCACCGCCCATAACGGCCTGACCGGCTCGGCAACAAGTCAATAGTTTCTCAGTGCCGCCCACTCCTGCACCGCAATCAGTGGGCGGCACTTTTATGCCCTCTTCGTTGCTGTCCCGTTTGTTGAGTTCGTTGGATCTGCCTCGCAGCACCGCTAGGAGAACCCATTGCCCCGCCGGGTCGAATCCTCGCTCAGGAAGGTCAGTGTTTCTTCCGCGCTGAGAAGCCCGCACAGAAAAACTCCCCGGTCCTCATGCAGGGTCCGGGGAGTTGTCCGTCTAAGCTAGATCGCTAGGCTTTTAGCCGCCGATCGTCACCAGTGGGCCACCAATGAACGGGTCAAGCGCTACACCCAAGAACAGAATCGTCATGTAGCTGATGGAGAGGTGGAAGACCTTCATCGCTTGCTTCTCGGTAGCCTTGAGCGCCTGTGCCTTGTTGTACAGCACGTGGGTTTCGTAAATGAACCATGCACCGGAGGCCAGCGCGGCGACCGAATACACCGGTCCGGCCCAGCCCATCGGGATCAGCAGCAGGGAGATCGCAACGGTGGCGTACGCGTAGAGCACGACCTGGACGGAAACGGTCTTGGCGTTAGCGACTGCGCCCAGCATTGGAACGTCTGCGGCCTGGTAGTCGTCCTTGTATTTCATGGACAGCGGCCAGTAGTGCGGCGGGGTCCACAGGAAGATCACGAGGAAGAGGATCCACGCTGGCGCTTCGACCGTGTCGCGTACGGCGGCCCACGCAATGAGGACCGGGAAGCAACCGGCAATTCCGCCCCAGATAATGTTTTGCTGGGTGCGGCGTTTCAGGATCAGCGAGTAGATAACCACGTAGAAGAAGATGGCCCCAACACCGAGCATGGCCGCCAAGAAGTTTGCGCCGAGCCAGAGAATGGCGATCGAGGATACGGCCAAGATGGAAGCAAAAATGAAGGTCTCACGAGCACTGACTTCACCGGTGACGTGCGGCCGGTTCTCGGTCCGTGCCATCAGGTGATCGATGTCGCGGTCAATGTAGTTGTTAAAGGCACCGGAGGCACCTGCCGCCAACGCGCCACCGAGCATCGTGGCCAAGACCAGCCAGATGTTCGGGAAGCCTCGCTCGGCGAAGATCATGGTCGGTAACGTGGTGACCAGCAGAAGTTCGATGACACGAGGTTTAGTGAGGGCGAAATAGGCTTTGGCTTTACGTTTGAACCCGATTTTCTGGGGTGTCTCAGCCTGGTTTGGGTTCGAGTGAACCTGCCCCGCCTCAAGGTTTGGATTACCGGTTGCCACCGTTTGCTCCACGTCTGCTCGTCACTTCATTTCACGCTTGGAAAAGAACAATATTTACGCTTGTGTCATTGTATCGTGGACCGCCAAGGGAACCGAACTGACCAAAATTCACCTGACGTTAACATCGTGGTGATGTCGCTTGCTCATTGACGCTTCAAGATAGGCTTAGAGCAACTCAGAATTTTCGCTCACACAACAGGAGTACCTAGCATCGTGGCAACTGTTTCCGCACCGGAACTCAACTGGGATGAACTTGATCAGCGTGCCGTAGATACCGCGCGTGTCTTGGCAGCTGATGCGGTCGAGAAGGTGGGCAACGGCCACCCCGGCACCGCGATCTCGTTGGCTCCAGTTGCCTATCTGCTCTACCAGAAACTGATGCGGAACAACCCGGCCGACCCTAATTGGTTGGGCCGGGACCGGTTCATCCTCTCCCCCGGTCACACCTCGTTGACCCAATACCTTCAGCTGTTCCTAGCTGGCTACGGTCTAGAGATGGAAGACCTCGAGTCCCTGCGCACTTGGGGTTCGGCGACCCCCGGCCACCCCGAGTTCCGGCACACCGACGGGGTTGAGATCACGACCGGTCCGCTGGGTCAGGGCTTGGCTTCGGCGGTTGGCTTCGCCTACGCCCAACGCCGCATGCGTGGCCTGTTCGACCCGGAGGCGCCCGCTGGTGACTCGGTCTTTGATCACACCATCTGGGTCATCGCCTCTGATGGTGATGTCCAGGAAGGGGTCACCTCTGAAGCGTCCTCGCTGGCAGGACACCAGGAGCTGGGCAACATTGTCGTCATTTACGATGACAATGAAATCTCCATTGAAGACGACACTAAGATCGCGTTTTCCGAGGATGTGCTGGCCCGGTACGAAGCGTACGGTTGGCACACCCAACGGGTGGACTGGACCGAAACCGGCGAATACGTTGAAGACTTACCTGCTCTGTACAAGGCGTTGCAGGCGGCTAAGGCTGAGACCCAGAAGCCGTCCATCATTTCCTTGCGCACCATCATCGGTTGGCCTTCCCCGACCAAACAAAACACCAGTGGCATTCACGGCTCCAAGCTCGGTGGCGACGAAGTTGCCGGGCTGAAGGAAGCCTTGGGCTTTGACACTGCCGTGAACTTCCACATCGATCAAGAAGTTCTGGACCACGCCCGTCAGCTCCAAGAGCGCGGTGCAGCCGCGCAGGCCGACTGGCAAGAACGCTTCGACGCGTGGGCAACCGAACACCCCGCACGGGCGAAAGAGCTGAACCGCATGCTCGCCGGCGAGCTGCCGGAAGACTGGACCAACGAACTGCCGCGCTTCTCCGCAGGTGAGGCCATCGCAACCCGCGCCGCCTCCGGCAAGGTCCTCTCCGCTGTCGGCCCGATCCTGCCGGAACTGTGGGGCGGCTCCGCCGACCTAGCCGGCTCCAACAACACGACCATGGACGGTGCGGCATCATTCGTCCCGTACGAAAAGCAGACCGAAACCTTCTCCGGTGGCCCCTACGGTCGTACCCTGCACTTTGGTATCCGCGAGCATGCCGCGGCCGCGATCGTCAACGGCATCACCTTGTCCTCCCCAACCCGGGCCTACTCCGGAACGTTCCTCATTTTCTCGGACTACCAGCGCCCAGCGATTCGCCTGTCCGCCCTGATGGGTGTGCCATCCATCTACGTGTGGACGCACGACTCCATTGGTTTGGGTGAAGACGGTCCGACCCACCAACCGATCGAGCACTTGGCTTCCTTGCGGGCCATCCCGAACCTGAACGTGGTTCGCCCGGCCGACGCCAATGAGACGGTGTATGCGTGGAAGAAGATCCTGCAGACTTCGGATAAGCCATCCGGCATTGTCCTCTCCCGCCAGAACATCGATGTGATCGACCGGTCCCCTGAGGAAATCGCCTCGGCCGAACTGACCGAACGTGGCGGTTACATCTTGGCCGAAGCCACCGCAGACGGTGCCATCACCACCCCGCAACTGATCCTGATCGCCACCGGCTCCGAAGTCGGGCTGGCGTTGGAAGCCCGCGAACAGCTACAGGCCGAGGGCACCGCAACCCGGGTGGTTTCACTGCCGTCCGTCGAGTGGTTCAAGGAGCAAGACCAGAGCTACCAAGACGAAGTCTTGCCACCAGAAATCAAGGCTCGCGTGTCGGTCGAAGCCGCGTCTCCCATGGGGTGGCGTGAATTCGTCGGCGATGCCGGTGAAATCATCGGTCTTGACCACTTCGGTGCCTCCGCTGACTACAAGCGCCTCTACCAAGAGTTCGGCATTACTACCGAGGCCATCGTGGCAGCGGCCAAAACCTCACTGGCAAAAACCAGCAACTAGGAGCTTGAGACATGGCTACCGCCAACAACGAGAACGCAGCAGCGATCACCGAAGCCGGCGTCAGCCTGTGGCTCGATGACCTCGACCGCACACGCCTGACCACCGGCAACCTGCAAGAAATGATGACCGAGTTCGGGATCCGGGGCGTCACCACCAACCCGGCGATCTTCCAGAACGCGCTCAAAGACTCCAGCGCTTACCAAGAGCAGTTGGCGAAGTTGGCTGAATCCGGTGCCGACGCTGAACGTGCCGTCACCGAAGTCACCAGCACCGACGTCGCGCTGGCCTGCGACCAGTTCGCCGACCTCTACAACGCAACCGGTGGCCAAGATGGCCGGGTGTCCCTGGAAGTCGATCCCCGCCTGGCGCACGACACCGCAAACACCGTTAAACAAGCCAAGGACCTAGCCGTCCGCGTGGGCCGACCAAACGTCATGATCAAGATCCCGGCCACAGAAGCTGGCCTGGCCGCCATCACCGAAGTCATCGGGGAGGGCATCAGCGTCAACGTGACCCTGATCTTCTCGCTAGGACGCTACCGTGAAGTGATCAACGCCTACCTGCTTGGACTAGAGAAAGCACATGCGGCCGGGATTCCGTTGAACGATATCCACTCGGTGGCATCGTTCTTCGTCTCCAGACTCGACACCAAGATCGACGCCCTGCTGCCAGCAGATTCCATGCTGCGCGGTAAGGCCGGTGTGGCCAACGCCCAACTGGCCTACCAAATCTTTGAGCAGTCACTGGAAACTGAACGCTGGAAGTACTTGGCCGCCCAAGGGGCCAACCTGCAGCGTCCGCTGTGGGCCTCCACCGGTGTCAAAGATCCAGCCCTGCCAGACACCCTATACGTGGATGAGCTGATCGCCCCACACACCGTGAACACGCTGCCGGAAAAGACCCTGCGAGCGTTCGCCGACCACGGCACTGTGACCGAAAATTACATTCAATCCCGGTACGCAGAAGCCGAACAGCTACTCTCAGCACTAAAGGCAGCTGGGGTCTCCTACCAGCGTGTGGTGGAGGAACTTGAATCCGAAGGGATCGACAAATTCACGGACGCTTGGGCGGAGCTGCTGGATTCGGTCCAACAAGCCTTGGATGCCTACTACCACTAAAACTCGCATACACCACCGATGAAGGGAGCAGCGATGACTGCACTGGGATTCGCCGCCTACGGCGCGGCAGCGTCAGCAATTGATCAACACCTGCCAACCATGATCACCCAGCAGTTAGCCTCCCGGATGATGCGGGACCAAGACCCCACCCTGTGGGGCCCCGATGCCGTGGATGAAGCCAGCAAACGTCTCGGCTGGACCCAACCGTTCGAAGACGCCTACAAGGCCTTAGACGAAGCCGAGGCTTACGCTGCGCAGCTGCGCGAAGCGGGCATCGAACACATCATTCTGGCCGGAATGGGCGGATCCTCCTTGGCGCCGGAACTCATCGCTGCTGACGCCGGTGCACAGACCCTCACGGTCCTTGACTCAACGGACCCGGCACACATCAGCCGGGTGCTGGACCGGGACCTGTCCAGAACCGTCATGGTGGTGGCCTCCAAGTCCGGATCAACCACTGAAACGGACTCCCAGCGTCGTGCCTTCCTAGGCGCGTGCGAAGAAGCCGGGCTGCACGGCCCCGACCACGTGGTGGTGGTGACCGACCCGGGTTCCCCGCTGGCTCAAACCGCCACCGAAGACGGCTACCGTAAAATCTTCTACGGGGACCCAGACATCGGTGGTCGGTTCTCCGCACTGAGCGCATTCGGCATTGTGCCAACCGTGTTAGCGGGCATCGATACGCGTGCCGTCGTGGAGGACGCGGCGGCCATCGCCGAACTCATCAGCGAAGACGACACGGACAACATGGCCCTGCAATTGGCAGCGGCGCTCGGCGGCACCCAACCGCTGCGGGATAAGTTGATCATCATCAACCACGGCACCGACGTCCAACCGGTCCTACCCGGGTTCGGTGCGTGGGCCGAACAGCTCATTGCCGAGTCCACCGGCAAGAACGGTTACGGCTTGCTGCCCGTGCCCGTCAGCCCGGAGGCCTACGAAGCAACCCACGGGCTCGATGATGCCATCCGTATCCACCTGCTGGGAGAAGACGACGACTACTCGTTGGCCGAAGGCCAAGACGCCATCGCCCTGCACGGCCCGCTCGGAGCACAGTTCTTCCTCTGGGAGGCCGCAACATCGCTAGCGTGCACGTTCGCGCCGGTGAATCCTTTCGACCAGCCGGATGTGGAGTCCGCTAAAGTCGCGGCACGCAAACAATTGGCGGAAGAACCGGTGCCACCGGCCCCGAACTTCGCTGAAGACACCATCGCCATGCTGCCCTCCGGCCCCTTCGACAGCGCCAGCAGCCTGCAGGAGGCCCTCAAACAGCTCACCGCGGCCGTCAAGAGCACCGGCTACCTCTCCATTCAGGCGTATTTGGACCGCGAAGCAGACACCGAACTCGAGCAGATCCGGGACACGTTGGCGGCAAACATTGGCCGCCCGGTGACCTTCGGGTGGGGTCCACGCTTCCTGCACTCCACGGGCCAGTACCACAAGGGTGGCCCCGCCAACGGTGTCTTCTTACAGATCACCACCACGGACCAGCCCGAGCATGACATCCCCGGGCGGCCCTTTGGTTTCGGTCAGCTGATTCAAGCCCAGGCCGACGGTGACGCGAGCGTACTGGCAGGCCACCGGCTGCCGGTGTTGCGACTGTCACTGACGGATCGGGCCGCCGGCATCCGCCAGCTGGCCGATCTTGTGGCATCCTTGAACACAGTATGAAAGAGACCTCTTGTGCCAACCCGCTGCGTGATCCGCGCGATCGACGGCTCACCCGGATCGCAGGCCCCTCAGCACTGATCCTGTTCGGCGTCACCGGTGACTTGGCCCGCAAAAAGCTGCTCCCAGCCATCTATGACCTGGCCAACCGTGGTCTGCTGCCACCTTCGTTCTCCCTGGTCGGTTTCGGCCGCCGGGAGTGGTCCCACGCAGAATTCGCCGACTACGTCCTAGAAGCCGTCCAGGCTGGCGCCCGAACCGAGTTCAATGAGGCCGTGTGGCGCCAATTCGCCGGCGGGCTGCGCTTCATCTCCGGCGGTTTCGATTCAGATGAAGCCTTTGAAAATCTGCGCGAAACCCTTGACGCGCTCGTGACCGAACGCGGGACCCGCGGCAACCACGTCTTCTACCTGTCCATCCCACCCAACTCTTTTGAGCTTGTCTGCCAGCAGCTCTCCGATCACGGACTAGCAGGCAAAGTGTCCTTGGCCGGCACCGATGATGCACACCCTCCTTTCCGGCGCGTCGTCATCGAAAAACCGTTCGGTCACGACCTAGCCTCAGCCCAAGAACTCAACGCCGTCATTGAAGCCGTCTTCGACGCAGATGATGTGTTCCGCATTGACCATTACTTGGGCAAGGAAACAGTGCAGAACATCTTGGCCTTACGATTCGCCAATGCCCTCTTTGAACCACTGTGGAACTCCGACCACGTAGATCACGTCCAAATCACCATGGCCGAGGACATCGGTATTGGTGGACGCGCCAGCTATTACGACGGGGTCGGTGCGGCCCGCGACGTCATCCAGAACCACCTGTTACAGTTGCTCGCGCTGACCGCCATGGAAGAACCCATCTCCTTCGACGCCGAGCAATTGCGTGCAGAAAAAGAGAAGGTTCTCGCTGCAGTCCAGCTACCTGAAGACCTCTCCAAGGCCTGCGCTCGGGGCCAGTACACCTCCGGCTGGCAAGGTGGCGAGAAAGTCACCGGTTTCCTCGATGAAGAAGGCTTCAACCCGCTTTCAAAAACCGAGACCTATGCGGCTCTGCGCTTGGACATCAACACCCGCCGTTGGGCCGGCGTGCCGTTCTACCTGCGTGCCGGCAAGCGTCTTGGCCGACGTGTCACGGAGATCGCGCTGGTCTTCAAGAAAGCACCGAACTTGCTGTTCCGCGATCACGGGGACGATGAATTCGGCCAAAACGCGGTCGTGATCCGGGTTCAGCCGGATGAAGGCGCAACCATCCGCTTCGCTTCCAAGGTGCCAGGCACCCAAATGGAAGTCCGGGATGTGACCATGGACTTCGGCTACGGTCACGCCTTCACCGAGTCTTCCCCGGAAGCCTACGAGCGGCTTATCCTAGATGTCCTGCTGGGTGAACCACCGCTGTTCCCCCGACACGAAGAAGTCGAGCTGTCGTGGAAGATCCTCGACCCCTTTGAACAATATTGGGAATCATTGCCGGAGCAGCCAGAACCGTACGCTCCAGGCTCGTGGGGGCCGGCCTCCGCAGATGAACTTTTGGCCCGAGATGGAAGGATGTGGCGGCGACCATGAAAATCGATCTGCCAGATACGACCACCTCACAAGTGGCCAAAAAGCTGGGCCAAATCCGCGAAGACGGCGGCGTGATCGCACTGTCCCGGGTCTTGACCCTGATCGTCGCGACCGAAGCAGGCAAAGAGGAAGAAGCCATCCAGGCGGCCAACATCGCCAGTCGGGAACACCCCTGCCGGATCATCGTGTTAGTCACCGGGGACAAGTTCGCCGAAACCAAACTCGATGCGCAGATTCGCGTGGGCGGCGACGCCGGCGCCTCCGAGGTGATTCTTCTCTTCGGTTCGGGCACTCTGGCCGAGCACACCGAGTCCATGGTCTCCGCCTTGTTGCTACCGGATGCGCCGATCGTGGTGTGGTGGCCGCACACCGCTCCCACAAAACCTGCTGACTCCCAACTGGGCAGCATCGCACACCGGCGGATCACCGATGCCGGGAACGCGATCGATGTGCGTGGGGCTCTTGAAGCACTGTCGAAGAACTATCAGGCTGGTGACACCGACCTGTCATGGACTCGCACCACCAGTTGGCGCATCCAACTCGCCGCCATTTTTGACCTCGTGGACCCGGCCACAATCAACCACATCACCGTTGCGGGCGCCGCCGACTCCCCTTCCACCGTGCTGCTGGCCGCGTGGCTGACCCGGGCCCTGCGCTGCCCGATCACCATCAATTCGGCCCCGCGTGGTTCTGGGATCACCGCTGTTCGGTTCAGCCGCCAAAAGGGCGACATTGTGCTGTCTCGGTCCATGGGGGATGTGGCCCAGCTGTACCGACCAGAAGACCCGGTCCAACACATTTCGATGCCAAAAAGAACGCTCGCGGACTGCCTTGCTGAAGAACTGCGCCGTCTCGATCCGGATGAGACCTTTGGTGAGGTTGTTCAAAAAGGGTTGCCGCGAACCAATCTAAGGAGTGTCCGTGCTTCAGAACGTTGATCTTCGTCTTTTCCCTGACGCTGACCGGCTGGCCGCCGAAATGGTCGCCGCCCTGATCGGTGTGCTCGCCCGGCGCCAACAGTCCGGTGGCACCGCTTCCATCGTGTGCACCGGCGGGTCCATGGGCAAAGCCTTCGCGGCCCGACTCATGGAGCTCCACGATCGCAACGACGAAACCTTCTTCACCGTCGACTGGGCTGCGGTGCACTACTGGTTCGGGGACGAACGCTACGTGCCGGTCGGGGATCCTGAACGCAATGACGGGTTGCTGGCGGAATTCTTTGCCACCGCCAAGGTACCAGCCGAGAACATCCACCGAGTCCTTGGGCCGGAAGACTCAGATGATGTGACCGACTCCGCCTACGCCTACGCGGAGCAGCTAAGGGCCGCCTATCCGGAGCTGACGGAACGTTTCGCTTCAGAACGTGATGAACGTACCCCGATCTTTGATGTCGTGATGCTCGGAGTCGGCCCGGACGGCCACGTGGCTTCCCTGTTCCCCGGACACCCAGCGGCACAGTCCACCGGGGTCACCGTTGGGTTGAGTGACTCCCCTAAGCCACCGCCTGAGCGTGTCTCCCTGACAACCGAGATGATCAACAGTGCCGCCCGGGTGTGGATCCTAGCCACCGGTGCGGAAAAAGCACCCGTCCTCGCGGAGGCTTTCACCTCCGAAGCCTCAGAGCTGCCCGTGAGCAAGGTCTACGGTGCCGAACAAACAATGTGGTGGCTGGATCATGCCGCCGCGGAGAAGCTCCCGCGCGGCGAACACTAACCGCACCTTTTCAGCCTTAAACCAACTGTGGCCTGATTCCAGTCTGGAATCAGGCCACAGTTTTCAAATATGCGTGCTAGAAGTCGACGCTGAACTTCTGGATCAGCCCGAGTGCGACGATGATCAGGCCCCAGAACAGGCCGAGGAAGATCGTGAGTCGGGTGAGGTTTCGTTCAGCGACACCGGAGGAGCCAAGCGAAGAGCTGACGCCACCACCGAACATGTCAGACATACCGCCGCCACGGCCTTTGTGCAGCAGAACTAGCACGACCATGAGCACTGAGATGACCAGCAGCAGAATCTGCAGGGTGATTTTGAGGGCGTCCACTTTAGCCTTCCGGTTTCCTAGCGCATCAAGTGATGCTCGAACCTAACAATATTAGCAAATTCGGTCGCATCAAGGCTCGCGCCACCGACCAGAGCACCATCGATGTCTTCTTCAGCCATCAGGGCAGCGATTGATTCCGCTTTCACGGAGCCACCGTACAGCACTCGGATCTGCTGTGCGACTTCTTCGCCGACCAGCTCGGTGAGTCGACCACGAATCGCGGTGCACATTTCGCCTGCCTCTGCTGGGCCGGCTACTTCACCGGTGCCAATCGCCCACACGGGCTCGTAGGCGACCACGAGGGAGCCCAGCTGCGCCTCAGTCAGTTCGCCTACCAGGTTCTCCAACGCACCGGAGAGCTGGGCCAGCGTGAACTGGATGTGCTCCCCCGCCTGACGAACATCAAGTCCTTCACCGATGCAGAGCACTGGCGCCAATTCGTGCTTGAAGGCAGCTTTGATCTTCGCGGCGCAGATCTCATCATCCTCACCGTGGTACTGACGGCGTTCCGAGTGGCCCACCAACACGTATTCGCAGCCGAGCTTGGACAAAAAGGCCCCGGAGATGTCCCCGGTGTAGGCACCGGAGTCATGTTCGGATAGGTCCTGGGCACCGTGCTTGACCTTGAGCTTGTCTCCCATGATCAGGGTTTGGACCGAACGCAGGTCGGTGAAAGGCGGGAAGACCGCGACTTCGACCCGTTCGAAATCATGGTTAGCGTCCTTCAGGGTCCACGCGAGCTTTTGCAGCAGCGTGATGGCCTGCTGGTGGTCCATGTTCATCTTCCAGTTGCCGGCAATCAGCGGCGTGCGGATGAACTTGTTATCGAGTTGTTTCGCCATAGAGGTTTACTTTGCCTCCAATGCGTCAACACCTGGCAGGTTCTTGCCTTCCAGGTACTCCAGTGAGGCACCGCCACCGGTTGAGATGTGTGAGAACTGGTCGTCTTGGAAGCCCAGCTGACGCACAGCTGCGGCTGAGTCGCCGCCACCGACTACGGTGAGGGCGTCGTTCTCGGCGGTGGCTGACACCATGGCTGCGGCGACAGCGCGCGTCCCGTCAGCGAAGGTATCGAACTCGAACACGCCCATGGGGCCGTTCCAGAACACGGTCTTGGCCTTGGCAATGTAATCGGCGAATGCCCGCGCAGATTCCGGGCCGATGTCGAGACCGAGAGCGTCCGCACCGCGGGCGCCTTCTTCCAGCCGGTCCACGGCGAGGACTTCGTGGGCGGCGTCAGCGGCGAACTTCTCCGCCATGACGATGTCGGTCGGCAAGATAATCTTGCAGTTGCCCTCTTCTGAACGGCGCAGGTAATCCTTGACCGTGTCCAGCTGGTCTTCTTCCAGCAGGGAGGAACCAACGTTGTGGCCCTGTGCCTTCAGGAAGGTAAAGAGCATGCCGCCACCGATCAGCAGGTAATCGGCGCGTTCGATCAGGTTGTCAATGACCGCGAGCTTGTCCGAAACTTTGGAACCGCCCAAGACCACCACGTATGGCCGGGCCGGGTCACCGGTGAGTTCGGAGAGTACCTTGACTTCGGTCTCGACGAGTTCGCCTTGGTAGGCCGGCAGTTTCCCGGCAATGTCGAACACCGAGGCGTGTTTGCGGTGGACGGCACCGAAGGCATCTCCCACGTATGCGCCATTCTCGCCGGTGAGTGCTGCCATCTCATCGGCCAGCGCGGAGCGCTCTGCGTCGTCCTTGGAGGTTTCGCGGGCGTCGAAGCGGACGTTTTCCAGCAGCAGGATCGAGCCGTTTTCTTGTGCTGCGGCTAACTGTTGGGCTGACTCGCCGGTGACGTCTTCGGCCAGCTGGACCGGCACGTTGGTCAGGTCGGACATGCGGGCGGCAACTGGCTTCAGGGAGAACTCCGGGTTGACCTCGCCTTTGGGCCGGCCCAAGTGTGCCATAACAATCACTTTGGCACCGGCTTCGGCGAGTTTTTCAATGACCGGTAGTGAGGCGCGGATACGGCCGTCGTCGCTGACGGTGCCGTTATCCAGCGGCGTATTCAGATCGGACCGAATCAGGATGTGGCGGCCGCGCACACCAGCGGCCAGAAGGTCTTGGATGGTTTGTGCAGTCATGGTCTTTAGCCTATCGCTTGTGCCGGTCTTTTGAGGTAAATATCAAGGTGTTGATGCTGCGCGACCGCCGGCAGGTTTCCCTCATCCGGCGGTCGGCAGACATGCAGTTGTGCTCGATTAGAGTTTGCTGGCCACCAGTGCGGTCAGATCGAGCAGGCGGGCGGTGTAGCCCCATTCGTTGTCGTACCAGCCGACGATCTTTACGGTCTTGCCGATGGATTTAGTCAGGGGTGCATCAAAGATGGTGGAGTGTGGGTCTTTGACGATGTCCCAGGACACGATCGGATCGGTGGAGTACTTCAGGTAGCCGGCCAGCGGGCCTTCTTCTGAAGCTTTCTTGAACGCGGCTTGGACCTCTTCGACCTCAACGTGTCGTTCGAGTTCGACGGTCAGGTCGGTCGCGGAACCGGTGATGACCGGAACGCGCATCGCGAAGCCATCGAGCTTGCCCTTCAACTCCGGGATGACCTCGCCGATGGCTTTGGCAGCGCCGGTGGAGGTCGGCACCATGTTCATGGCGGCGGCCCGAGCTCGTCGCTGGTCCTTGTGGTGTGGCGAGTCGTGCAGGTTCTGATCCCCGGTGTAGGCGTGGATGGTGGTCATCAGACCGTCAACGATCCCGAAGTTCTCGTGCATGACTTTGACCATCGGAGCCAAGCAGTTGGTGGTGCAGGATGCGTTGGAGATGATGTCGTGCTGCGCCGGGTCGTAGTTCTGGTCGTTGATACCCATGACGAAGGTACCGTCGATATCCTTGCCCGGTGCGGAGATGATGACCTTCTTGGCGCCGGCTTCGATATGCTTGCGGGCTGCCGGGCCCTTCGTGAAGTGGCCTGAGCATTCCAGCACGATGTCTACGCCGAGGTCTTTCCACGGCAACTTGGCTGGGTCTGGTTCTTCGAACATTTTGACTTGTTTGCCGTTGAAAGTCAGCACACCGTCGGCGTAGCTGACGTCATGGCGTGGGCCCAAGATGGTGTCGTATTTGACCAGCATGGCCAAGTCTTCATCATTGGCCAGGTCATTGACCGCAACCAGTTCCAGGTCGTAGCCGAGCTCGTCAATGGCGCGGATCGCGCTGCGGCCGATACGGCCAAAACCGTTGATAGCAATTTTTGTGCTCATGGTGCCTCTCTCAAAGCGGGGCGTGTACACCCGTGGTGGTGTACTTCTTTAATTCCAGCAATACCGGGTGCGAATGACGAATTCATTAACCCGTGTTTACCGATTCTTCTTCTTTTTTGCGCGCGCAGGGAATGGCACACAAAAAAGGCAAGGCCGGTGCCCCCGATTGTTTCGGGGTGGCACCGGCCTTGGTCTTAGGCGTTGAAGTTATTTAGCGCGGAAGCTGTTTAGAGGTTGACCAGCTTGGAAGCACCGTTCTTAGCGGCATCCAGACGAGCTGCAACGTCTTCCCAGTTCACGACGTTCCACCAAGCCTTGACGTAGTCAGGCTTGACGTTCTGGTAGTCGAGGTAGAAGGCGTGCTCCCACATGTCCAGCATCAGCAGTGGAATGGTGGCCACTGGCACACCCTGCTGCTGGTCGTACATCTGCTCGATGACGAGGTTGCCGCCGATTGGCTCGTAAGCCAAGATGGCCCAGCCGGAGCCCTGAATGGTGGTGGCTGCAGCGTTGAACTGGCCCTGGAAAGCGTCGAAGGAACCGAAGTTCTCGTCGATAGCGGCAGCGAGGTCGCCCTCTGGCTTGCCGCCACCGTTTGGAGACATGTTCTTCCAGAAGATGGAGTGGTTGGTGTGACCGCCCAAGTTGAACTGCAGGTCCTTGGAGAACTTAGCAGCGTCGGCGGCATTGCCAGCCTCACGAGCTTCTGCCATCTTCTCCAGAGCAGTGTTGGCACCGGTTACGTAGGTGTTGTGGTGCTTGGAGTGGTGCAGTTCCATGATGCGTGCGGAGATGTGTGGCTCCAGAGCATCGTAAGCGTAGTCGAGTTCTGGCAGGGTGAATTTAGCCATCTTTGATCCTCTCTAGATGTCTCAAGCGAGAAATCTTGTTCTCACCTGTCTTGTCTTATCCTAGGCACCTTTGAAGCTATTGCTCAAAGATGTCCGGCGTAACGGAAGCTTCCGTGCCGGGGATACCAAGTTCGGCGGCACGTTTGTCGGCCATCGCCAACAGGCGACGGATGCGGCCAGCAATCGCGTCCTTTGTTAAGGGTGGCTCAGCCAAGCGGCCAAGTTCATCAAGGGAAGCTTGCTTATGCTCAACGCGTAACTTACCGGCGTAGCTGAGGTGTTCCGGGGCATCCGGGCCCAAGATTTCCAGCGCGCGTTGGACGCGGACCCCGGCGGCGACGGCCGCTTGCGCGGAGCGGCGCAAATTGGCGTCGTCAAAGTTAGCCAGTCGGTTCGCGGTAGCGCGGACTTCTTTGCGGACCCGGCGCTCCTCCCACACCAGAACGGTCTGGTGGGCCCCCATGCGAGTCAACAGTGCCGCGATCGCATCCCCATCACGCAGCGACACCCGGTCCACCGCACGGACTTCCTTTGCCTTGGCGGCCAAGTCAAAGCGGCGGGCGGCCCCGACCAACGCGAGAGCTGATTCCGGGGTGGGACAGGTGATTTCCAAGGCACTGGAGCGTCCCGGCTCCGTCAATGATCCATGAGCGAGGAAGGCCCCGCGCCACGCGGCAGCCGCCTCGGCTACCGTGCCGTTGACGATCGATGATGGCAAGCCACGCACTGGACGGCCCCGTCCATCCAGTAGGCCTGTCTGCCTGGCCAGGGCCAAACCGTCCCGGACAACGCGGAGCAGGTAGCGTCTCCCCTTACGCAACCCCTGCCCGGTGGTCGGCACAATGTCACAGCTGTAGCCGAAGATGTCTTGGATCGTGGCGCGCATGCGTCGGGCCGTCGCCGCGTAGTCAACATCGGCTTCAATGATGATGGTCTTGTTCACGAGGCGTAGCGCGCCAACGAACCGCAAGAACGCTGCCAGTTCGGCACGGCGTTCTGAGGGCTTCTGAACTTCCAAGCGCGAAAGCTCTTCTTTGACCGCTTCAGTCAGGGCCATGAGGTGTGATCAGTCCTTTTGGTTTTGAGGAGGGCGGAGCGTGTCCGTGGAGAATCTATCAAACATGTCTTGGAAGGCATTGGCCAACCGGAGCGGCTCGTGGACCGACTGGTCGTGATGGGAGTGCACCCGGAAGTAGTGCACTTCGGCACCGAGCTGGCTGGCGGCCTCGGCAAATTCTGCGTGATCCGAAACCACATCCGGGTCGGCCAAAATGACATCCAGCCGCAAATCTGGGGCGTACGTGGAGAGCACCTTCAGGTGGTCCGCGGCCCCCATCCCGACGGTCTCGTGCGTGTCGGTCTTCAAGTTCATAACCACTGCTTTGCGCGCGGTCGTGGTGGCCAGCGCCTGCTGCATTTGTGGCAACAGCAAATGCGGAAGCACGGAGGTGTACCAGGAACCTGGGCCGAGGATAACCCAGTCGGCCAGATCAACGGCTTCGAGCACTTCCCGGGTGACCGGCACATCTTCTGGGATCAGGCGCACATTAGACACGGCACCGGCCCGGGCCGCTTCGGCCAATTTCACTTGTCCGGTCACGGTGCGGCGGTAGAGCTTGCCGTCCTCGGTCTCGGAGAGGATGTCCCCCTCTAGGACCAGCGGTTGGCAGCAGACCGGCAGTACTTGTCCGCGGGCCCCGAGCAGGGCCCCGGCCCAGCGCAGCCCGTCCACCGGGTTACCCAGAAGCTCCCACAAGGTGACGATGAGGAGGTTGCCCAGCGCGTGGTTGTCTAGGGTAGCTGCTGAGTCCGGGTTGGATTTGAAGCGGTGTTGCATGACATCACGCCAAGTCCGTCCCCAATCGGTGTCGTCACAGAGTGCCGCTAGCGCCATCCGCAAGTCCCCCGGTGGCAGCACGTCCAGTTCTTGGCGGATACGGCCGGAGGAACCACCGTCGTCGGCGACGGTTACGACTGCGGTGAGGTCACGGACGATCAGGCGCAGTGCGGACAGTGTGGCTGAGAGTCCATGACCGCCTCCCATGGCGACCACTTGGGTGCGGTCCATGGGGCGGCGCGACCATGGTAGGCCGTTTGCTCCCTGCGGTGGGACGAGAGGAATCTTGTTGGTGTAGTACACGGGTAGGGGCTGTTTTCTTACTCGCGGCCAAGGTCTCGGTGGGTGACGTTGACGGTCAGGCCTGGCAACTGGCGCAGGCGGCGGGACAGTTCTTCTGAGACTGCCACGGAACGGTGTTTGCCACCGGTGCAGCCGATGGCGATGGTGGCATAGTGTTTGTTTTCTCGGCGGTAGCCTTCGAAAACGAGTTCTAGCATTTCGGCGTACCGGTTCACGAACTCTTCGGCGCCTTCGTCTTTGAGGACGAATTTGGCCACGGCCGCGTCCAATCCGGTGAAGGGACGCAACTCCGGGACCCAGTGCGGGTTCGGAATGAAGCGGACATCGGCCATGAAGTTGGCGTCGTTGGGGACACCGTATTTGAACCCGAAGCTCATGATGTTCACCCGCAAGGTGATGGGGCCCTCATCGGAGAATAGCTCGTTGATGGCGCGGGCTAGCGCATGGACATTCAGGTCGGTGGTGTCTAGGACAACGTCTGCGTTGGATTTCAGGGCGGCTAACACGTCCCGTTCCCGGGTGATCCCGTCAACGATCCGGCCATCCCCTTGGAGTGGGTGCGGGCGCCGGCCGTGTTCGAAACGGCGTACCAGTACCTCGTCGGCTGCGTCCATGAAGAGCACCCGGTATTCGATGCCATTGGCCGCCAGCGTGTTCAGCGATTC
Source organism: Micrococcoides hystricis (assembly GCF_042434215.1). NCBI lineage: Bacteria > Bacillati > Actinomycetota > Actinomycetes > Micrococcales > Micrococcaceae > Micrococcoides > Micrococcoides hystricis. The sequence goes on along the minus strand of NZ_JBHLUB010000001.1, from coordinate 199,621 downwards.
CATGACATCGGAGAACTGGGTGTTGGAACGCACGTCCATGGCGATGGCCAGTTTGGGCACGGCTCCGGGGGTTCGGGAGACAAAATCGAGCAGGGTGCCGATCAGCTCTGGAGGGATGTTCTCCACCACGTACCAACCGAGGTCTTCCAGTGCGTGGGAAGCTGTGGTGCGGCCGGCACCAGACATACCGGTGACGATCAACACTTCTGACTCGTTGGGTTTGACCGGGCTCAGTGGGTCCGTCATGAAAGTACCTGTACTCCCTAGTGTTGGCGTCGGTAGTAAGGCGTGTTAGGCCTCATCGAATGTCAGTTTATCGAACTAAGTGCCTTAGGACTCTTCCTGTACTTCCCCGGTGGTCATATTCACGGCGACAGTTTTCTCGGCTGAGGCGAAATGGTCGTGAATGGTCTGGGCAAGTTTGGGACCTATGCCGGGGGCTTCTTGGAGTTCGCTCACGCTGGCGGCCCGGATCCGTTTCATGGACTTGAAGTGGGCCCGCAGCGCTTTTTGTTTGGTCGCGCCTAAGCCCGGTATCAGATCCAGTTCGGAGCCGATCATCGCTTTGCTGCGTTTGCTGCGGTGGGCGGTAATGGCGAACCGGTGGGCTTCGTCCCGGACCCGTTGTAAGAGGTAGAGTCCTTCCGAGGAGCGCGGCAGAATGACCGGAAACGGGTCTTCGGGGAGCCAGATTTCTTCCAACCGTTTGGCTAGGCCCACGACCGTGATTTCTGCGTCGAGTCCCAGCTCCTCAAGGGCCCGGTTGGCGGCACTGACTTGGGCCTGTCCCCCATCAACCACCACGAGGGACGGCGGGTAGGCGAACTTGTCGTTCTTCTCTTCCAGTTCCGCTTCGTGCTGGCCCAAGGTCTCGTCAGTAGCGTCCGCGGCCTGTTCGTCGGCGTGTTCGAGCACCGGGTGCGCGGTCTTGGCCCGCTGACGCAAATAGTTGGCGAAACGCCGTGTGATGACCTCGAACATGGACGCTGTGTCGTCTCGGGAGCCCTCTTCGGAGATGTTGAATTTTCGGTAGTCACGTTTCTTCGGTAACCCATCTTCGAAGACCACCATCGAGGCAACCACGTTGGTGCCCTGAACGTGGGAAATGTCGAAGCATTCGATTCGCAGAGGTGGTTCTTCCATACCGAGCGCTTCCTGCAGCTCTTGGATGGCCAGCGACCGGTTGGTGATGTCCCCGGACCGTTTAACCTTGTGCAGTTTCAAGGCGGCTTCGGCATTTTCCACGACCGTTTCCAGCAACGCCTTTTTGTCGCCACGCTGCGGAACCCGAACGGACACGTTCGCGCCACGTAGACCGGTCAACCAGGTGCTGATGTCTTTCGGGTTGGTGGGCGCGAATGGGATCAGCACCTCCCGTGGAATGCGTGAGGTGTCATCGAGCCCGCCGTAGACCTGCTGCAAGAGTTGTTCCACGAGCTGGCCTTCGGTGGTGTCATCGACTTTTTCCACGACCCAGCCGCGTTGGCCACGGATGCGCCCGCCGCGGACGTGGAACACCTGGACGGCGGCCTCGAGCTCATCTTCGACCAAGCCAAAAATGTCGGCCTCGGTATCTTCGGAGAGCACCACCGTGTTGCGTTCGAAGACTTTGTGCAGCGCTTGGATGTCATCCCGGTACCGGGCAGCCGATTCGTAGTCGAGTTCGGCAACCGCGTCTTTCATCTGGGTTTCGAGTTGGCGGACGAAACGACGCGCGTCCCCGGACATGAAGGCCACAAAGTCTTCGGCTAACGCGTAGTGATCTTCCTGGCTGATGTTGCCGACGCACGGGGCCGAGCACTTGTCGATGTAGCCCAACAGGCAGGGTCGGCCGGCACGTTCGGCCCGGCGGAACACACCGGCAGAGCAGGTGCGTACGGGAAACACGCGCAGCATCGTGTCTACGGTTTCCCTGATTGCTTTGACCGGTGAAAACGGGCCGAAATACTTGACACCTTTGCGCCGGTCACCGCGCATGACCTGAACGCGGGGGAAGGCTTCGTTCATCGTGACGGCCAAATACGGGTAGGACTTGTCGTCCCGGTACATGATGTTGAACCGTGGGGTGAACTCTTTGATCCACGTGTATTCGAGCTGGAGCGCTTCCAGCTCGGAGCCGACGATGGTCCATTCCACACGGGCCGCGGTGTGGACCATGGCGTGGGTTTTGGGTGGCAAGAGGGCCGGGTTCGTGAAGTAACTGTTCAGCCGAGAACGCAGGCTCTTGGCTTTGCCCACGTAGATCACCCGGTCATGGGCATCCCGGAAACGGTAGACCCCCGGTTCGGTCGGAATGGTTCCGGGGGCTGGACGGTAGCTGGCTGGATCGGCCACGTGCTAGGCGACTCCTGGCGCCGAGTTGTAGTGTTCTACCCGTTCTTGGCCGGTGAGTTCAGCAATGGCATCCATGATCTGGTCGGTGGCCTCACGGCGCACCGGCAAAGGGTGTTTAGGACCGAGGTGTTCGAACTGGAGTGGCTTGCCGACTTTGAGCGTGAACGATCGCGGTTTGATGATCTTCGCGTCCGCCGGCTGCAATTTCTCTGTTCCGATCAGCCCGACTGGCACCACCGGCACACCGGTGCTCAGGGCGAGCCAGCCCACACCGGTACGTCCCCGATAGAGTTTGCCGTCGCGTGAGCGTGTGCCTTCGGGGTAGATCCCGACGCCACGGCCGGCTTCAATGATTTCGACCAGTGATTTCAAGGCGTTCACGCTTGCCGCTTGTTGCCCACGTTCGACGGGGATGGAACCGACTGACTCGAAGAAACTCTTTGAGATTTTGCCTTTCACGCCCGGCTGGTTGAAGTATTCGGCCTTCGCGAAGAAGGAGACGGTGCGCGGCAGCAACGCCTGGATGATGACACTGTCTAAGAAGGACAGGTGGTTGGAGGCAACGATGAAGCCGCCTTCAGTGGGTACGTTTTCTGCCCCGAGGATCTGCGGACGGCACAGTGCCTTTAATGATCCGCGGACCAGCAACCGAGTGGGGTTGTTCTCACGCACCGACGGTCTCCATTCATCATGATTTTTCAGTACTCTCCAGCCCATTCTAGGTCAGGGCCCGGCGCAGAGCCGGGTAGGGCCGGGTGCTAGTTGCCTGCTTTGGCGAAGATCTCAGCTAAGAACTGTCCGGTGAAGGAGTCCTTGTTCTGCGCGACTTCTTCCGGGGTACCGGTCGCGACGATCATTCCGCCGCCGGAACCACCGGAGGGGCCCAAGTCGATCACGTGATCAGCGGACTTGATGACATCAAGGTTGTGCTCGATCGTAATGACCGTGTTGCCCTTGTCCACCAACTCCTGCAACACCAACAGTAGTTTGCGGATGTCTTCAAAGTGCAGGCCGGTGGTTGGCTCATCCAACACGTAGATGCTGCGACCGTTGGAACGTTTCTGGAGTTCTGTGGCCAGCTTGACGCGCTGGGCTTCACCGCCGGAGAGCGTCGTGGCAGGTTGCCCGAGCCGAACGTAGCCGAGGCCCACGTCCACGAGTGTGTTCAGGTGTCGGGCGATCGGACGGAAAGCGGAGAAGAACTCGGCGGCCTCGTCGATCGGCATGTCCAGCACCTCGGCGATGTTCTTGCCCTTGTACCGCACTTCGAGGGTTTCCCGGTTGTAACGGTCACCGTGGCAGACCTCGCAAGGAACGTACACGTCGGGCAAGAAGTTCATTTCGATCTTCAAGGTTCCGTCCCCGGAGCAGGCTTCGCAGCGTCCGCCCTTGATGTTGAAGGAGAACCGTCCGGGCTGATAGCCGCGCAACTTGGCGTCGTTCGTTTCGGCGAACAGTTTGCGGATGTGGTCAAACACCCCGGTGTAGGTGGCGGGGTTGGACCGTGGTGTGCGCCCAATCGGGGACTGGTCTACGTGAATCACCTTGTCCAGGTGTTCCAGACCGTTCACACGCGTATGCCGACCGGGGACCTGTTTGGCGTTGTTGAGCTTGTTCGCCAACACCTTGTACAGGACTTCATTGACCAGCGTCGACTTGCCGGATCCGGACACACCGGTGACCGCGGTGAAGACCCCTAGCGGGAAATCGACCGTGACGTCTTGCAGGTTGTTTTCGCGAGCGCCGACCACCGTCAGCTGGCGCTTTGGATCCACCGGGCGGCGCTGCTGTGGGATCTCAATCTTGCGTCGGCCGGCAATGTAATCACCTGTGATCGAGTTTTTGGCCTTCGGCAGTCCTTTGACCGGCCCAGAGTAGACGATGTCGCCACCATACTCCCCTGCCCCGGGTCCGATATCGACGATCCAGTCGGCTTCTGCGATGGTCTCTTCGTCGTGTTCGACCACGATCAGAGTGTTGCCCAGTGCCCGTAGCCGGATCAAGGTCTCGATCAGGCGGCGGTTGTCACGTTGGTGCAACCCAATGGAGGGCTCGTCGAGCACGTAGAGTACACCCACCAGCCCGGAACCGATCTGGGTGGCCAAGCGAATGCGCTGGGCTTCGCCACCGGAGAGCGTTCCCGCAGGTCGCTCGAGGTTCAGATATTCGAGTCCGACGTCCACCAGGAAGTGGAGCCGAGCAAGGATCTCTTTCAAGACTTGGTCGGCGATCTTCGCGTCGCGGTCGCTGAGTTTCAGCGACTCCAAGAAGTCGATGGATTCCTGCAACGGGAACCGGGAAGCTTCGGCAATATTCAGTCCGTCGATGCGTACCGACAGGGAGGCCGGGTTGAGTCGGGCACCGTCACAGGCAGCACACGGGATCGTGCGCATGTACTGCTCGTACCGGTCGCGGGTCGAATCCGATTCGGTTTCCCCGTGTTTGCGCTTGATGTACCGGATGACACCTTCAAAGCCGGTGGCGTAGATCCGCTCCCGACCGAATCGGTTCCGGTACTGAACCTTGACCTTGTAGTCTTTGCCTTCCAAGATGGCTTTCTGAACCTTCTTGGGCAGCTTCTTCCACGGAGTGTTCATGTCGAAGCCGAGCTCATCCGACAGACCGGTCAGCAACCGGCCCCAGTACTCGGAGGTGGCTTTACCCAGTGACCACGGAGCGATCGCGCCTTCGGCCAGAGTCTTCTCCGGGTCCGGAACGACGAGCTCGGCGTCAACTTCCAACGAGGAACCAATACCCGAACACACCTCACAGGCGCCATAAGGGTTGTTAAAGGAGAAGGAACGCGGTTCGACCTCGTCAATTTGCAGCGGGTGCTCGTTGGGGCACGCAAGGTTTTCCGAGAAGGATCGGTACTTGCCCTCATCGTCCTGGTCCAGATCCACCAAGTCGATCACGACCCGACCGTCAGCTAGCCGCAAGGCGGTCTCGACCGAGTCGGTCAGTCGTTGCCGGATGCCGTCCTTGATGACTAGGCGATCCACGACCACGGAGATGGTGTGTTTGAAGTTCTTTTCAAGTTTGGGTGGGTCCGTGAGCTGATGCATTTCATCGTCCACGATGACCCGAGAGAAGCCTTGGGCGGACAGGTCTTTGAACAGGTCGGCGAATTCGCCCTTGCGGGCACGGACGACCGGGGCCAGCACTTGGAAGCGCGTGCGCTCTTCGAACTGGAGGAGCTGGTCAACGATCTGCTGGGGTGTTTGGCTGGCGATCGGCTCGTCACAGACCGGACAGTGCGGGATACCAATGCGGGCCCACAGCAAACGCATGTAGTCGTACACTTCGGTGATGGTGCCGACCGTGGAACGGGGGTTACGGTTGGTCGACTTTTGATCGATCGACACCGCCGGTGAGAGCCCCTCAATGAAGTCCACATCCGGTTTGTCGACACGGCCCAAGAACATTCGCGCATACGAGGAAAGCGATTCTACGTAGCGGCGTTGACCTTCGGCGAAGATCGTGTCGAATGCCAACGAGGACTTCCCGGAACCGGACAAGCCGGTGAATACCACAAGCGCGTCACGCGGGATCGTGACATCGACATTCTTCAGGTTGTGTTCGCGAGCGCCCTGGACCTGAATCTGATCGCGTGCAACCGCTTTGGGTGCCGTTGAGGCCGGCTGCAGCACAGTGGTATTCCTGTTCACGGTGATGTAAGACTCCTGACTTCCCGGAAAAAAGCAGAAACGTTGTTAATACTACGGGTAACGCTAAGCTGGACCTATGAGCATGAGCACACCAGAATCGCAGGTAATTTACTCTTCCAACGCCGTGGTGATCCGCCGTCTCGTGGTTTCCGAGATGTCGAACAACATCTATCTGCTTACCTCTAAGCCTACCGGAGCCCAAGTACTTATTGACGCTGCTGATAACGCCTCCGCGATCAGCGCAATGCTGGAAACAGCAGCCGATCAGGACGTGGATCCAGGTGTGGAGGCTGCTGGTGTGGTGGCCATTATCACCACCCATTCCCATTGGGACCACGTACGTGCCTTGGCCGAAATGAAAGAAGCCACCGGGGCCCGGACCTACGCGTCGGTGGAGGACGCCCCAGAGATCCCGGTCCCGACCGAAGAGCATCTGGAGCACGGCCAAGAAGCAGTCTTTGGGGATATTCCCTTACGGGTCATCGCATTGCGCGGCCACACCCCCGGCTCGTTGGCTCTGGTCTATGCTCCAGAGTCCGAGCGTGATGGTCGTGACGATGCCCCCATCATCTTCTCCGCTGACAGCCTGTTTCCCGGCGGTGTTGGAAACACGTGGAATGACAGCACCCGTTTCAACCAGCTCCTTGATGATGTCGAGTCTCGACTCTTCGATGTCTACCCGGATGCCAGTCCCGTGTACCCGGGCCATGGCGACCCGACCACCATTGGCGCCGAACGCCCGTCGTTGCCGCAGTGGCGCGAGCGCGGCTGGTAAGCACAACCCATGACCCAAACACACCCTACGCTTCTCGATTCTCTCCCTGCCGAAACGACTGACCCAGACGAGCTCTTCAACGCGTTCAATTCCTGGGTGGGCTCCCGCGGGCTCACGCTCTACCCGGCCCAAGAAGAAGCCGTCCTTGAACTGGTCCAGGGCAACAACGTCATTCTGGCGACTCCGACCGGTTCCGGTAAGTCGATGGTCGCGATCGCCGCACATTTCTTTGCGACCGCAACCGGCCAGCGCAGCTACTACACCGCCCCCATCAAGGCACTGGTGTCCGAGAAGTTCTTTGATCTGATCGACATTTTCGGTGCGGACAACGTCGGGATGATCACCGGTGACTCGGCGATCAACACCGAGGCCCCAATCATCTGCTGCACCGCAGAGATCTTAGCGTTGGCGTCGCTGCGCGAAGGCAAGGACCTTGAAGTTGGTCCGGTGATCATGGATGAGTTCCACTTCTATGCCGAACCAGACCGTGGGTGGGCGTGGCAGGTTCCGCTGCTGGAGCTGCCGCAGGCACAGTTCTTGCTCATGAGTGCGACCCTAGGCGACGTCACCCGGTTCGAAGAAGAGCTGACCGAGTTCACCGGGCGAGAGACCACCACGGTAGCCCACGCTGATCGCCCCATTCCGCTGCTGTTTGAATACCGCGAGGAAACGGTCCAGGACACCTTGGTCGAACTAGCCTCGACAAACCAAGCGCCCATCTACGTCGTGCATTTCTCGCAACTAGAAGCTGTGGAGCGTGCACAGACGCTCATGTCCGTGGCAATCATCTCCAAAGAGCAAAAAGAAAAGATCGCCGAGCAGCTGCAGGAATTCACGTTCGCCGCCGGTTTCGGCAAGACCCTGTCCAAAATGCTGCGCGCCGGAGTCGGTGTGCACCATGCGGGCATGCTGCCCAAGTACCGCCGGCTGGTGGAACGACTGGCGCAGCAAGGACTGCTCAAAGTTATTTGCGGTACCGACACCCTAGGGGTCGGAATCAACGTCCCCATCCGCACCGTGGTGCTCACGGCCCTTAGTAAATTCGATGGCAAACGCACCCGCCACCTTAACGCACGCGAGTTCCACCAGATCTGTGGTCGTGCCGGACGCGCCGGATTCGACACCAGCGGCACCGCCGTCATCATGGCGCCAGAACACGTGGTGGAGAACAAAAAGGCCGTCGAGAAAGCCATGGCCAAGGCTCAAGCCCGGCACGGCAATGACGAGAAGAAGATCAACCAGTCCCTGCGTAACGTCACCCGGGTCAAACCGCCATCTTCGTTCCTTTCTTGGTCCGAGAAGACGTTCGAGAAACTCGTGGCATCTGAACCGGAGGCGCTCGTCTCCCGGATGAAGATGTCCCACGCCATGCTGCTCAACTTGCTGGAGCGAGACGAGGACCCGATCCGGGCGTTGCGTCGGCTTGTCGATCGCAGCCACGAGACCAAGGCCAACAAGGCGAATCTGCTACGCCAAGCGCTGGGCATTCTCCGGGAATTGTTGGCCACCGGTGTCTTGGTCAAACTGGATGAGCCGGACCCTTACGGTCGAACGGTAGATCTCACGGTCGAGTTGCCCTTGGACTTTGCCCTCAACCAGCCCCTGTCCCCCTTCGCGATTGCGGCGTTGGAGCTACTCGACAAAGACTCCCCCAGCTACCCCTTGGACGCTGTCTCGGTGTTCGAAGCTACCTTAGAACCACCGCGGCAAGTGCTCATTGCGCAGGAACGGAAGGTCAAGGATGAGGCCATGGGGCGGCTGCGCGCTGAAGGGGCTGACTACAACGAACGCATGAATGTTCTCGATTCCCTCAGCTACCCGCAACCGCTCGGGGAATTGCTCGAACAACAGTTCGCGATCTATTCCGAAGGCGCGCCGTGGTTGAAGGACTTTGAGGTCAGTCCCAAATCGGTTGTCCGTGACATGTTTGAACAGGCCATGGGCTTCTCCGACTTCATTCAGCATTACAAACTCGCCCGTTCAGAAGGTGTGTTGCTCCGGTACCTCACGGACGCGCATAAAGCTCTCCACCAATCCATGCCTGAAGCTGCACTGACCGAAGAGCTTGAAGACATCCTGACGTGGTTGGAACAGATCGTGACCAGCACGGACTCCTCACTGCTGCACGAATGGGAAGAACTCAATGCCGGGGATCTGGCCAAGCTCAAAGACGAACACGACAATCCCGAAATTGCACCGGCCGACCCACCATTGACCAGCAACGTCCGGGCCTTCACTGTCATGGTCCGCAATGCCCTGTTCCGCCGAGTCCAGCTCTTCGGTGCCGAAAAAGACCGGGAATTGGGTGCACTCGACGGTTCGCACGGCTTCGATGCTGACGCGTGGGCCGACGCACTCGATGACTACTTCGATGTCTACGAGGACCTTGACGATTCACCTGCGGCCCGCAGTGAAAAATACCTGATCATCGACAAGACCCAGCCGCGTGTGTGGAAGGTTCGCCAAATCATCGTAGACCCCGATGACAACCTCGATTTCGGTATCCACGCCACGGTAGATCTAGACGCCTCAGATGCAGCCGGCGAACCAGTCATTGCCGTCACGCATGTCGGTTTCGTCGACGACCTGTAAGGAAGTAGCCATGTACCATCACCGAACCAATACCGGCACAGTGTTGAACTCGGTCGAAGAAACGGTCCGGGACAATGTACGTTCGACCAAGCACTTCTTCTCGCTGCCCGTGGACTACGCCGACCCGGACGGTGCGCGCATCACTGTCTTCGCCCGGGAACTAGTCTCCGTTGAACCAAGTACAGAGATTGCTCAGCGGCCGTGGCTGCTCTACTTGCAAGGTGGTCCAGGGTTCGAATCTCCGCGCCCCGCTGCCGGTGGGTGGCTAGCTACGGCCCTGAAGACGTATCGGGTGCTGTTGCTGGATCAGCGCGGGACAGGACTATCGACCCCGGCAACCACCACCTCGCTGCTGAGTCTTGGTGGTGCCGCCGATCAGGCGCGGTATCTCACCCATTTCCGGGCGGACAACATTGTTCGAGATGCCGAAGCCATTCGCCAACTCTTAGGAATTGAGCGGTGGTACACACTCGGCCAAAGTTTTGGCGGGTTTTGCACGCTGACGTACCTTTCCCTAGCTCCCGAGTCACTGGCTGGGTCCCTCATCACCGGCGGGCTCAGCGGCATTGAGTCCTCAGCTGCCGACGTCTACGAACGTACCTACGATCTGATTCGCAAACGGTGGGCAGAATACCTGTCTTGGTACCCGCAGGACCAGCAGATCCTGAATGATCTGCGCGAGCGTGTCCAACATGACGATGTGCTCCTGCCTACCGGCGAAACCCTCACAGTCGAGCGGCTGCAGATGCTCGGGATGTTCCTTGGCGGGAATACACGGGTTGATCAACTGCACTATCTGCTGGAGAGAGCTTTCTTACCAGAGGGAGAAATCTCCGAATACTTCCGTGCGGTGGTGGCCGAGACCGTCAGCTTTTACCGTAACCCGCTCTACGCGGTGTTGCACGAATCCATTTACGGTCAACCCGGCACCGGTCCGACCGGCTGGGCAGCGGACCGCGTGCGTGCGCAGCTGCCGGACTTCGCCGCGGATGCGACAGACCTGCTCCCGACAGGCGAGCACATCATGCCTAGTTTCTTCGAGGCCGATCCGGCGTTACGGCCATTACGCCAGGCGGCGCAGATCCTCGCCGAGAAAGATGATTGGGACCCACTTTACGATCCCGACCAACTTGCCAAGAACACGGTCCCGGCCGCCGCTGCAGCCTACCCGGACGATATCTATGTACCGATTGACTTGTCGTTGCGGACCGCCCAAGCCATCCCAAATCTTCAAGTGTGGGTCACCGATGAATACCATCATGACGGGCTGCGCGCGGACGGTCAGCGTATTTTCACCACCTTGGCGGCGATGGCCAAGATGCCGCACGAGGCTTAAGCGTCAACGCCCGAGGCTAGCTCAGCTGCGGGCTGGCTGGTGCTCGCAGTTTCAGCAGGCCCACGAACACGATGAGCACCACCCCGACGGACAGTGCCCCGGAAATCAGGTTGAGCCCGAGGAACCCGGTCAGCGTCATCAGCCCACCGGATAGGCCCGCAGCTGCCACGCCAGCGAAGTTCATCATGGAGTCCAGACTGCCTTGCGCGGTGGGTCGCACCTGAGCGGCCACGGCCTCGCCCATCAGTGCAGAGGCTGCCACCATGGACGCGGACCAGCCCAGACCCAGTAGGAACAAACCAATCACCAACAACACGGTGTTCTCTCTGCCCAGACCTGCAAAGAGGGTCGCGGCCACGAGTGTGACGTGCCCAAGCAAAATGGTTTGACGACGGCCCCACCGGTCAACCAGCCACCCCATGAGCGGGCTGAGCGCGTACATCCCGGCAATGTGCAAAGAAATCGTGACACCGATCAGCTGCAACGTGTCCGGCATCGCCGCGTGATCGTGGCCTGCGGTTGTTTCTGCGTGACCGCGCATGAAGACCGGTGTCATGGCCATCACGGCGACCATCACAAAGTGACCGATCGTTGCCGCGATCAGTGCTAGTAGAGCGTTGGGGCTGGCAACGATCGTTTTGAGCCCGCCCAGGAAGTTCCGTTTTGGCACCGTCTTGTTCGGTTGAGCCTGTTGCCCCTGCTCCAGTAAGGTGCGGGCCGTCAACAACGGGTCGGGGCGTAGCCCGACCTGCAGGATGATGATCCCCAAAATCAGTCCGGCCAGTGAATACAGGAACGGTCCTGACAGGGCCGGCAAGCCTAGGCTTGCACCTAGTTGGGAGCCCCAACCGATCAGGTTTGGCCCGGCCACGGCGCCGACCGTCACCGACCACATGACGATCGATAGATCCCGGCCCTGACGTTCGGGGGCCGCCAAGTCGGTCGCCGCGAAACGCGCCTGCAGGTTCGCGGCATTGCCCAGCCCGATCAGAAATGCACCGACAAGCAGGGTGGTGAAACCCCACAGTGGTGCCGCGATCATGAGCACGGCACCGACTGCGGCTAAGGAAAGTCCCAGCGTCAACGCGGTGCGCCGGCCGACCCGCTGGGCCAACTGTGCCAGGGGGATCCCCAATAAGGCCCCGGATAAAGAGAACGCCAGCGAGCTGGTTCCGGCCAACGCGGTGGAGCCGGTGATCTCTTCGGCCATCAGGCTGCCCAGCGCAAGGGCCGAGCCGGTCCCGATACCGGAGAAGATCTGAGCGGCGGCGAGGGAAACTACCGTGCGGCGCTGCAGCCGCCGTCGTTCATCAGGTTCAAGCATGGCTTCATCTTAGCCAGCGTCGTTGATCTGTTGTCCTCGCGCCTTGTGCAACAAGGCTAGATATTGGTCACGGTGGTCTGTCAGCTCGTTGACCCAGCGATCATCCAGTTCTCGGGAACGCTCCCACCAGAGCTGGAACTTCTCGCTCTTGACGGCGCGCTCGGTAGGATCTGCGTCCGCTGGCAGGGACAAGTATTCGTTGGCGTACCGGGCGGCGTTTTGCACGACGCGCAGCGCACGGCCCTTCTTGCTGGTGAGGGACAGCACCACGGTCACGGTCAGGATCGCCAGGATCACGATGAGCGATACACCGGTTTCGACTTCTGCCACTGGCACCGGCTCACCATCGTTGATGAACGGCAGGTTGTTTTCATGCAGGGCGTGCAAGATGAGTTTGACGCCAATGAAGCCAAGGATGATGGCCAAACCGTAAGACAGGTAGACCAGCCGGTCCAACAGCCCGTCGATCAAGAAGTACAGCTGGCGCAAGCCCATCAGGGAGAACGCGGTAGCGGTAAACACAATGTACGCCTGATTGGTCAGGCCGAAGATCGCCGGGATGGAGTCAAAGGCGAACAGCAAGTCAGTCAACCCAATGGCGACCATGACCAGAAGCATGGGGGTGAACATGCGTTTACCGGAGATGGTGGTGACGAGCTTGTCCCGGTCGTATTCCTCGGACGTGTTGAGAACTCGCTTGGCTAGACGGACCATAAAGTTGTCCGCTTCGTCCCCGGCGTTGTCTCCGGTCATCTCGCCCTTGAGCAGGTTGCCGGCGGTGAGCAGCAGGACCAAGCCGAAAATGTAGAACATCCAGGCCAAGGTGTTGATGAGCCAAGCGCCGGCCAGGATGAAGGCGGTACGCGAGATCAGCGCGAAGACGATACCGAACAGCAGGACTTTTTGCTGGTAGATCCGGGGCACGGCGAAGGAGCCCATGATCACCATGAACACGAACAAGTTGTCCACGCTCAGCGCTTTTTCGGTGATGTAGCCGGCATAGTATTCCGTCGCGTAGGTTGCGCCGTCCATCCACCAGATCACCAAGCCGAACAGGAGCGCGGCCACGATGTAGAAGGTTGACCAGAGTGCAGCCTCTTTGAGCGATGGCTCGTGGGCTTTGCGCACGTGGAAGAAGAAGTCGAAAGCGAGAAGACCGAGAATCACGACGAGCGTGATGGTCCACTCAAAAGCACCGATATCCACTGAAGATCCTTTGTCGAAGATGTCTTGTTTGATCGTCAGTGTGGGCTGCACGCCACCCGGTCAGGGGTACACTACGGCAGCACAACACTGTTGTTCACCGTAAGTCTCTCCGCCTGCGCTGGTTGTTCTCGGTGCAGGCTACTGCGTCCGGTTCCCGACCAAGTAGGTACTTGTCGGTCACGTGTTGACGTCCACAGTATTTGGGATACTCCCCTACGCCAGACACCTAGCCTAACCCAGCAAAGGCTGCAGCCTCAAACAGAACTTAGGCGTGTCCGGCTTCCTTCATCTGCCGCAGTTCCTTCTTCAAGTCGGCGACTTCATCCCGCAGTCGGGCAGCCAACTCGAAGTTGAGCTCGGCGGCGGCATTATGCATCTGCTCACTCAATTGGCTGATCAGGTCGGCCAGATCGGTGGCTGGGACAGTCCCGACGTTTTCTTTCAGCTGTTCTTCGGCCGCGTCGAGGCCCGCTGCTGCGGCTTCCTGTTCGGGGCTTCGGGCGGCCGTGTAACCGCGTTTGCCTTCCCCGTACTTGAATCCGAGTGCGATTCCGCCCATACCGGCCAGCAGTTCTTGGGTATCGGCGTCTTCCCGCGCCAGCTGGTCGGTGATGTCGGCGATACGTTTGCGCAGTGGTTGCGGGGAGATGCCGTGCTCGGTGTTGTAGGCAATTTGAATCTCGCGGCGACGGTTGGTCTCATCGATGGCTTGGCGCATGGAGTCGGTGACTCGGTCTGCATACATGTGGACTTGGCCGGACACGTTTCGTGCCGCACGACCAATGGTCTGGATCAGTGATGTTGTGGAACGCAGGAAGCCTTCCTTGTCCGCATCCAAGATCGCGACCAGAGAGACTTCCGGTAGATCCAAGCCTTCACGCAGCAGGTTGATACCGACTAGAACATCGAAGACCCCCATGCGGAGCTCGCGCAGGAGCTCCACTCGACGCAAGGTGTCCACATCCGAGTGCAGATACTCGACTTTGACACCGTTTTCGGTCAGGTAGTCGGTGAGGTCTTCGGCCATACGTTTGGTCAAGGTGGTGACCAAGACGCGCTCGTTTTTCTCCACCCGTTCGTTGATCTGATCCAGCAGGTCATCAATCTGACCCTTGGTGGGCTTAACGATGACCTCCGGGTCGACCAGACCGGTTGGGCGAATGATCTGTTCCACCACTCCGTCGGCTTGGCCGAGTTCGTACTTGCCCGGTGTCGCCGACAGGTAGACGGTTTGTCCGATCCGCTCTAAGAACTCATCCCACTTCAGGGGGCGGTTGTCCATGGCTGAAGGCAGCCGGAAGCCGTGTTCAACCAGCGTCCTTTTACGCGACATGTCGCCCTCGTACATGGCCCCGATTTGCGGAACCGTCACGTGCGACTCATCAATGACGAGCACGAAATCGTCCGGGAAGTAGTCCAGCAAACAATGCGGTGCTGAGCCGGCCGGGCGCCCGTCAATGTGTCGAGAGTAGTTCTCGATGCCGTTGCAGAAGCCCATCTGCTCCATCATTTCCAGGTCGTACGTGGTGCGCATACGCAACCGTTGGGCTTCCAGAAGTTTGCCCTGCTTCTCCAGCTCGGCGAGCCGGACCTGCAGCTCGTGTTCAATGTCCTTGATGGCTCTGGCCATCCGGTCATCACCGGCCACGTAGTGCGAAGCCGGGAAGATATACATTTCGTTTTCTTCGCGCACGATCTCAGCCGTGAGCGGGTGCAGCGTGTAGATCGCTTCGATCTCGTCCCCGAAGAATTCGATACGGACCGCGAGTTCTTCATACATCGGGATGATCTCCACGGTATCGCCGCGGACCCGGAAGGTGCCCCGGTGGAAATCGTGGTCATTGCGCACGTACTGCATGTTCACGAACTGCCGCAGCAGCGCGTCCCGGTCGATTTCTTCACCGGTACGGACGGTCGCCATCTGTTCGATGTACTCTTCGGGGGTACCCAAACCGTAGATGCAGGACACGGTGGCGACCACCACCACATCCCGGCGGGTCAATAGCGCGTTCGTCGCGGAGTGCCGCAGCCGTTCGACTTCTTCGTTGATGGAAGAGTCTTTCTCAATGAAGGTGTCCGTCTGCGGAACGTATGCTTCAGGCTGGTAGTAGTCGTAGTAGGAGACGAAGTACTCAACTGCGTTGTTAGGCAGCAGCTCCCGGAACTCGTTGGCCAGCTGGGCGGCCAGCGTCTTGTTCTGCACCATCACCAAGGTGGGGCGCTGGATTTGTTCGATCAACCAGGCGGTCGTCGCCGATTTACCGGTACCGGTGGCGCCCATCAGCACCACGTCTTTTTCACCGTTGTTGATGCGGGCGGCAAGTTCAGCAATAGCTTCAGGCTGATCACCGGCCGGTTCGTAGTCACTGATGACTTCGAACGGAGCCACCACACGATTGATCTTTTGCGCCAAACTCATGCCGATAAGTCTATGCCAGCGCGCTGACAAGCTACACGGTTTTGTAGCCAATTCACATGAGGGCGAAACTTCTCAAGTCTCAGCCGAGCCATGGCGCCACGTACTCTTCCCAAAATCGGTCAACTTGCTCGACCAAATCTGCGCGATCCCCGTGATTGTGTAACACCACATCGGCGATGGCACGCCGCTGGGCATCCGTTGCCTGAGAGTTGATCCGGGCCAATGCGTCTTCGTGGTTCATATTGCGCAGCTCGGTCATGCGCTGCAACCGGATTTCTTCGTCAGCTTCCACCACGAGAACCAGATCAAACCGTTCGTGTTGCCCAGTTTCAGTGAGCAAGGGGATGTCTTCGACGATCACGTCCTTGTCACTGGCGGCGATCCGCCGCGCGGCTTCTTCCCGCACCATGGGGTGCGTGATGCTATTGAGTTTGGCCCGAGCCTGCTCGTCGCTGAAGACCAGCTGACCTAGCACTGGGCGATTGAGCGAGCCGTCAGGGTTGGCGATCTGCGGTCCGAACTCGGCAATGAGTTTTTCCATGCCCTCCCCACCGGGGCGGACGCACCAAGCGTAAATCTCATCCGCGTCGATGATCTCCGCGCCGAGGCGGGCCAGTTCGGCGGCCACGGTTGATTTGCCGGCGGCGATGCCGCCGGTGAGCCCGATGCTGAGTTTGTTGTTTTCGCTCATCCTTGCCTCCCATCACTAGACTAGAGCCTAATATGTCTGCCGATCTGACTGCCACGAGCGCTTACACCGTCTTAGGTCCCGCCCAGCCTGCTGCCGCTACGACGGCGGAGGCCACCGGTGCCGTCGGCGCCGACGTGGGTGTGAGTCTGGAGATCAAACGAAGCGAGTTCATCGCTTATCTGCAACGCGTCGATTCTGAGGCCGCAGCACGCGAGTTGATCGAGCGGACCCGCAAGGTTCACCATGATGCCCGGCATCACTGTTCGGCGTTCTTATTGGGTCCGGACCGTGGGGTGCAGCGTTCCAATGATGACGGTGAACCAGCCGGCACCGCAGGGGTTCCCATGCTGGATGCCCTACGCAAGCGAGAAACCAGCACCGGCGTCACTGATCTGTCAGATATCTGCGCAGTCGTTGTCCGTTATTTTGGCGGGATCAAACTTGGCGCCGGCGGGTTGGTGCGAGCCTACTCGGATTCGGTGAGCGCCGCCTTGGATGCCGCCCGGCTGATCAGACGGGAAAAGCTGCTGAACTACACCTTGGAAGCCCCCTACGATCAGGTTGGCCGCTGGGAGAACGAGCTCCGCGCCGCCGGTTACCCGGTCCTGGGGACCGACTATGCCGCTACAACGGCGGTCCTGACCTTCGGTGTTTCTGCGGCTGCTGGGAAAGTCGATGCCATGGAAACCATGATCGCCTCGTTGACGGCCGGTGCTGCCCAAGCGGAGCTGATCGGACAGCAATGGGTGGATGTGGCATGAGCATCTACACGGTGCCACCACAGCTACCGGAATTGAAACCCCAGATCCGCGCGCATTTTCTGTCCATGACGCGCCGACCCGATATCGACTCCGCGAACCTGCACGCCACCGATCAAGCAGATGTGCTGGGCGCTCGTCTACTGACCGAGCTCAGGCGTGAGGGGACCTTCAACCTAGAGACGCTCCTTGTCCTCAACGACAGTTACGGTGCGTTAGCTAGTGCCGCCGCCCTGCTCAAGACCGGACAGATTTATAGTTTCCAAGACCGGCTATCGCAGCAGCGAGCAGCGCTCCAGAACCTCACCAGCACACACCACACCAATAAGTTCACCCAGCTTTCGATGCAGCAGCTACGCTGCCCGGATGCACAGCTGCAACGGGAACTGGCGGGTGTGGAGTTGGTTCTGCTGAAATTGCCGCGGGCCCAAGAGGAACTGGGGTGGTTAGCTTGGGCTGCGGCACGGTTGTGTCCTGACGCGACCCTTGTTGCGGTGGGCCTCCAAAAGTACATGACGGTCTCCCAGAACGAGGTGTTGAGACGATACTTCGGCCACGTGAGCGCCAGTCGAGGATTCGGTAAGGCCCGAGCCTTAGTCGCCGCCCAGCCAATCGCCGACGCACCCGAGCCGTGGCAACACAAGAGTCATGACGTGGCCGCCCTGCCCGGCGGGGCGCTAGAACTCAGTGGGGGTGCTGCCACCTTCGGTGCGGAAAGACTGGATCCAAGTTCCCGACTCCTGATCAAAGCTATGGCCGAAGAGTTCCAACCGACCTCGGATGGGCACATCGTGGACTTGGGCTGCGGCAACGGCACCCTCGCCGTCTCATTTGCCTTGCTGCACCCAACGCTGTCCGTCACGGCGGTCGACCAATCAGCCAGCGCAGTCATCTCCACGCTACGGAGCGCCGAACTAAGTGATGTGTCGCAGCAGGTCTCGGCCGCACGCATGGATGCTCTGGAAGAGTTCGCGGACGGCTCGGTGGCGCATGTCGTCCTCAATCCGCCTTTTCATTCCGGACATGCCGTCGATACGCAGATCGCAACGAAACTGTTCCGCGCTGCGGCCCGCGCACTCTGCCCCGGCGGAACCCTCTGGTGTGTCTGGAACTCGGGACTCAAGTACCGTCCTGAGCTGGAAACATTGATCGGGCCCACTCGGCAGGTGGCGCGCAACGCGAAGTTTACGGTGACGGTCTCGCAACGCAGGTGACGCTGTACGACGACCGCTGGACTAGAGTGTTTTCCATGCATGACCTCTCCCGGCTAGTCACCGATCAGCTTGTCCGCTCTTTTCCGCAAGACTCAGACATTGATGAGATCTACCGTGCCTGCCAAGATCCACTCATTCAGGCTTTCACCCAGTGTCCCTCCCCCTATAGCCGGGACGACGCTGCGTGGTTTGTGCGCGACTTCAGCAGCGAGCTGCGGGCCGCCGGCACCGCAGTCTGGGTCATCCGGACCAGTTCTGGCGAGTTCGTCGGGGTCATTGACTTCCACAACAAGGAAGGCCGCAGCGCCGAAATGGGGTACTGGCTCGCACCCGACCAGCGTGGGAAGGGGTACCTGAAGCAAGCCGGTCAGGCCGCCTCCAAGGCTGCCCATGAGCACTTGGACCTGGACTTCGTTTACGCCCGGATTGAAGAAAACAACATAGCCTCCCTGCGGGCGGCTCAAGCCATGGGATTCACGGTCCATGCGCTACTGCCTGGCTCCATTTACCTGAAAGGCACACACCGGGACGCGTATTACTGCACCAAGTGGCTGACATCTGACGTGCCGGAGAGCGCCACCATCGCAGATCCGCTGGAGCAAGTCCGCCAGTTCCACACCGTCTTCGGGCTCCCGATCAAAACTGACGGGGCGGATGCTTCCGTCCCGCACACCCAGACACGCTGGCAACTCATCGCTGAGGAGCTGTGCGAACTCTTGGAAGCAATTCATGGGGCAACCGCGGTAGCCCCGATCCGGGCTGCCCTAGCCCAGTTGGCGGATCGCCCGTTCCAGTCCGAGACCGTGGACACCCTCGCTGCGGCAGATGCGGTGGCGGACTGCCTCTATGTGCTGTACGGGATGGCCTTGGAAACGGACATGCCGATTCGACAGATCATGGCCGAAGTGCATCGGGCAAACATGTCCAAGCTCGGAGCCGATGGCAGCCCGGTCATGCGGGCTGATGGCAAAGTCTTGAAGGGGCCAGACTATCGGGCCCCGAATCTACGCTCGATCCTCTACCCGGGTTCCTGATTCGGTTCAGTCTTTAACCCATGATGGGCCCGTTCCGTAAGTGGAAGGGGCCCATCATGGTGTCGCACAAGCCCGGTGGGCTATGCGACTGAGGTTTGGTTAGTTACCGGTGAGCTTCTCACGCAGTGCAGCCAGTGCTTCGTCAGAAGCCAAGGTACCGGAGTCGGTAGCCTCGTCAGAGCTGTAGCTGGATGGGGCTTCGGTGGAACCGGCTGGGGTGGAAGCAGCTGCGGAGTCCTCGGCCTGAGCCTTGGCAACCTGAGCCTTGTGGGCTTCCCAGCGTGCCTGGGCGTCAGCGTACTGCTGCTCCCATGCCTCGCGCTGTGCTTCGTAGCCTTCCAGCCATTCGTTCGACTCTGGGTCGAAGCCTTCTGGGTACTTGTAGTTACCTTCTTCGTCGTACTCTGCGGCCATACCGTACAGAGCTGGGTCGAATTCGGTACCTTCAGGATCGACGCCTTCGTTAGCCTGCTTCAGGGAGAGGCTGATGCGGCGGCGCTCGAGGTCGATGTCAATAACCTTGACGAAGAGTTCTTCGTTGACGTTGACAACCTGCTCGGCCAGATCGACGTGGCGTTCGGCCAGTTCAGAGATGTGCACCAGACCTTCGATACCGTCTTCAACGCGGACGAACGCGCCGAATGGAACCAGCTTGGTGACCTTACCTGGGACAACCTGACCCAGTGCGTGGGTGCGGGCGAAGGCCTGCCATGGATCTTCCTGAGTGGCTTTCAGAGACAGGGAGACGCGTTCGCGGTCCATGTCGACTTCCAGCACCTCGACGGTGACTTCCTGGCCAACTTCGACAACCTCGGATGGGTGGTCGATGTGCTTCCAGGACAGCTCGGAAACGTGAACCAGACCGTCCACGCCACCCAGGTCCACGAAGGCACCGAAGTTGACGATGGAGGAGACAACGCCCGGACGAACCTGGCCCTTCTCCAGCTTGTTGAGGAAGGTCGAGCGAACCTCGGACTGGGTCTGCTCCAGCCAGGCACGGCGGGAGAGCACAACGTTGTTGCGGTTCTTGTCCAGTTCGATGATCTTGGCTTCCAGCTTCTGGCCGGTGTATGGACCAAGGTCACGCACGCGGCGCATTTCAACCAAGGATGCTGGCAGGAAGCCACGCAGACCGATGTCGAGGATGAGGCCACCCTTGACAACTTCGATGACGGTACCGGTAACGACGCCGTCTTCTTCCTTGATCTTTTCGATGTCGCCCCAAGCACGCTCGTACTGTGCACGCTTCTTGGAGAGGATCAGCCGACCCTCTTTGTCTTCCTTGGTCAGAACCAGAGCCTCGACAGTATCACCAACGGCGACAACATCATCTGGGTCAACATCATGTTTGATGGAAAGTTCTCGGGAAGGAATTACACCTTCGGTCTTGTACCCGATGTCAAGCAGGACTTCATCGCGGTCAACCTTAACGATGGTGCCCTCGACGAGGTCGCCATCATTGAAGTACTTGATGGTCTCGTCGATTGCCGCAGCGAAGTCATCAGAGGTGCCAATGTCGTTAATTGCGACCGGTGGGGCACCGAGCTTCTCGTTGGTAGGAGTGGTCATGTAGTAGGGGCTCCGATATGGAATAGTTATCTCAGTCAGCCGAAAAAAGGCTGATCACTTACTTGGTAAATCTGAGTCTTGCTCAGGAAGCGCTGTTACGCGCGCACACAAGTATCTAGTCTAACCAGCCGGTTTGCGGTAAAACAAACTTTTTGGCGTGTTGTTGCGCAAGAACACTAAAAATAGGTCACCGAGTACGGCCGGCGGTGCAATCGGAACATCGCGTTGAGTCGATCTAAGGTCTCTTTGTCTACTTTTCCGGCTGCTGTGACGGTGCCAGCCGCCAGCAATGTTCGCAAGTCCACGTCCCCGCTATACAGGGAGGCCAGCACATGAGCCTCCATGCGCAACACCGGTTGCTCCGGGTTGATGGACTCCACCTTGGTGGCGGTTCCCTGAAGGTCTTTGACCTGAAGTTCCCACGCGCCTTCAGTGATCTTGGTGTTGTCTGAAATCTCCAAGGTGCAGGCGCCATCCGCCCCGTATCCGCGACCGGCCATCGCCTGTGGCACATCCAGTACCCGCACCCAAGTCAGATCGAATTGTTCTTTGATCTGATAGTCCCGGGGGTTAGCCATCGCCATGGTCAGCGGATCCCGGACAGGCGCCGAGCCCCACGTGGCCGAGGTAATCAGGTCGAGGGAGCCTAAGAACTTCCAGAGCTCCAAATAGGCCTGGACGTCGTTGTACACCAAGTCGTGGATCAAGATTGAATCCGGGAAGCCGGAGTTCTTCTGCACCATCTCGTAGACGGTGTAGGCGTCCACTTCCCCATCCGGGGAGATGTGGATGGCCGCTCGCAGCGCATCGGCCTTGGAGGTGCCGTCTCGCTTGGGATAGTTTCCGGTGATCCGATCCCGATAGTCGGCCGGGCGCGTGATCGAGCCTGGGTTGTTGCGGTGGAACGTGGCAAAGATCTTGTCTGCCAAGTCGCCGATCTTTGCCGGGTCTGCTGCCACGACGCGCCCGTATTCTTCGGTGTTGATCTGGAAACCGGGGCCGGTATTGACTTTGATCCGGTGTTGGCGAGAAGCAACCCCGTAGCCGAAACGCTGGTAGATGGTTGCCTCGGTTGCGGTCAGTGCGGCGAGGGCACAACCGTTTTCCAGACCGTGAAGCATCGCTTCGGTCATCATGTACCGCAGGATCCCCCGGCGGCGGTACCCCGGGTTCACGGTTGCGTCAGTGCACATGACCACCGGCAGGAACGGGTCGATACTGGCATCGGCTTTGACATCCTTGCCGGCGTTGTAGCTGCCAAAGAAGGTGGCGAAGGTTCCCACCGGGAAGTTCTCTCCCAGCCCGTATTCGGCTTCCGGTCCGGTTGGTGCCGGGTCCGGTTTCACAACGGTGGCACGCAGACCGTCCGCCACGAAGTGTTGGGTTTTGGTCGCCATTCGTTCAGCATTGGGTTTCGGACCGTAAAACCCGTAGGTGACGGCACGGAGGAACTCCTCGGTGGCCGCGTCCGGACCGGCAGGACCGTCCCCGGTAACCTCGGTTGCTTGACCGGTCTGAAAATGGGTGGCTTTCAGTCCCGGGGCGAGGCTGGGTGCTTTCAGGTGATCTTGGTTCATGCTGTGGTGAACCCTCTTCCTTAGCGTTGTTGAGTTATCGTGTTGGTTCTAGTGTGCTGCCGCATGCCAGGTGTCGCCGGTCCCGATGTGAACGTCCAGTGGGACGGACAGGGTCGCGGCCGACCCCATCGAGGTTTTCACAAGTTCGGTGACCTCTTCCAATTCGCCCGGCGCGATCTCCAAGACCAATTCGTCATGGACTTGCAGCAGCATCCGGGAGGAGTAGTTTCCGGCGCGCAGTTTCTGGTCGAGTTCGAGCATGGCTCGTTTGATGATGTCCGCAGCCGAACCCTGAATGGGTGCATTCAAGGCGGCACGCTCGGCCATGTCCCGACGCTGTCGGTTGCTTGAGCCCAAATCGGGCAGGTAGCGGCGACGGCCTTCGATGGTCGAGGTGTAGCCGTCTTTGCGGGCTTCAGCGACCACGTTACTCAGGTAGTCGCGTACCGCGCCGAAGCGCGAGAAGTAGCCACTCATCAATTCGCGGGCCTCGTCCACACCGATGCCGAGCTGCTTAGACAAGCCGAAGGAACTCAGTCCGTAGACGAGCCCGTAGCTCATGGCTTTAACCTTGGCGCGCATTTCAGCACTGACGTCTTCCGGTTCCACGTGGAAGACCTGGGCGCCGACGAAGCGGTGCAGATCTTCCCCATCTTTGAAGGCCTGGATTAGTCCTTCGTCCTCTGACAGATGCGCCATGATGCGCATTTCAATCTGCGAGTAGTCAGCGGTCAGCAGGGTTTCGTAGCCTTCACCGACAACGAAGATGTTGCGGATCTTGCGGCCTTCTTCGGACCTGACCGGGATGTTTTGCAGGTTCGGTCGCAAGGAAGACAACCGTCCGGTCGCTGCGGCAACCTGAGAATAGGTGGTGTGGATCCGGTCATCATCCGCTAACGCCTCGGCCAGACCTTGGACCGTCTGCTTCAGCTTGGTGACGTCTCGGTGCTGCATCAGAGCTTCGAGGAACTTGTTCCCGGTCTTGTTGTACAGCTCATGCAAGGATTCCGCGTCAGTGGAGTAACCGGTCTTGATCTTCCGGGTCTTCGGCAGGTCAAGCTCGTCAAAGAGGAGTTCTTGCAGCTGCTTTGGCGAGGACAGGTTGATTTCCCGTCCGGCGGCGGCATAGGCGCGAGCTGTGATCTCTTCCAACTGCTCATTGAAATGATCGAGCAGCTCGTTCATGCCCTCAGTCGAAACGGCGATGCCCGTCATTTCCATCTCGGCCAAGACCAACGCCAACGGGATCTCCAGACCCAGCAGCAACTGGTTGGCGCCACGCTCGATCAACTCGGCGGCAAAAATATGGTGTAGCTGCAGCAAGGTGAAGGCGCGCTCCACCCGTTCTTGGGCGAGTTGTTGGTTTGCATCATCCGCGCCGTCCCCGAAATCGAAGGCTTGCTGGCCAGCTGGGCTCTGCTCCCCCAATTCGGTTTTCAGGTAGAAGCTGGCTAGCTCGGCCAGATCGTAGCCGCGCCGGTCTGGTTGGATGAGATAACCGGAGATGTTGGTGTCGTCGATGACCCCGGCCAGTTCCAGTCCTGCTCCGTGCAGCGCTTTGACGATGCGTTTGACGTCGTGGACGATTTTCTCTTCGGCTGGGTCCGCCAGATAGTCGGCGAGCACCGCATGAAGTTCGGCGTTAATGTCCGGTAATTGGATGTAGATCGCGTCGTCTTGGGCGCAGAGTGCAACCGCGGTGACATCGTCGGTGACCGGTGTGTTGTTGCTGCGGCTGGTGGTTTTCACCGGCAGGCTGTTGGGTTCAACAGGTTGTCCCGGGGTGCCTTTCACGGTGACGAGGGTGAAGTCGACACCGAGTGGTTTGCCGGAGTGTTGGCTCAAGAACTCTTCAGCGGCAGCTGCTTCAGTCACAATGCGGGCTTCGGGTACCTGGGGTGCGTCTTCGTCTTCGGTGACGGTGCTTTGGCCGAACAACTCTCCGAAGGTATCGAGCGCTTTTTTGCGCATGGTGCGGAACTCGAGCGCGTCGAAGAGCTCTTCCATAGCGTCGCGGTTGAGTTGTTCCAGTCGGGTGGACTCCAACTCAATCGGCAGATCAAGGTCGCGCACCAGTCGGTTGAGCTTCAGGTTGCGTTCTACGTTGGCACGGTACTCGCGCAGGTTCTCCCCGACCTTGCCCTTGATCTCGTCGGCGTGTTCGAGGATCTGTGCTGTCCCGCCGTACTGGTTGATCCATTTGGCGGCTGTCTTCGGACCGACTTTAGGTACCCCGGGCAGGTTATCTGCGTCTTCGCCGACCAGTGCTGCCAGATCTGGGTAGCGTTCCGGACCTACCCCGTAGCGCCGTTCGACTTCTGCGGCGGTCATAGGCGGGATTTCCGAGACACCCTTCATGGGATAAAGCACCTCGGTTTTGTCGGTGATCAGTTGGAAGGTGTCCCGGTCGCCGGAGACCACCAGCACGTGAAAGCCTTCGGCTTCACCTTTGGCTGCCATGGTGGCCAAGATATCGTCGGCTTCGTAGCCATCGACGGTGATGGTCGGAATGTTCAGGGTGCCCATCACCTGGTTGATCAGGTCGATCTGGCCGTGGAATTCTTCAGGAGTTTTGGCCCGCCCAGCTTTGTACTCGGCGTAGTCCTGGGACCGGAACGTGGGCGTGTCCAGGTCGAAGGCGACAGCGACGTGGGTGGGCTGACGTTCTTTGATCATGGTCAGCAGCATCGAGGTGAAGCCGTGCACGGCGTTGGTGTACTGCCCGGACTCGGTCATGAAGGACTCGGCTGGCAACGCGTAGAAGGCTCGAAACGCCATCGAGTGCCCGTCGAGGATCAAGAGCGTCTTCTTCTCCGTGTTGGTCATGCATCAGCCTTTCTCACAGTCTTTTCTCATTCCTGATTCACTGCACTTAGGCTGGAGAGCATGAGCGCAACAGAACCGACTCCTCTAGCCTATTACCCGGGTGTGACCCCGACCAATACGGACGAAGAACGACGAGCCCGTTTGGCCGCCGCGAATGTGCCCGAACAGATGTGGGATTACATGGGCAAATTCGGTGTTTCACCGCTGGCCGCGAAGATGGGTTTGATCTACCACACTATGACCGTAGAGCTTCTGAGCGCGAGTGTTCCGGTCGCCGGCAACGAGCAAAACATGGGTATTTTCCACGGCGGTGCGCACCTGGTCCTCGCCGAAACCTTGGGCTCGGTCGCCACCGTGATGCACGCGTTTACCTTGGGGGACGAGACCGTCACCGGTGTGGTCGGAACTGAGATCAATGCCAGCCATACCCGTGCCGCGACCGAAGGCCGGGTGCTAGCGGAGTGTCGGCCGATTCGCTTGGGACGGAATCTGTGCACCCACGAGATTGTCATGAGCGATGATCAGGGCCGACGCCTCTCCACGGCCCGGATGACGAACATGATTTTGCGCAAGAAACCTTAGAAGCGGCAGAAGCAAAAAACCGCGAGTGATTCGAAGCTGAATCCTCGCGGTTTTTGTTGCTGTGTGCCCGAAGTGGGAATCGAACCCACACACCGTTAAGTACCGCATTTTGAGTGCGGCGCGTCTACCAATTCCGCCATTCGGGCGGGAACACTTCACTAAGTGTACGGCAGGCAACGACCATTTCCAAAACCGTCTATGCAGCCATTTAAGCTCAACAGTGAGATAATAATTCCGGCCCTATTTTACTGAAGGAAGCATCTGTGTCCGAAGAGAAAAACACGGATCAGCAGGCACCTGCTCGTTCCGTTCTAGTTGTAGAAGATGAAACCATTATCCGGCTGGACATCGTCGAGCTGCTCACCGGTGCTGGCTACAACGTCGTAGCTGAAGCTGACAACGGCGAAGAAGCCGTCACGCTGGCCAAAGAGCACACCCCTGATGTGGTGTTGATGGACGTCCAAATGCCCGTCAAGGATGGCATTACGGCAGCTGAAGAGATCGTTGAAGCGGGCATCGCTCCGGTCGTATTGCTGACCGCTTTCTCCCAACCTGATTTGGTGGCTCGCGCCCAGAAGGCCGGTGCCATGGCCTATGTGGTGAAGCCGTTTACCGAGCATGACCTCATTCCGGCTATCGAAGTTGCCGTCGGCCGTTTTGAACAAATGAAGCAGCTGGAAAAGGAAATCACTGACCTCAAGCAGCGCTTCGAAACCCGAAAACTGGTCGATCGAGCCAAGTCCTTGCTCACCGAACAGATGAACCTGAGTGAACCGGACGCCTTTCGCTGGATTCAAAAGACCTCGATGAACAAGCGGATGAGCATGCAGCAGGTCGCTGAAGCGGTCATCGAGCAGCTCTCTGGAAGCAACAACCAGCAGACCGAGAAGAAATAGTTTCTCGCTCAAGACTGACGCCGCAGTGAAGCGCTGAAGCCAGATCGCTGCGCCACTGCGGCTTGGTGCCCGCTGAGGGTTACTCCCCCACTTGGCAGTCGGTTGCCTCGCGCCGCAGATCTGCATGCCCGTTGTGGCGGGCATATTGCCCAATCATGTGAGTCAGCACCCAGCGCACGCTCATCTGCACCTATGGCTGGGAAGATAGCTGCCCGAACAGGGCATCTTCGGATCAGAACTCCACGAAAGATAAGTCTTTGAGCCTAGCTGGCCACGCTGTCAAAGGTGAGAGAAGCTCAACGACCGTTTAACCCAAAGAACCGCGGTGAGTCCCCGTGTGTGGAGGACTACCGCGGTTCTTTGGATGAGGGGTTTATCCCGTTGGACTACTTAGCGTGGCGAGTGTGCCGGCCAGAAGCCGATCGGTTCGCGTGGGTGTGGCTTCAGACCCTCGGAGAGCTGCTCGACGTCGGCCACATCACCGATCCGGTGGACCTTGATGAGGTTCGTCGAACCGGCAACCCCTGGCGGGGAGCCGGCCGCCAGCACAACGAGTTCGTTGGCTTGGGCGATGCCGTCCTTGAGGAGGGAACGATCGATCTGTGCGGTCATCTTGTCGGTGTTTTCTGCGAAGTCCACCAGCATTGGTTGGATGCCCCAGCTCAGAGACAGGATCCGGACCGTTGATTCGACGTGGCTGAACGCGTAAATCGGTTGGGTCGGACGCAGCCGGGACAGGCGTCGTGCCGAGTCTCCGGACTGAGTGAATGCAGCCAGGTACTGGGCCGAAAGCTGCTGAGCAATTTCAACTGCGGCGCGGGTCACGGCTCCGCCACGGGTCCGCGGTTTGGAGCCCAGTGGTGGGATCCGGTGCAGGTCAGTCTTTTCGGTGGCTTCGATGATCCGGCCCATAACCTCAACGGCTTCAACCGGGTACTTACCCACCGAGGTTTCGCCCGAAAGCATCACGGCGTCTGCACCGTCCAGAACTGCGTTGGCGCAGTCGGAGGCTTCAGCGCGGGTCGGGCGCGGGTTCTCGATCATCGATTCGAGGACCTGGGTTGCTACGATGACTGGTTTCGCCCAGCGGCGTGCCAGATCGATGGCCTTCTTCTGAACGACTGGGACTTCTTCCAGCGGCAGCTCCACGCCAAGGTCGCCACGAGCGATCATGATGGCATCGAAGGCGTCCACCACTTCGGTGATGGCGTCCACGGCCTGGGGTTTTTCCACTTTGGCGATCACCGGGGTTCGGCGGCCTTCTTCGTCCATGATCTGGTGGACGCGTTCAATGTCGCGAGCATCGCGCACGAACGACAGTGCGACCATGTCCACGCCGAGCTTCAAAGCCCAGCGCAGATCATCTTCGTCCTTCTCGCTCAAAGCTGGCACGTTAACGGCC
Organism: Micrococcoides hystricis; assembly: GCF_042434215.1. NCBI lineage: Bacteria > Bacillati > Actinomycetota > Actinomycetes > Micrococcales > Micrococcaceae > Micrococcoides > Micrococcoides hystricis. Next base: position 171,418 of record NZ_JBHLUB010000001.1, on the reverse strand, counting down.
ACCCCTGGCAGGTTGATGCCCTTGTTGTTGGAGATCCGGCCGGGAACATCAACGGTGGTGATGACGTTGTTGCCCTCAACAGCGGTAGCGGTCAGAGCGACTTTGCCGTCATCGAGCAGTAGGCGATCGCCTGGTTTCACGTCTCCAACCAGTCCCTTATAGGTGGTGGAGCTGATGGTGTTGTCACCGGTGATGTCATCGGTGGTGATGGTAAAGGTCTGGCCTTTTTCGAGTTCGTAGTATTTCTCTTTGAAGAGGCCGAGGCGGATCTTTGGACCTTGCAGGTCGGCAAAGATGGCCACGTTGCGGCCTAGGTCGGTGGCGGCCTGACGAATATTCTTGTACTGCTCTTCGTGCACTTCGTAGGTGCCGTGGCTCATGTTCATCCGAGCAACATCAACGCCTGCAGCGAGGATGTCTCGGGTTTTTTCATAGCCGGCAGTCGCGGGGCCAAATGTGGCCACAATCTTGGCGCGTCTCATAAAACCACCTTAATTGGTGAAGGTTGCGGCGAGGCTGGGCCTCGTTGGAATTCACCTTAACTATGCCACAGAAATTACCACTATGCGAAAACATTTTTCCAAATTAGCGGTGTGTTGGTGAAGATTCCTTCTCGTCGGTAACTTCCACGTCGGTGGTTTCTGCGGTGGCGGGAGTGGTTTTCGGGTAGCCGGGACGGTAGATCGAGTCCGCGGTTGGGTGGACACGCTCACGCATCACGAGCCAGACCAACACTGCCACGGCGATCATGAACATCAGGATGGAGGTCCACACGTTCAGGCGTGCGGTGACCCCGAAGAGCGTGATCATTTCGGCTTGGTCGATGCGCAGCATCTCAATCCAAACACGGCCCAGCGTGTAGTAGGCGACGTAGGCCCAGAACATCTTGCCGCCACGCAAGGCCCAGCGGCGATCGATGGCCAGCAGGATGATCACGCCGACAATGTTCCATAGCGACTCGTACAAGAAGGTCGGGTGGAAGAGTGTGTCCACGGGGTAGCCGGCCGGGACGCGGTCCGGGTCGACTTTGAGCCCCCATGGCAGATCGGTGGGTGCGCCGAAGAGCTCTTGGTTGAACCAGTTTCCCCAGCGGCCCACTGCTTGAGCCAATAGGATGCCGGGCGCCAGTACGTCTAGAACAGATGAGAATCGGTAACCGGGTCCGCGGGTTGCGATCCAGGCTCCCACCGCGCCGAGCGCGACGGCACCCCAGATTCCGAGTCCCCCGTTCCAGATCTCGATGATCTTGGCCGGGTCTCCGGTACCGTCGTAGCCGGGCCCGAAGTACGCGTCTGGGGAGGAGAACACGTGGTACAGGCGACCACCAATGAGCCCGAATGGGATCGCCCAGAACGCGATGTCGTAGATCGCATCAGGGTTTCCGCCGCGTTCCTTCCAGCGCTTCATGCCCAGCCACAGTGCGAGCACGATGCCGAGCATGATGGCTAGGGCGTAGGCGTGAATCTTCAGTGGCCCGATGGAAAACCCGTCCCAGCTTGGGGATGGCAGGTACGCGAGGGTGCTGAGTAATTCCATTATGCGTGTGCGCTTGCCAGTTCGGCTGCGAGTTTACCGACGGCCGCTGGACCGCCTTCGCCGAGGGCTCGCACTAGAGCCGTGCCCACGATGACACCGTCGGCGTACTTGCCGATCTCCACGACGTGCTCGGGTTTGGAAACGCCCAAGCCGACACAGACACGTGGCGCGCCGGCCTCGTGCGCTTCGCTGACCACGCGCTCGGCGGCATCAGAGACATCTTCGCGGGCGCCGGTGACGCCCATGACGGATACACCGTAGACAAAGCCGCGGGAGATATCGACGATTTTTTGCACCCGTTCCATGGTTGAGGATGGCGAGGTGAGGAAAATGCGGTCGAGTCCGTACTTATCGGACGCAGTGACCCACTCACCGGCTTCTTCCGGGACCAGGTCCGGGGTGATGATGCCGGCGCCGCCGGCTTCGGCGAGTCGCCGAGCGAATTCGTCGACACCCATGCGGTCCACCAAGTTCCAGTAGGTCATGATCAGGACGGTTACGTCCGATTGGTCGGTGACCGCCTTGATGATGTCGAAGACTTCGGCGACCCGGAAACCTTTGGCGAGCACCTCTGAGGTGGCTGCTTGGATGACTGGCCCGTCCATGACCGGATCAGAATACGGGATGCCGACCTCGACGATATCGACACCGTTGTTCGCCAGTTCGAGAATGGCTTGGATGCAGTCGTCTTTGGTTGGGTAGCTTGCTGGCAGGAAACCGATCAGCGCGGGGCGTCCTTCGGAACGTGCTTTTTCGATCGCTTCAGCAGATTTTGACACGATGTTCTGGCTCATGCTTTTTACTCTCCTGCGCCCAAATCTTCTTCGTCCACCAGATCGAACCAACGGGCCGCGGTGGCAACATCCTTATCGCCGCGGCCAGACAGGTTGACCAGAATGATCTTGTCCTGTGCCGTGGATTCTTCGTGCCAGCGCTTGGCGAGGCGAAGAGCTCCTGCGAGGGCGTGGGCCGACTCGATGGCCGGCAAGATGCCTTCTGTCCGGGAGAGCAGTTGGAACGCATCCATGCATTCACTGTCGGTGATGGGCTCGTAGGTGACTCGACCGATGTCAGCGAGGTAGGCGTGTTCTGGACCCACGGATGGGTAGTCCAGGCCAGCTGAAATTGAGTGGGAGTCAATGGTCTGACCGTCTTCATTCTGCATGACGAAAGACCGGGCACCGTGGAGTACACCAGGCATACCCAAGGTGATCGAGGCCGCGTGCCGGCCGGTTTCTAGTCCTTCACCGCCGGCTTCGTAGCCGTACAACTCGACTTCCGGGTCATCCAAGAATCCATGGAAGAGGCCCATGGCGTTGGAACCGCCGCCGATGCAGGCTCCGACAGCGTCTGGTAAGCGACCGGTAGCTTCGAGAATCTGCTCCCGAGCTTCATCACCAATGACTTGGTGGAAGTAGCGAACCATGCGCGGGAAAGGGTGCGGTCCAGCGACCGTGCCGAGCACATAGTGGGTGTTCTCGACGCTGGCGACCCAGTCGCGCAGAGCTTCGTTGATGGCGTCCTTCAGGGTGCGGGCACCGATCTTCACGGGCACCACGGTGGCACCCAGCAGGTTCATGCGGGCAACATTCAGTGCTTGGCGCCGGGTGTCTTCTTCACCCATGTAGACCACGCATTCCATCCCGAACAAGGCGGCGGCGGTGGCGGTGGCAACGCCGTGCTGGCCAGCCCCGGTCTCCGCGATCAAGCGAGTTTTGCCCATGCGTTTAGCCAAGAGGGCTTGGCCAAGTACGTTGTTGATCTTGTGCGAACCGGTGTGGTTCAGATCTTCACGTTTGAGGAAGACCCGAGCCCCGTGGCAGTGCTCAGCGAAGCGAGGCACTTCCGTCAGCAGGGAGGGACGACCGGTGTAGGACTTGTTGAGATCGTCGATCTCTTGAAGGAACTGAGGGTCCGCAAGAGCCTTTTCGAACGCTTCATCGAGCTCGTTCAGAGCCGCCATCAATGATTCTGGCATCCAGCGGCCGCCAAAATCCCCAAAGTAGGGCCCTGCTGCATCCCGCAGCTTCTGCGCTTGTGGCTGTTGCTCTGTCATGTGGTCCCTTTTCCACTCAATGGTCTTTATTCCGGATTCACCGCCACCCTCAGTGTAGGTGCGGCGGATACCTCCGAGCTCTTGATGATGTATGTCAGCGACGAGTGGCCGCGGCAGCGGCACGGAAATCTCGTACCGCCTCAGCCGGGGAGCCATGCTTAACGAGGGCTTCCCCCACCAAGATCGCGTCTGCACCGTGGGAGGCGTACTCTTGAATCTGTTCTACGCCTTCCACCCCGGATTCGGCAATCCTGATGACGTTTTCCGGCAGTAACGCCGCCAACGTGGCGTAATGGCTGACATCAACGTCAAGCGTTTTCAGATTCCGGACGTTGATGCCCATGAGCTTCGCATCGACGGCTACGGCTCGTTCGATTTCATCCGGGGTATGGGTTTCGACCAACGCCTGCATGCCCAGTTCATGGGTCAGTGCGAGATAGTCTCGCAATTGTGCTTCGTCCAAGGCGGCAACGATGAGCAAGATGAGATCGGCGCCGTGGGCACGGGCCTCGTAGATCATGTACTCATCGACGGTGAAGTCTTTGCGAAGCAGTGGGATGTTCACTGCGGCCCGGACAGCGTCGAAATCCGCGAGTGAACCGTTGAAGCGACGTTGCTCGGTCAAACAGGAAATGACCGATGCACCGCCGGCTTCATAGTCTGCAGCCAGTTTGGCTGGCTCCGGGATGTCCGCAAGCTTTCCTTTAGAAGGGCTGGAGCGCTTCACTTCGGCGATAATCTTCGTGCCGGTTGGGTCCTGACGGCCGCCGACCAAAGCGTCGAGGGCGTTCAGGGCCGGTGGGGCCGCAGCCGCCAGCTCTTGGATTCGGGTTCGCGAGATGGAGTTAATGCGGGCCTGCATGTCCTCACGCACGCCGGCATTAATCTCATCAAGAACTGTGCTCACAGACGTTATCTATCCCTTTTCAAAAACTCGTGACGAGCTTAGCGATCCTTCTTGGCTTCGCGCTCGACAGTCTTCTTACCACCAACGCCGTAGCCGGCAGCCTTCAGGCCGATCCCCAAGGCGCAGCCAATGGCGATGACGACGACACCGATGATGACACCGGTCCAAGCGCTCAGGAAGAGGCTGATACCGGTGATGAGAGCACCAACGGAAACGGTCAGCACGAGGGCCCAAGCAGCAATCGTGTTGCCGTGGCCGAGCTCCTGGGTGTGTGTTGGATCGTAATCGCGGTCGGTTACCTCAACAGTTTGGATGTTCATTCTTCCCTCGAATTGATGACAGATTGCAATGGTGCTTTATCTATTCTGCCATGAAATATATGGAACAGATGGATTAGTGACAGCCTCAGCGTAGCGTCGGGTCCTCTTCAGCACTCAACGCATCCCAAGCATCGATTTCATCTAGGTGTCCCCCACTTGATTCGGTCTCTGCCGGCCCCGCTGCAGCGGTGTCATATTTACGGTTGCGCTTCCAGAACCGATGCACAAACAGCACCAAGATTCCCATGGCGGCCAACAGTACAGAAAGAACCAGTGTCAGGATCGGCGCCGCAGTCACGGTGTACTCGCCGGGGATGACCCGCATCCCGGTTGCTTCGGCCACCACCGAGGCCGCCGCAGTCTGTGGGTCGGCCAGCACGGTGCTAATCGCGAACACGTTGACGATGCCCGCACCCGCGATCAACATTCCGATGATCCGTGCTGCCCAAGTCCCCGCCAATGACAAGGCCGCGGCTGCGGCCAGCGACACCACGGTCATCGCCGTCACCAGATTAGTGGCATCCCCACCGGCAACATCGATCCGGTCGGTGTGCACGATCTGGTCGCTGGAGCTGACCTGGATCCATGTTTGTCCGGCGAAGATCAGCGCGGCCGTGGCGATGATCAACGCGAACAGGATTACCGTTGCACGTTTCTGGTAGAACGGTTGTCGGTTGGCTTTCGGAGTTGATGCCGTCACAGGTCAGGAGTCCTTTAGCTGGTTCAGTTCGTTCAGATAACCCGCGTCCACGTCTTGCAGATCTTTGGCCAGTAGCACTCCGCGCAGCGGGGCCGCGGCCTTATTCGTCGTCTCATCAGCTTCTGCTGCCGGCACGGACTGGGCGACGATACCGGCGCCGGTCTGGACGTAGGCTTTACCGTCCTTGAGGATAGCCGAGCGGATCACGATCGCCATATCCATGTTCCCGGCGAAGTCGAAGTAACCCACTACCCCGCCGTAGGGACCGCGCGCGTACGGCTCCCATTGCTCAATCAATTCAATAGCTCGCGGTTTCGGCGCCCCGGAAAGTGTTCCGGCGGGGAAGGTTGCTGCCAAGACGTCGTACGCGCTCAGATCTTGGCGGATCGTTCCGGTGACATGCGAGATGAGGTGCATGACGTGTGAAAAACGCTCCACGAACATATACCGCGGCACCTGAATGGTGGCAGGGTCACATACCTTGGCGAGGTCTTCCTTAGCGAGGTCGACCAGCATGATGTGCTCGGAACGTTCCTTGTCATCGGCTAAGAGTTCTTCTTCCAGTTGCTGATCTTCAGCTTCCGTCGCGCCGCGGCGTCGGGTACCGGCGATCGGGTGTGAAATCGCTTGGCCGTGCTGGACGGTGACCAAAGCTTCCGGGGAGGAGCCGACGAGCTGGAAATCTTGGCCTTTAGGTGTCTGGAAGTTGTACAGGAACATGTACGGGGATGGGTTGAAGAAGCGCAGCATCCGGTACACATCCAGCGCTGATGCATCCAGCTCTGTTTCGAACCGGCGGGAGAGCACGATCTGGGTGATCTCCCCTGCCTCGATGGTGGCCTTGGATTCGGTGACAAAAGTACCGTATTCCTCAGCATCCCAATCCGCACGGATTTCGGATGCGAGGCGTTGGGCAATACGTGCCGCCGGATCTTCGTCAGCCCGGGTACCGGTGGTAACCCCAAGGTGTGCACCGGCTGGTTGTTGGAGCGTGGTCAGCATCTTCTCAAGACGTGCCAAGGCGTCGGCGTAAGCGTCCTGCACACCGGTCTGCAGACCATTGAAGTTGATCGCGTTCGCAACCAAGGTGACGGTGGCATTGGTGTTGTCGAAGATCGCAAGGTCGGTCACCAGATTCATGGCGGCCAGCGGCAACTGCAGATCATTGTCGGGGCGGGCCGGGAGTTGTTCCCAGAACTGGATCATGTCCCAACCGATGTAGCCCACCAGACCCGCCAAAAGTGTTGGCAGGTCCGCGCGTTCCTGATCTTCGGTGGCGAGGACAGCCAGGGTCTGCTTCAACACGTCGGCAATGGTGCCGTCGGTGGGAACCCCTGCGGGCACCTCGCCCTGCCAGTACGCGGCTTGCGGGTCGTCCCCGAGCGGATCCGTCGTCAAGGTCGCTCTGGAATTGACGCCCACGAAAGAGTAGCGCGACCAGACACCACCGGGTGCCGCAGATTCCATGAGGAAGGTTCCGGGCCGGTCTCGAGCCAAGAGCTGGTAGAGGCCTACCGGGGTGAGCGTGTCGGCCATCACCGTGACGGTGACGGGGATGACGTTGGTGCTTTGCGCCCGGACAGCAAAGTCTGCTGCCGATGGGCTGATCGGTCCGAGCTGACGCATCTGGTGTTTATCCTTTTGTTGGTCGCTGCCCTTGAACAGTTGGCAGCTGATGGGAATCGAAGCAGGAAGCCAAGCCAGTGTGGCATGCGGCGCCCACTTGGTCGACCTTGATCAGCAACGCGTCCCCGTCGCAGTCGAGGCTGACGGATTTGACGTATTGAGCGTGGCCAGAGGTGTCTCCTTTGCGCCAATATTCTTGGCGGGAACGGGAGTAATAGGTGGCTCGCCCGGTCGTGAGGGTGCGCCGGAGAGCTTCCTCGTCCATCCACCCGAGCATCAACACGTCCCCGGTGTCATGCTGTTGAACGATCGCGGCCACTAGGCCGGCGGCGTCCTTCTTCAGCAGGGCGCGGATCTGTGGATCTAGTTCTGGGTGGTTGGGCTTCTTTTCCATGGTGATCTAAGTCTACGCCCGCTGAATGGTCAAGATTCCTCCTGCACGGCGCGTCGAGTCAAAATCCGTGCTAGTTTCAGCAGTAATGGACTATGTAGATTTCTCGCGCCACGTTCTTGCTGACAGCCTTCTGGGTGCTGGCCCGGATGCCCCGACGCTGTGCGGGGATTGGCGGACCCGTCATTTGGCGGCACACTTGGTCCTGCGGGAATCGTCTTTGGCCACCCTAGGAAATGTCTTTTCACCATTGAATAGTTGGACCGAACGCAAAACCCAGCAGCTTGCCGCTGAGGCGGTCACCGCAAGTGACTACGCGGCACTTGTCCAACGTTTTGTGCAGGGCCCGCGGCTCTCCTTGTTGCGGACCAAGCCGGTGGATCAAGCAGCGAATCTACTGGAGTATTTTGTCCACACGGAAGATGTCCGCCGCGCCGTCGACCGCTACGACCGTTTTGCGCCCCGCAATCTGTCAGCCCGGTATTCCCAGCTGCTCTGGGAACAGTTGAAGCAACGCGCCCGCATCCTGTTCCGTCACAGCCCAGTCGGGGTTATTCTCATCCGCGGTAATGGTCAACGCACGGTCGCGAAAAAAGGCGAAGAGTCAGTGGCGATCCGCGGCTCGGTGGGCGAACTTGTTCTCTTTGCGCACGGCCGAACCGATCACGCGCTGGTCACGTTTGAGGGAACCGATGAGGCGATCACGGCGTTGAAGAACAGCAACCTGGCCGTCTAGACTCGTCAGTTTGTTTCGCCGGGCTAGCCCTTGACTCGGTAGTGGTAGCGAGCCACCGTATCGAATCCGAGCTGGTTGTACAGCACGATCGCGCCGGTGTTCTTGTCTTCGACCTGCAACCAAATGGCTTCAATGTCGCGTTCGGCTGCGTCAGAAAGAATCGTTTCGATCAGGGCCCGGGCATGACCCTGCCCCCGATGATCAGGGTGAGTGTACAGACAGTACAGACCACCGTATTCGGCCACGAGGGACATCTTGGCGATGGACAGGATCTCGGTTGTTTCCGGATCTCGCAGTTCATAGAAGACTGATTCGACGCCGGTCAAAATCCGCTGGGTAACCAACCGAATCGTCGGATCGGTGAACGCTTCCCGTTCCCAAAAGAATTCCAACCATTCCTGGGATGGGGCCGAACTGGCGGTGACCCGCTCGTCGGTACGACCGAGGAAACCTTGTAAGTCCCCGCGTTCCATCGCCTGCACGGTGGTGGGACCAATAGATTCATAGCCACGCTCGCTCAGCAGCTGATCCAGGTCATCCGGTTGGGAAAAAGTGCCGACCTGGAAGGAGGCTGGCAGCCACCGCTCAACAGAGCGCCGCTCAACCTCCCGAATCGCCTCGTCCACATTCTCCGGTGCGTGCAGCGTCAGCACCGAGTTGGCGCGTTTGGTCACGCCGGATGAAAAGCGGACAATCCAGCCGTCAATTTCAGAAGTCTCAACCGCGGGCCAGCCACGGTTGACGATTTCTAATAACGCGCGACGATTCTCAGCGAACAGGGTAACCAGCCTCACTAATGGCCTGCTTGACTTGGCTGACCATGTCTTCGGGGCCAAAGTGGAACAGGGAAGCAGCCAACACTGCGTTGGCACCTGCCTCCACTGCCGGTGGGAAGTGTTCGGGTTTACCGGCTCCGCCCGAGGCAATCAGTGGAACCGAGACCGCAGCACGGGCCTTGCGGATCAGTTCGAGATCAAACCCATCTTTGGTACCGTCTGCGTCAATGGAGTTCAACAGAATTTCGCCAACGCCGCGCTCTTCGGCTTCTTCACACCATGCAATGGCGTCTATACCGGTACCAGTTTTGCCACCGTGGGTTGTGACTTCGTACCCGGAGGGCAACTCAGGGTTTTTCCGGGCGTCCAGAGACAGAACCAAAACTTGGTTTCCGTACTTCTCAGAAATTTCGTTGATCACTTCGGGACGGGCCACGGCGGCGGTGCTGATCGATACCTTATCGGCGCCGGAGTGCAGCAGCTTTTCAACATTTTCTACGGTGCGGACGCCGCCACCAACGGTGAGCGGGATAAACACGTGCTCGGCAGTGTGTTGGATGACATCAAAGGTTGTGGCACGATCGGCGGTCGAAGCCGTCACGTCAAGAAATGTCAGCTCATCAGCGCCGGCGGCGTTGTAGCGTTGGGCGAGTTCCACCGGGTCACCGGCATCCCGAAGATTTTCAAATTTGACGCCCTTGACGACGCGTCCGCCATCAACATCTAGGCAAGGGATTACTCGAATCGCTACGCTCATTTTTCCTTCGATTCATCGGTAGATGGTACTGCAGCATTTTATCGGGAACATGCTGGAAGAAAAGACCTGAATGGAACAGGTCCTTCTGGTTAGATACGGGTGGCCAGAATTGCCGACACCAAAATGGCCCGGGCACCGAGGGTATGAAGCTGGTCCATGACCATGTTCATCTCTTCTTTTCTGACCATCACGCGCATGGCCACCCAGGACTCGTCCTGCAGTGGGGACATGGTGGGAGCGTCGAATCCCGGGGTCAGCTCGCGGGCTTCTTCGGCTAGCTCACGCGGGATGTTGTAATCCATTAGGACGTATTGACGTGCAACCAAGACCGACTGCAACCGGCGCAGCAGCGTATCGATGTCACGGTGGGAGACTCCCTTACGTCCAATGACGACGGCTTCGGAGACCAGAATTGGTTCCCCGAACGTGTCCATCCCGGCGGCCCGCAAGGTGTTTCCGGTTTCCACCACGTCAGCAATAACGTCTGCGACGCCGAGACGGATCGAGGATTCCACGGCGCCATCGAGTCGAACCACGTTTTCTACGTTGATGTTGTGCTCGGCCAAGTAGTCTTTGAGCAAGCCGTCGTAGGAGGTTGCCAAGCGTTTGCCCTCGAGCTGGTCGATGGAGGTGTACTTGCCAGCGGGCCCGGCGAAACGGAAGGTGGAACGACCAAAGCCAAGGCTCATGAGTTCTTCGGCTTCGCCGTTGGTGCGCGCATCACGGAAGAGGTCGCGGCCGGTGATGCCGACGTCAAGGGTCCCGGCGGCCACGTACACGGCAATGTCACGGGGCCGGAGAAAGAAGAATTCCACGTTGTTGGCCTCGTCGACCATAACGAGTTCGCGGGTATCCCGGCGTTTGCGGTAGCCGGCTTCCTGCAGCATGGTGCTGGCTGCCTCAGAGAGGGAGCCCTTATTAGGAACTGCGATGCGCAGCATGCTCATGATGGTGGTTTCCCTTATAGGTAACGGTAGATGTCTTCAAGCGTGAGATCTTTTGCGATCATCATCACCTGAAGGTGGTACAGCAGCTGAGAGATCTCTTCAGCGCATTCTTCCTTCGACTCGTACTCAGCAGCCATCCAGACTTCGGCGGCTTCCTCGACGATCTTCTTGCCGATTCCGTGGATACCGGCATCCAATTGAGCTACGGTACCGGAGCCGGCAGGTCGTGTTTGTGCCTTGTGGGACAACTCTTGGAAGAGCTCTTCAAAATTCTTCACGTTCTTACCCTAATGGTTGTTCGGCTCAGCAGTGGCATTGACCGGACTATGTGACCGATCAAAGTTGGCTCATTTGATCTCAATTGTGAGCTGGTGGCTGGATGGTTGGATCCGGCAGGACCGTCTCGACCTGGGGTTTCTCATGCCGCTGTGCCCGTGCCCACACGAAGAAGCCGATCAACGTAAAGACACCGTAGAACAGGTACATGAACGCACTTGCGTAGTATCCGGCGGCGAACAGCAGCGGTACACCAACCGCGTCGACGGCCACCCAGATCAACCAGAATTCGACCCAGCCCCGGGCCATACCGTAGGTAGCCAAGAGGGAACCGACGAAAGTCCACGCATCAGCCCAGACCGGCTCATAAGAACCGAGCATGCGAAACAGTGGGGTGATGGCCAAGGTCCCGACCACCATGGTGGCGATGAGACCCATGCGCACCTTCCAGCCCGCCCATTGGGGTGTGATCGCCGTAGTACCGCTCTGGCCTGTCCCCTTCTCACGCAGCTGATTGCGGGAGCTGCGCCACTGCCGCCAGCCGTAAATGGAGACAGCGATGAACATAATTTGGCGTCCGGCTTGACCCAACAGGTTGGCTTGATCAACGTCGCCGAACAACGAACCGAGAAAGACCGTCAGCAACAGCAGGTTGCCGATGATTCCGACTGGCCATGCCCAGACTTTGCGGCGCATTCCGCCTAGGGCGCTGGCGAGACCAAAGACGTTGCCGACGACCTCTCGGACCACTAGGACCGATCCGCCGATAGGGATTGTGGCTTCAAACAGCCACCGCAGAAATTCCACTGAGAATACTTTCTTGAACGTGTGACTGGTTAGCTGAGGGCTGCTTGCAGATCCTTGATGACTTGATTTGGCTCGGCCGCTGAATAGACGGCAGAACCGGCCACGAAGACGTCGGCTCCCGCCTTGAAAGCTGTTCCGATTGTTGCAGCGTTAATGCCGCCGTCGACCTCGATCCGCACGGGTAATTGTTCGGCATCGATGTATTCTCGCGCGGTGCGGACCTTGGGCATCATGACATCTAAGAAGGATTGGCCGCCAAAGCCTGGCTCGACGGTCATGATCAGAAGCATGTCGAACTCGGGCAACAGCTCCAAATAGGGTTCTACGGGAGTTGCTGGACGCAGCGCTAAGCCCGCTTTGACGCCCCGGTCCCGCAGTTCGCGGGCAAGTCGTATTGGGGCTTGTGCAGCTTCTACGTGGAAGCTCACGGTGTCCGCTCCGGCGTCCGCGTACTGCAAGGCCCACCGGTCCGGGTCTTCAATCATCAGGTGCACGTCCAATGGCAAGTCGGTGTTGGCTTTCACCGCTTCCATGATCGGCATTCCAAATGACAGGTTGGGCACAAAGTGATTGTCCATGACGTCTACGTGAACCGCATCGGCATCCGGGATGCGTTGTAGCTCTTCACCAAGTCGGGCAAAGTCTGCGGACAAGATGCTGGGGTGAATGAACGTTTTCATGGGCGAGCTTTCTGCGTGTTTGGTGCGCGACTATTACTGAGGTTTGTGGATCAGGGCCATGAACATTGCGTCACTGTCGTGTCGATGTGGCCACAGCTGAGCGGTCTTAGCGACAACCGGGTCCGTGACGGCCCGATCATGTTCATCAAAGAGCTCGATCTTGGCGACCGCGTTGAGCGCTGCTTTCGCGTCCCCAAGTTCAGCCTCCGGATGATCCCGCAAAAAGTCTTGAACTTGCAGGACAGTTTCCACCGGGTGAGGTGAGCAAGTGACATAGGCCAGCACACCTCCGGGAGCAAGCACACGGTAAGCGGCATTGAGCAGTTCAGCCTGCAGCGGAGTCAGTTCAGCAACATCAGAGAGCTGTTTGCGCCACCGTGCTTCAGGTCTGCGGCGTAGGGCGCCTAAGCCGGTGCAGGGTGCGTCCACGAGAATTCGTCCGAAGCCCGCTGCAGGTGCATCGGAGTCGATGGTGCGTCCGTCGCCGACGCGAACATCCCAGGCGTGCTTCGGGATGGGCTCTAACGCCTGACGCACGAGCTTCGCCCGGTGTTCGGCGGGTTCGTTCGCGAGGAGGTGGGCATCGTGCTGTTCGGCTAGGGCCGCCAACAGTGCAGCTTTACCACCAGGACCGGCACACAAGTCGAGCCAAGCTTTATCGCTTTCTGCGTTTGTCGTGATCGGTAGGGCAGCGACTGCACGCGCGATGAGCTGACTTCCGGTGTCTTGCACCCGGATGGTTCCCTCTTTGACCCCGGGTAGACGTGCGACGTCTCCCCCGCGAAAATCGACAGCGTCTGGCGCGATGGCGTTGTGTTCGGCACCTTTCTCGACCAGCGGTTCCAAAGACCCGAGTCCTGGCAATGCCACAAAATTCAGATCGGCTGGATGGTTGTTGGCGGCAAGGGTGTCTTCCAATTCGCTTTCCGGTCGGCCAGTCAGCTTCAGAGCTTGGCGCAATGCCCGGATGATCCAGACCGGATGTGAAAACCGGATCTGCAAAGCTTCTTGCTCGTTGGCGGCTTGCGAAACCAGTTCATCAACCCATTCGTCGATACTCTTTTCACTCACCCTGCGCAGAACGGCGTTCACCAATCCACCGGCACCGGCGCCAATCCGATCCCGAGTTAGGGCGACCGATTCGTTGAGTGCGGCGTGCGCCGGCACCCGCATATTCAGCAGCTGGTGACTTCCCAGCCGCAGCACATCCAGTACCTGTGGGTCGAGTCGTTTAATGGGTCGATCCACGCACTTTTCTAAGATCGCATCGTACGTACCGGAGAGCCGCAAGGCCCCGTAACAGAGCTCGGTGGCGAAGGCGGCGTCTTGACGGTCGAGGCGATGCTCACGGATCTTATTCGGCAGCAACAGATTCGCATAGGCGTCGTCGATCGCCACCGCTTGCAACACCTCGTAGGCGCATAGACGTGCCGGATCTGCCGATCGGCTGCGCTGTCCTGGCGCTTGAGCCGAGAATTTGCGCGGACCCGATCCTCCCCGGTTGCGTTCCCGTCCGGCGGCGTTGCGTCGTCCACCCTGTATTGATCGGCCTTTGCCGCGGTGTGCGTCGCGGCGGCCGCGTCCACTATGCTCTGACACGTCTTTATGACTCCTTTAGCCGAGTGTGGAAGTGTTTATCGGTGGTGACCCCGCGGACCCAATCACTGGCAGACATTGCTCGTTTGCCGGCAGGTTGAACGGTACTGAGGAACAATGCGCCGTCAGCGGTGCCGACCACGATACCGTCCTTTGTGGCATCAAAGTCTCCGGCGGAAAGACCAGCCTCCGCAGGTACCGGTAGAGCCGAAAAGAACTTGATGGGCTTATCCGCAAAGTAGGCCCACGCCCCCGGGGTTGGGCTGGTGCCGTTGATCCGCCCGGCGACGAGGACTGTTGTTTCGTCGAAGTCGATCAGCCCATCTTCTTTACTGAGTTTGGGCGCATGCGAAACGTCCCCGCTTTGCTCGGTGTAGGTCACCGTCCCTGCCAAGAGTTGCGGAACAAGTTCCGTCAAGGCTGCGGCACCCGTTGCTGTGAGTTCGTTGAGAAAATCTCCGGCATTGATTCCGGCAGGGATGGCTACTTCTTGTTGGTACACCAATGGCCCGGTATCAAGTCCGGTGGTCAGTTTGAACACTGATATCCCGGTTGTTTGTTCGCCGGCGATCATGGCCCGCTGCACCGGAGCTGCGCCACGGTATGCGGGCAGCAATGAATAGTGAAGATTAACCCAGCCGTGTGGGAGCGCATCAAGGGTGTGTTGTTTCAGCAGGGCGCCGTAGGCAACGACCACACCGAGCTTGGCCCCAGAATCCTTGATCGCGTTATGCGCTTGCTCGTCGATTCGATCGGCTTTAATGACGGGCAGGCCGTGTTCTTCGGCGACTTGTGCCACCGGGGAAGGCGTCAAAACTCGTTTGCGTCCCACTGGCGCATCGGTTCTGGTCAACACTGCCGCGACATTGATGCCTGCTTCCAACAGGGTATTGAGAGCATCTGCGGCCAGCGGCGGGGTGCCAGCAAAAATGATGGGATCTTTGGCGGTCATCGGATCAGTCCTAGTTCAGTCCGAAGGCGCTGCCGACGCTACCGGAACGCTCTGCCTTGGTCTGCTGAATCGTGTTCTGGTAGGCGGGGTCGTTGAGTTCAGCCAGCGCGGCACGCTTGTCTTCGCGATTCAACCGGTCGATAAAGAGCACACCATCTAAGTGATCATTCTCATGCTGGAACACGCGCGCCAGCAGGTGTTCACCACTGATCTGGATCTCTTCGCCGTTCTTGTCTTGCCCCTTGATGGTCGTGCGCATCGACCTCACCACTGGGTAAGACAGCCCAGGGATCGATAGGCACCCTTCTTCAATGGGTTCGAGTTGCTCTTGGCTATTCTCCAGTAACGGGTTAACAACATGTCCCAGCTCGCCGTCCGCCTCATAGACGAACACCCGTTTCTCGACGCCAATTTGCGGGGCAGCCAACCCAACACCCCCAGTGTCACGCATTGTCTCGATCATGTCGTCGATCAGTTTGTGCAGTTCAGGTCCAAAGTCTGTTACTTCTTGAGCTTTGGTCCGCAGTACTGGGTCTCCGATCAAGCGGATTTGCCGAATCGCCAACACACTCTCCTTCGCTGCCTGGGTGTTCTCAGTTCAAGGCCCTCATCAAATGCTGGGCGTTGTCTAGTCTACCGTTGTGGCGGCGGGCTAATTGGCAGCAGTGTGCGTGGGTGGTCGGAGACCACGCGTTCGTATTGCCACACTTTGCGTAGCGCCCAAAACATGTACCAGTTTTCACGCCATGTTTGCGGGGCCACTTGAAGTGGGAGGACTTCTCGCTCGCCCAAGGCCACCGCCATGAGGATGTCCGCGTTTCCGTAGGGCCATGGCTCCCATTGGCCTGTCACCGGATCAACTATGGACTCTTCAGCCTTCAAACCGGCAACGAGTTGCATGGCGACCTTGTCATCCGGGAGTTTGATCCGACCTTGTCGGTCTGTGCCTTTAGTTTTGAAATCGATCAAGCACACTTTCCCAGCGATTTCCGCGACCAGATCAATAGTCCCCGCGTAACCGACCTCATGGTTCCACACCGTGACTTCTGCGGCTAAGGGACGGACGTTGTAGTGGTCCCACCATTCATCAAAACGATCAGCGAAGTCTTCTTCATTGTTCTCGGCTAGGACTCCGCGGCTTTGGGGCATGGTGTGCGGCTTGCCCAGCGCGCGCAGAGCAACTTGTTCGGCGTAATCGTGGACACGGTCTCCGCGCGCGGCCGCTTGGTCACGGTACTGGGCTGCCGCATCAGCTGCTGTGCGGGCAATGTGCCCCAACTTGGCCCGGTTGCCAATGGAATCCGGCAACTTTGGATCAGAAATCACAGCTTGCGCGGCCATATATCCGGCCCAACCGGTCAGGTCAGTGGCTTGCCTGCCAATGATGGTGGTGATGGACGGTACTTCTGGTACCCCATCGATCTTGCGTACATACATCCGCCCATACGGGGTCTGCTGAGCTAACGGAGGTGCTGTCATAGCTTTCTAGTGTGGCATGAAGCAGGGACACTCTTCGGCTGGGAGATGACCAGCACAAAAATTCACGACCTACCGCGCAGTGTCGGATTTGGTGTTGGAGGATTATCTGGGCTAGAGTTTCATCTCGTTGGAATTCACCGAGACAGGTGAAAACCTTCAATGCGGATGTAGCTCAGCTGGCTAGAGCACCACCTTGCCAAGGTGGATGTCGCGGGTTCGAATCCCGTCATCCGCTCGAAAATCACTGTTGTTCTTCTTACTTGCGTAAGAGAAGCCTCGGTGGGGTGGCCGAGAGGCGAGGCAGCGGCCTGCAAAGCCGTATACGCGGGTTCGAATCCCGTCCCCACCTCGAACAATGTGATTCATAAAACAGAATAGCGTGTGAATTCTTTACGAATTTTTTGTGCTAGACTAAACAAGGTTCCTCAGCGAGGATCACACGGACGATTGGCGCAGCGGTAGCGCGCTTCCCTGACACGGAAGAGGTCACTGGTTCGAACCCAGTATCGTCCACTGAAGAAACTTTTTCTTCTGTGCGGATGTAGCTCAGCTGGCTAGAGCACCACCTTGCCAAGGTGGATGTCGCGGGTTCGAATCCCGTCATCCGCTCCACGATGAAATGCCCTTCCAAACCAAACGTTTGGGAGGGCATTTTCGTTTCCCACGCAGCAAGTAAGCAACTGCAGTCATGAAAAAGGTCTCAATGCAATCCCGTGCATGAGACCTTTTTAGAAAGTAGCAGTAGGTGCGCTTAGAGTGCCTTCTCCCCCATCTGCCCTTCGCGCGCCAACGCCGTCATTCTGGAGATGGTGCGGAAGTACTTTTTCATGTAGCCACCAGACATCATCTCTTCGGTGAAAAGCTGATCAAACGGTTTGCCCGAGGCCACGACGGGGACATCCTTGTCGTACAACCGGTCAGCAAAGACCACGAAGCGTAACGCCATGCTTTGTTCGGTGATGGTGTCAACATCTTCGAGCACCAGGACATCAGCCGGTTCAATCAGTTGCCGGTACCGCGACGGATGAACCTTTGCCAACTGTGCCGTCAGGTCGGAGAACTTATCGACGGCAATGGTCTGACCTGGGAAAGCCTTCTGCGCATGGGGCAGCAACTCTTCGGTGCTCATCGGTGCTGGCGCCTCCGGCAGACCCCGATGACGATAGTCTTGACCGTCGATCCGATAGACGTCGAACTGGTCGGCCAACACCTGAATCTCCCGTTGGAAATCCTGTGCCGCGAAACGTCCTTCACCCAATGCGCCAGGCAGCGTGTTCGATGTTGCAACAAGCTTGACTCCGGCATCAGCTAACTCGCGCATCAGCCTAGACATCAACACGGTGTCTCCTGGATCATCCAGCTCAAATTCGTCAATACATACCAGCGCATACTCTTTGAGCACATCCACCGTTTGCCGGAAGCCTAGCGCACCAACCAAATTGGTGTATTCGACGAAAGTTCCGAAAGCCTTCTTGCCTTCTACTGCGTGCCAGAGTGAAGCCAACAGGTGGGTTTTACCAACCCCGAAGCCCCCATCTAGGTAAATGCCCGCCTTGGATTCCTTCTTCTTGCTGAACAGTCCGAACAGCCCGCCCTTGGATCTCTTTCCGATTCCTTCGGCAAAGGCGGTGAGTCGATCAACAGCCTCTTGCTGGGACGGCTGGGCAGGGTCCGGCTTATACGTGTTGAAGGAGACCTCACCGAAACGGTATGAGGGGTGCAACCCCGCCAAAAGTTCGCCGACACTGACGGCTGGAGTCCGGTCGGAAAGATGCACGATGTTGTTCACTGACACACCCTTGAAGATATCTGGTCGGCTGCTCTTCTACTCTACCGGAGAGCTGGTACACAAATGGAACAGCCGAAATGTGGCTCACTATGAACCCGGATGTCCAGCACCGGGCCACACGGGCTAGAGTTAAAGACAAATGGCAGATTAGCGAATAAAGATCTGCCCTAATTAATTGCATTGCCCAGACCAGAAAGGTTCTCTCCATGAGCATTCCTGCCGAGAACAACGAAGCCTTTGCGGGCTACGCCCACCCAGAACGCTTGGTCTCCACCCAGTGGGTCGCCGACCACAAAGACGATGACAACGTAGTCCTCCTCGAATCCAACGAAGACATCCTGCTCTACGAAACCGGGCACATTCCCGGGGCCATCAAGATCGACTGGCACACTGAGCTGAACGATCAGATCAACCGTGATTTCCTTGCCAAGGAAGACTTCGCTGCCTTCATGGGTTCCAAGGGCATCAAACGTGACTCAACCGTGGTGGTCTACGGTGATAAGTCCAACTGGTGGGCCGCCTATGCGCTCTGGGTCTTCACCTTGTACGGTCACGAAGATGTTCGGTTGATGAACGGTGGCCGCGACAAGTGGATTGCTGAAGGCCGCGAGTTGACCACTGAGGTACCAACGGTAACCCCGACCGAGTACCCGGTCATTGAGCGCGACGACAAAACCGACCGCGCGTTCCGCGACGATGTAGTGGCGCACTTCGGCAAACCACTGATCGATGTGCGTTCCCCGCAGGAGTACACCGGCGAACGCACGCACATGCCTGACTACCCGGAAGAAGGCGCACTGCGCGGTGGACACATCACCACGGCGGTCTCCGTGCCATGGGCCACCGCCGCCAACGAAGACGGCACTTTCAAATCTGCAGAAGAACTCAGCAAGATCTACCGGGAAGATGCCGGCGTCGGTGACTCTGACGAGGTAGTGGCCTACTGCCGTATTGGTGAGCGCAGCTCCCATACCTGGTTCGTGCTGAAGTATCTTCTGGGCTACGAAAACGTGCGCAACTACGACGGTTCCTGGACCGAGTGGGGCAACCTAGTGGGCGCTCCCATTCACTCTGGTGAGGAACCTGGCGAGCTACCACGCTAAGACCCTGCCAACAGCACCTGGCCCTGCTTTCTCCCTTGGTGGAAAAGCGGGGCCAGTGTCGTCTGCTGCCCGCACAGCAACTAGACTGGTGTGCGGCGCCGTATCGGTGCCGCAGTGCCAGTCTTCGTTTTGTTGCTGAAAGTTGGTCCATGACCTCCATCCCGTCCACCCTTGCCGAAATCATCGAGGAATTTAACGCAGTTCCCGACCCGGAGAAGCTGCAGCTACTGCTGGAGTTTTCCCGTCAGCTGCCGGCCCTGCCAGAGCGCTATGACGGCCATGAAGAAGAGATGGAACAGGTCGTTGAATGCCAGACTCCCCTGTTCCTAGCGGTAGAAGTTGCCCCGGAGGCACCGCACAAAACAGAAATCTTCTTTTCCGCCCCCGCCGAAGCGCCAACGACCCGTGGCTTTGCTTCGGTGTTCTCCGAAGGTCTCGATGGTGCGACCGCGGATGAAATCCTCGCCGTGCCAGACGACATCGCCAACGCGCTGGGTCTAGCCAAAGCCATTACCCCGCTTCGTTTGCGGGGCATGACCGCCATGTTGGGCCGGTTGAAACGAAATATCCGCACACAGCTGGAAGCCGCCTAGGCTGATATCGGTAATCGCCCGGGTTTGGGTGAGTCGAACACATCGCTGAGCCAACCTCGCACGACGTGCTCCCATTTCTCCCGATCGTAGTTCCACTCTTGAGTATGCCTGCCTCGTGCAAAGGGCACGAGCGTGACAAATTGTGGATTCTTGGCCGCGAGCGCGAAGGCCGGTTTCACCGGCACGAAATCATCCTCCAGCGAATGCACGATCAGGGTGCGCGTGCGGAGCTGATCGGCTCGCGACACCCAATTCATGCGGGTGAAATCTACCGGGGCGGCTAAACCGGTGATCCATCGACCTGCTGGGTGCGTCATCATCCACTGACCCAATGTCGAAATCGGTCCCGGCAATCGGTAGGCCTTGCTTTGGTGGGCCAGTACATCGAGCCAATCTACGACCGGCCCGTCCAGAACCAGTCCAGAGATATAGGTGCTCAGCGGGGAGAGGTCATTGGCTTGCAGGCAGATGGCCCCACCCATGGACCAACCAAATAGGATGATCTCCTCCGCCCCGGCTGCGACCGCATAAGCCATGGCGGTCTCAACATCACGCCACTCTGTCGACCCAAGCCCGTACCGGCCGTCCGGGGCGTCGGGGGCTTGACCGTCGTTGCGGTAAGAAATCAACAGCGAGTCCATGCCCAGCCCATGGGTGACCGGCAGCGCCCGGATGCCTTCATTGCGTTTGGGACCACGCCCGTGCACCATGATCGCCCAACGCTTGGACGGAGCGTCTGGCTTGGCCGGGACATACCACGCGGGTGCCGGTCCCAGCTCAGTTTCGAGCGTGATCTCGGTGGGCGAGAAACCAAAGTCGTTTGGATGTGCGTAACACATTCCCGTCCATCGTCCCCGGACAGCGGAGTTCAAGTCACCGGAATAGATTTTTTCCACGCGTCTGGACACGGTCCCATCAGCCGGATTCGAGGAAGTGATCTCACCGATACGGGCCATGCCTTCTCCCCCGGCGAAAGACAGCGAGTATAAGCCTGGCATGAGCGTTTCAGGCGTCATGGGCAAGATGATTTCCAACCCACTGGGGCCCTGAAAGAGTGAATAAATCTCGAGTGCTTCTTCCGGGGTACGTACCGGGACGACCACTTGCCGGGCGAAATAGCCGGCTACACCGGAGGCGGCCGCTGCCACAACGGAGCCAGCCGCAATTCCCACCCCGGCCCCAGCGACTGCCCATGACGCGGTTGTTGCGGTTTTCTTTACGCGTTTGCCCACAGAATTACGATCACGCACTCTGTTAGCCTAACCAAGAGACCCTTCCGCCGCATAGGAGGCACTACGGTGAACCCGCCAACCGAACAGAACTTTACCGACGACTATTTCCGCAACCGGCTCAGTCCTGTCGAGTTTCAGGTTTTGCGTGAGGCTGGCACAGAACGTCCCTACACCGGCATCTACTGGGACCATAAGGAAGACGGCCGCTACGACTGCAAAGCGTGTGGCGCCCAACTGTTTCGCTCGGACGCAAAATTCGATGCCGGATGCGGCTGGCCCAGTTACTTCGAACCGGTCACTGAAGAAGCGGTTCAATACGTTGAAGACAATTCCTTGGGTATGAAGCGCGTGGAGGTGCTCTGCAATAACTGCAAGTCCCACCTAGGCCACGTGTTCGAAGGTGAGGGCTTCGATACCCCCACTGACCTGCGCTATTGCATCAATTCCGTTTCACTCACTTTCGTCCCGGAGAAAGAAACCACCACCGAATGAACGACCTGAAGTCCTTCGCCTCCGACAACTACGCCGGGGTCCACCCCGACGTCTTCGATGCCATGCTGGCCGCCAACAGCGGCCACACCCGCGCCTATGGCGAAGATGCCATCACAGCGGAATTCAACAACCTCACCAAACGACTCTTTGGCCCAGACGCACTCGGTTTCCCTGTCTTCAACGGCACCGGTGCCAACGTGGTCGGACTCAGCGCACTCACCCCACGATGGGGATCGGTGATTAGCTCCGCGGCAGCACACATCGACAACGATGAAGGCGGAGCCCCGGAAAAGATGGCTGGACTGAAAATCATCTCGATTCCGGCCCCACACGCTAAGCTCACTCCGGAACTGATCGAGCCCCATCTAGCTCAACAAGAATTCGTCCACGCCGCACGCCCGGCAGTCCTTTCTCTGACCCAAGCCACCGAGTGGGGCACCCTCTACACGCTGGATGAGATTCGCCAACTCACCGCGTTCGCCCACGCCTACGGCCTGCTCGTCCACCTTGATGGTGCCCGGCTGGCCAATGCTGTTGCGGCAACCGGCAATTCGCTCGCCGAATACACGGTAGAAGCCGGTGTCGATATGCTCAGTCTGGGCGGCACCAAGAACGGAGCGATGAACGCCGAAGCGGTCATCGTGCTAAATCAAGACAAGCTTTCCCGAATTCATGCCGGGTATGGAACGGATGGGGTGTCTCCGCACCCGGTGGAGTACATCCGCAAGCACAGCATGCAGCTGGCCTCTAAAATGCGTTTCATTTCAGCCCAGCTGATTGCATTGTTTGGCACAGATCTGTATGTGCACAATGCGACCCGCGCCAATACGATGGCCCAGCGGCTCGCGGTCGCTGTCAATGATATCCCCGGCGTTGAAGTTGTTGCCCCAGTAGAGGTCAATTCAGTGTTCGCACGGGTGCCCAGCAAGGCCGCAGATGAAGTCCGAGCCCAGTTCCCGTTCTACGACTGGGATGATTCAGGTGTTGTTCGTTGGATGTGTTCGTTCGACACCACCGAAGCCGACATCGAGCAGTTCGCGCAAGCACTCACTACGGCGTGCCTCTCCCACAACACTCAAGGCTAGGTTTAATCTTGTTGGTGTGAGCGTCCACCATGATTCTTCAGCAGTCCCCGCGGTGTTTCGTGATGCGCTCGGACAGCTGCGAACCGCTCATGGTTCACCGCAGGTGCGTCTCGTTGAGATTCCAGCACCGCAAGGGTTAGCGCCCTACGCCATTGCTCTGGAAGCAGAAATTGACGCCACGCAGAACGCCCCGTCACCGGAGAATGTGACAGACCTATACCCGGAATCGGGTACGCCGTTGCGGGCCCATGGACGTTTTGTTTTGCTCTACGACCCTGCCGGTTCCCCGGTGTGGGATGGCCAGTTTCGTATCGTTACTTTCATTCGCACAACCACTGATGCGGAGATGAGCTTTGACCCCCTCTTGGGCCAAGTGGCTTGGTCCTGGCTGGTGGAAGCATTAGAATCGAACGGTTGTCACTACCGGGCCGCCGGCGCCGCCGCGACGCGCGTCTTGGCCGAACACTTTGGCACCCTTGCCGATCGTCCAGACCAGACAGATCTTGAAGTTCGCGCCTCGTGGACCCCGGAAGAGAACTTCGGCGCTCACTTGCAAGCATGGACAGCCATGCTATGCGCTTTCGCAGGAGTTCCAGAATTACCTGACGGCGTAACCGCCCTACCCTTTATCCGGAGGAATTGACCTACGTGTCTGACGCAGAGCACAACAGCGATGCACTCCCCCTCTTAACTGAACCCGCCGGCGGTGTTCCGTTCCTGACCGATAGCGCTCAAGGACTCACTTCCGCCATCAACCGACTCAAAGCCGGGACCGGCCCTTTCAGCGTTGACACCGAACGTGCTTCGGGAATTCGCTACGGCCAACGAGCCTTCCTCATTCAACTCAAACGCGACAATGCGGGTATCTTCCTCATCGACCCGGAAGCCTACGAGGACCTCTCAGCGCTCAATGAAGTCCTCCAAGAGGACTCCTGGATTCTGCATGCCGCCAGCCAAGACTTGCCCTGTCTTGCCGCTGCCGGACTTTATCCGCCCCAGCTCTTCGACACCGAACTCGCTGCCCGGCTCTTGGGGATGCCCAAGGTGGGACTGGCCACATTGACCGAAGAACTCCTCGGGGTACGTCTGGCTAAAGAGCATTCGGCCGCAGATTGGTCGCAACGGCCGCTGCCCAAACGCATGCTCGCCTACGCGGCACTCGATGTGGAGCTCTTGCCCGAATTGCGGGCTGAACTCCAAACCCGGTTGGAAGCTACCAACAAGGTAGACATGGCCGAGCAGGAGTTTGAAGCTACCCGCCTAGCTGGTCCGCCGGAACCGCGTGTTGACCCCTGGCGACGCACCTCCGGCGCGCATGCACTCACGCAACGGCGAGATCTGGCGATCCTGAAGTCGTTGTGGGAGTCCCGGGAGGATCTAGCCCAAAAACGCGACATCGCGCCAGGTCGGCTCCTGCCCGACAGCGCCATCATGGCCGCTGTGAAAGCAAAACCTGCTACCGTGCCGCAATTATTAGAAATTCCCGGATTCCGGGGCAGAGCTGCCAAACGTGATGCGCCGCGCTGGCTCAATGCCATCAATGCCGGCGTCAAGGCCACCAAGACGCCGCCACGGTTCCGTCGCGGACAAGGAAGTCTTCCGCAGCCGCGCATGTGGGCTCAACGGAAACCGGAAGCTGATGCTCGGTTACAAACGATCCGTCCCCGGCTTCAGGCCATTGCAGATCAAATTGATGTACCAGTGGAAAATCTGCTGACACCTTCCATCTTGCGTCAGATCAGTTGGGAACCACCCGCACCCATCACCCCTGAAAGTATCCAAGAACGACTACGGGAACTGGGTGCCCGGCAGTGGCAGATCGAGTATGTGTGGGCTCCCATGACAGTCGCGTTCTTGGAACCTGACCCACAAGAAGACTAGATTTACCGGCAAGTAACATTGTGGCGTGTTTGTGTAACTAAGCTCACTTAATGTGGTCTGATGGTGTCTAGACGTTTACCCCGCGACTTCTAGGAGTGACCATGACCCCGGCACCTGCCACTGACTTTTCTCGCTTCGAACACCTCACTTCGCTCATCCCCAAAGAGAACGTCAGTACGGTCACTCGCGAAGAAATCAAACATGATCCCGCACCCATTTTGGTGCTCACCCTAGCCAGCGAAGCCGGCGAATCCCGACCCAACATCTTGGGCCCACAAACCCTGATCAATCTCGGCAAAGCATTCGATCAGGTCCGTTTGGAACTGGCTGAATCTGCGGACAAATACGCAGCCGTCGTTGTCACGGCAGAAGGACCTGCCTTCGTGGCCGGCGCCGACCTCTCCATCAGTCGTCTCGTCACGACCAAAGAAGACGGCGCCCTAGTCGCAGAGTTGGGCCATGTTGCCTATGACCTGCTGGAAGACTTGCCTGTTCCGACCATCGCGCTCGTCAATGGGGTCGCGATCGGCGGCGGCTTGGAACTGGCGTTGGCAGCGGACTATCGAATCGTGTCCGAAGACGTGAAGAACCTTTCACTGCCAGAGGCCTTCCTAGGCTTGGTACCAGGCTGGGGCGGTGTCTACCGACTGCCACGCTTGATCGGCCCAAAAGCTGCGTTGCGCGTTATGGTCGATGATCCGCTATCCAACAACCGGGTCCTCTCCGCGTCCGAAGCCGTCGAACTGGGCATCATGGATCTTCAGTTGCCTGCTGACGATTTCCGTTCAGCTGGGCTTGACTGGGTTAAACAAGAGCTCGAGGCCGCGAGCCTCTCCGCCCAACGGCAACCAGAGCGCACCTGGTCTGAGCAGGACTGGAAAGACGCTTACGCCGCGGCGGAGAAAACCATTGCGTCCCGAACCCGGGGGATCCCGCCGGCGCCGGCAAAAGTCCTTGAAGCGGTGGTGTTCGCTGAGCGTGGGGACGCCGAAGGTTCACGGAATGCTCAGATCGAGATTCTTTCCGAACTGATCCTCACCACCGAATTCCAGAACACCGTGTACTCCTACATGGAGCTTCTGCAGAAACGGGCCAAGCGGCCAGCTGGTGTCCCAACGGATGTGCAACCCCGTCCGATCAGCAAAGTGGGTGTGGTCGGTGCCGGTCTCATGGCCAGCCAGCTCGCCCTTGTCTTCGCCCAAGCCTTGCAAGTTCCCGTGCATATGACCGACATCAACGAGGACGCGGCCAACCGAGGTCTGGGCTTCGTTGAGAAGCAGCTGGCCAAACAAGTCGATCGCGGAAAGCTCTCCACCGAGCAGGCCGCGGGGCTCAAAGACTTGGTTACCGCAGGAACAGATCAGCAAGCCTTCTCCGACGCAGATTTTGTCATTGAAGCGATCTTTGAAGAACTCGAACTGAAGAAGCAAGTGCTCTCCGGTTTGGAAGAGATCATCTCGCCAGATTGCATCCTCGCGACCAACACCTCTTCCCTATCGGTGAGCGCCATGGCCGAAGCATTAGCTCACCCAGAGCGCCTCATTGGCTTCCACTTTTTCAATCCCGTTGCTTCGATGCCTTTGATTGAAATCGTGCGGACCGAGTCCACCGATGAAACGGCGCTGGCGACGGCCTTCCAATTGGCTAAGACCCTCCGCAAAACCCCGATCTTGGTCAAGGACGCCACCGCGTTCGTGGTCAACCGTGTGCTGCTACGCTTCATGTCCGAGATCCAACGTGCCTTTGATGAAGGCACTGATGCCCAGACGGTGGATAACGCACTGAGCGAATTCGGACTACCGATGACACCGTTCGATCTGCTGGCCCTGGTCGGGCTGCCTGTGGCACAACACGTCACTGAATCCTTGCACGCCAGCTTCGGAGACCGCTTCCACGTTTCGGAGAACTTGCAGCGGCTCATTGATGCCAACATCACCAGCGTGTGGCAGCAAGACGACTCCGGTGACAAGCACATCCCTGCGGCGACGGCAGAACTGCTCACTCAAGGCGATCGAGTCCGCAGCGCAGAAGAGATCCGGGACCAAGTATTTACCGGGTTGGCTGAAGAAATCGATCTGTTGCTGGATGAAGGCGTGGTAGCCGGTCCGGAGGAAGTCGACTTGGGCATGATTCTCGGCGCCGGGTGGCCGGTCTACCGGGGCGGCATTACACCTTATCTGGATCAACAGGGCTACAGCCAGCAGGTGCGGGGACGGAACTTCCACGCCGAATAGTACTGCGCTGGCTAAAATGGGGACCATGAGTGAAGAACACTGCTGCGCCGACTGCGGCGGGCCGTCTCGACGTCATGTGATCAAGGGTGCCGCCGCGGTGGCAGCCGTCGGCACCTTGGGGCTTGCCGCGAGTGCTTGCGCGCCCAAGAAGACCCCGCTGCCGACCGAACTGACCAAAGTCGCCACTGTTGATGAGGTACCGGTGGGAACCGGTAAGTCCGTCATGGCCGGTGAAACCCCGGTCTTGTTGGCACAACCTAGTGCTGGCCAGTTCATCGCCTACAGTTCCAAGTGCCCGCACCAAGGCTGCGTTGTCGGTGTCGATACCGAGAATTTCTTGTGTCCGTGCCACAACTCCGGGTTCGATTTCGCTGAAGGGATCCCACAGTTCGGACCGGCTCGGGAGCCACTGACCCAGCTCACCTGCGAAGTCCAAGGAAACGACATCCTGGTCAGGGGGTAAGACCATGAAAATTTCACTCAAAGTCGGTGACATCACCGCGGAAGAAGTCGATGCGATCGTCAACGCCGCCAACTCCACCCTGCTCGGTGGCGGCGGCGTCGACGGCGCAATCCATAAAGCGGCAGGACCAGAACTACTCGCCGAATGCCAGGACATCAGGTCAAGGATGTTCCCCACCGGCCTGCCGACTGGCGAAGCCGTCGCAACCGGGGCAGGAAAGCTCAACGCCAAGTGGGTCATTCATACTGTCGGACCCAACCGAAACGCCGGACAGACTGACGTGGCGGATTTGGAAAGCTGCTTTTCCGCCAGCCTCGATTTAGCCCAACGGCTGAACGTCAGCTCGATTGCTTTCCCTGCGATTGGTGCAGGGGTTTACGGCTGGGATGCTGCGGATGTTGCTCGCGCCGCCCGGAAGGTCATTATCGATTCGCAGTCTGCTGCGCAACGCTGGTCGAATGTGGGAGATATTCGCTTCGTGTTGTTCAGTGACGCTGTTTTCGACGCGTTCCACCGGGTGTTTGAGAAACACTAGGTGGTGGCCGGTGGTTCGACCGGTACCTCACCTTGGTAATTCAGCTGCCAAGATACTCCGTACCGGTCGTTGACCCAGGCGAAACGCTCTGAGAAGCCGTAGGCATCCGCTGGCATCAGGGTTGCGCCGCCCGCGCCGAGCTCCTCAGCAATCCTGTCCACCTCGGAAGCGTCGTCGCAGTCGATGAAAAACGATTGCGACGGGGTGAAATCGAAGGCGTGCTCTATTGGGGAGTCATTTAGCGCGATGGCTTGGCCATGAATGCTCACTTGTGAGCGCATCACGAGGTTCTGCTGTGGAGCCGGATGCATGATCTGGAAGTCCAAGGTGGCGTCGTCGAAAACGCGTAGGTACAGTTCCGTAGCGGCCGCGCAGTGTCCGTGCTGGAACATGA
The DNA here is from genome assembly GCF_042434215.1 of Micrococcoides hystricis. Classification (NCBI taxonomy): domain Bacteria; kingdom Bacillati; phylum Actinomycetota; class Actinomycetes; order Micrococcales; family Micrococcaceae; genus Micrococcoides; species Micrococcoides hystricis. The sequence continues at coordinate 143,075 of NZ_JBHLUB010000001.1, read as the reverse complement.
GAAATGGAGTGAGTTTCATTCTCGAAGTCTAGCGGTTCGATCAGTTACGGTGTAGCCGGTTGCCGCCCATGCGGCCGGCATTGAAACTGGCTTGGACCATCTGGGTTGCCATCGCAATGAAACCGACGTTGAATGCCAGCTGCAAGGCCACCACGCCGCGAGCCAGTTGTCCTTGGGCGTGAATGTCGCCGTAGCCGGTCGTCGCCAGCGTGGTCATCGTGAAGTATAGGGCATCCATCCGGGTGGTGATTCCGACCATTTGATCCGGGGCAAAAACAGACATGGCGTAGTAGGCCAACGCGAACATAATCGTGGATACTTCGATCAACAACAGAAGTTGGATAACGCCGAGTCTGCTGGCGCCGGAGGCCCGAACGTACAGCGCCTCCCGGATCAGAATGAAAATCACGATCGCTAAACACAGTGCGGTTGCGATGAGGCCGGCGAAAAGTCCCAAGCGATCCGACTCGGCATGGATGGGAACCACAAAGTAGATGGCAATGACGACCACCAAGAACAGGCTGTGCCCGGTTCGACTGAGGAACCTGAAGCTAGCTTTTGGTGCTGTGCGGACCGCACGAGAAAAGCGCGCACGTTTAGTTGTCATCCCCGCTACCTCTCTGTCTTCGTGGCTGAAACGCCACGGCTCGGGGTTTAGAACAGGGCGATTGGTTCAGGTTTGGGAAAGATCGAGTCTAACTCAGTGAGGTCTTCCTCGGTGGGTTCCCAATGCACCGTCGCAGCGTTTGCTTGAATCTGTTCGGCGGATGTGGCCCCAGCGATGACGGAGCTCACCGGGTGTTGGGCCAGGAGCCAACCGAAAGCCACGTCCACCTCGCTGATCCCACGCTCGCGGGCGTAGGCACCGAACGCTTGCAATTGTTCCAGATCTGCGTTCTCAACCATTTCTTGGCGGTTGTAGGATAGCCGCGAGCCTTTTGGGGCTTCTCCGCTGCTGTATTTGCCTGTCAGAAGCCCACTTGCCAACGGGAAGTACGGCAGCACGCCTAGGCCGTAGGCGGCAGCGGCTGGCAAGACTTCCAGCTCCGCACGACGATCCAGCAGGTTGTAGTGGTTCTGGGCGCTGATGAAGCGTTCCGTGCCGAGCTGTTGGGCCACATACTCGGCGTCCGCGATCTGCCACCCGGCCCGGTTAGAGTGCCCGATGTAGCGCACTTTTCCGGCCGTCACCAGATCATCGAGGGCTCGGAGGGTTTCCTCGATGGGCGTGTTGGGGTCCGGGGTGTGGAATTGGAACAAGTCGATGTAGTCGGTGCCTAGTCGTACGAGGGAGGATTCCACCGCTTTGATGATGTAGGACCGAGATCCTCTGACGCCGAAGTCAGGTCCGTTCAGACCGGACACGTCCATCCCGAATTTGGTGGCGAGCACGATCTTGTCGCGTTTACCCGCTAGGGCGTGGCCGAGCAGTTGTTCGCTCAGCCCGGCTTCCTTGCCATAAACATCGGCGGTGTCGAAGAGCGTGATTCCGGCATCTAAGGCGGCTTCTACGACGGCGTTCGTTCCCGCTTGGGTTTCGGTGGCGGAGTTTGCTCGGCCGAAGTTGTTGCATCCAAGTCCGACAGCAGAGACGGTGAGCCCGCTGTGCCCTAGTTGGTTGTACTTCATGTCAGCTCCGCCTTCTTTTCCAGGGTGCAGGTCAATTTGGTGGGATCAAGTTTGAATTCACGAGCCGCGGCCTTGATCGATTCAATGGCTCGTCGCGGTGCCGGGGTGGCGATCCGGTACACCAGTTCACCATCACCGATTATCGGGTTTTGGGGGTCAATGATTTCGCCGAGTCCTCGCCAACCCAAATGTGCGCTCAAGGTTCGGCGGATTTTGATCGCAAACGAATGGTCACGTTGGGTACCTGCGGTGGTCTTCAGCTTCCAAGAAGCTTTGACTTCACCCAGCTGAAGCTCGTTCACATCGGTGTAGCCGTCTACGGTGCACTGCTGAATGAAGATCTCCAGCAGCTCGGCTCCTTCTTCTTCACTGCCGAAGCGTTGTTCCCCGGTCTCACCTAGGTGACCTACTTTGCCGTGATGGACCACAAATTCTTCTGCCTCCGCATCAATCCATGCCTCACGGTAGGTCAGGGAATTTTGGTCATCCTGCTTGTAGGCGCGGTAAAAAGTACTCATGGTGTGGCTTCCTGAAGGGTTAGTTCGCGTCCGCGTCTTAGCCAAGACTCGATCGTGGTTTCGTCAAAGGGGGCGTGTCGGGCCGCAATGTCTCGGTGCACCTGTTGACAGGTTTGTTGGGTTTGTTCCACCAGCGTAGCCGGGTAGCCCATTTGGTGGGTGTGCTCCACGAATTCATCTTCGTCATCGATGAGTACTTCCCCACTCTGGGTCAGAATGACGTCCAAATCCATGTCGATGGAATGGAAATCGAAACCTGTTGGGCGAATGGGATCGGCGCGTAGCGCGGTGGAGATATCCACATAGATCCGGGATCGGCCCCTGCCCTTGCCGTAGCAGGTGGCGATGTAGTCCCCGCTGTAGGGGAAAAGACTGACAGCATCATTTCCGGCATAGAAACCGACACCGGGCCGGGAAACGAAGCAGCCCCGACCTTGGTAGACCCAGTAGCCGTGCTCGTCGGAGCCGAGGTAAGTGCCGGGTACTACCCAGTGCGGACGCCCATCGTATTTCCAGGCCCGGGCGACGATCATGTCACCGGTCTGCAGTGTTTCAGCGGTTTTCGTCGCATCCGTGAAGTGCATCAGCTAGACGTTGTCCTTTGCTGCCGTGATTTAGGATTGTTGGTCGATCCGGGGGATGTGACCGGTGGGCTGGTCTTGATCTGGCAGTGGACGGGCGAAAGGCACCTTGGTCCCCAGGACCTGGTCCACCGTGTCTCGGGTAATCTGTTGCGCGGTCACACCGACTCGGGCGAGCACTTCTTCTCGTGTGCCGGGGGCCAAGAATTGGGCAGGTAGTCCCACTTCATTGAGTGCGGTGTCCACACCGTTGGCGCGCATTTCTTGGCGGATCCGGGATCCGACGCCACCGGTTTTCACACCGTCTTCAATGCACACGACCAGCCGGTGCCGGGCAGCCAAGGCGATGACGGAGTCGGCTACCGGCAGGACCCAACGTGGGTCGATCACGGTGGCGGTGATGCCCTGATCGGCGAGTCGGCGGCGGATATCCAAGGCCATCTCTGCCATGGGGCCGAGCGCAATGAGTAGCACATCGGCGATCTGATCGGTGGCGCTGAGGTCAATCTCGTCGTTTTGGTAGAGAACATCGACACCGTCATACAGGCGGGTTTCGGCTTCGATTGGCTCACCGACTGTGCCACGGGCAAAACGGACCACTGTTGGCCGGTCCTGGACTTTTACTGCCTCACGGAGTTCTTCTTTGAGCCGCTCCGCATCACGCGGGGCAGCGATCATGATATCTGGGACCACTTGGAGGATAGCCAGATCCCACATGCCGTGGTGGCTTGGCCCGTCAGGCCCGGTGACCCCGGCGCGATCCAGAACAAAGGTGACGCCGGCCTTGTGCAGGGCCACGTCCATCAGGACTTGGTCGAACGCACGGTTCAAGAACGTTGCGTAGATTGCCACGACGGGGTGCATCCCGGCGTAGGCCAGCCCCGCGGCTGAGGTCACCGCGTGTTGTTCGGCGATGCCCACATCAATGACCCGGTCCGGGAAGTTCTCACTCATGGTGGTCAGGCCAACCGGTTGGCGCATGGCACCGGTGATGGCGACAATGCGCTCGTCTTCGGCAGCGATCTGGTTGATCTCTTCCTCAAAGACGCTGGTCCACGATTTGCCCTTACCCGGGTTCACCGGTTCACCGGTGATCGGGTCAATGACCCCGACCGCGTGGAACTGGTCCCTTGCATCCGCGACCGCTGGCTCGAACCCGTGTCCTTTCTCGGTGATGCAGTGCACCAAGACCGGACCACCGTAGTTCTTGGCGTCCGTGAAGGCTTGTTCAAGTTCTTCTAGGTCATGGCCATCGATGGGGCCAATGTATTTCAGGCCTAAGTCTTCGAATAGACCCTGCGGCGCCCACCAGTCTTTGACCCCTTTTTTGGCGGCATGCAGGGAACGGTACATGAGACGTCCGGTGCGCCCGGCTCCTTGGAGCCGCACTTTCCAGTAGTCCAGGGTGTCTTCGTAGGCTTTGTGGGTGCGCACCTTGTCGAGGAATGAGCGGCGTAGCCCGTCGAGCTTCTCTGCCAGCCCGCCCACGGTGGGTGCGTAGGAGCGCCCATTATCGTTCACCACGATCACGACTGGACGTTCTTTATCGGCGGCAATGTTGTTCAATGCTTCCCAGGCCATGCCACCGGTGAGGGCACCGTCACCGATAATGGCGACCGTGGAACGGTCGCATTCGCCTTTGAGTTTGTGGGCTAGGGAAATACCGTCTGCCCACGACAGGGAGGCGGAAGCGTGCGAGTTCTCGACGATGTCGTGCACGGATTCGGCACGTTCCGGGTAACCGGTCAGGCCGCCCTGTTGGCGGAGGGTGTCGAAGTTTTGCCGGCCCGTGAGGATCTTGTGCACGTACGACTGGTGCCCGGTGTCAAAGATGAGGTGATCCCGCGGTGAGTCGAATACGCGGTGCAGGGCCATGGTCAGTTCTACGACGCCGAGGTTTGGTCCTAGGTGGCCGCCGGTTTGGGAGACGCTGGCCACCAAGAAGGCACGGATCTCCTCCGCCAACTGCTCCAGTTGAGCTTGGCTGAGTTTCGATAGATCGTGTGGGTGGCGAATCGTTTCCAAGATGCCCATGAGTTTCCTCCCGGCGGTGGCCACGTGGCGTACGTGGGGTGAATCTTTAGAATAACAGCGCCGGGGCAGCTGGTGCTCGATGCACTCAGTCTGCCCCGGCGTGTTTACCGTGTGCTTAGCGCAGCCTGTGCGCTGACTGGCTGGTTTTTATTACTTGGTGGCCAGCTGACGCAGCACGTACTGCAGGATACCGCCGTTGCGGTAGTAGTCTGCTTCACCTGGGGTGTCGATGCGTAGGACGGCATCGAATTCGGTGACCTTGCCGTCTGCGGCTTCAGCCTTGACCTTCACGGTGGCCGGGGTGCGGCCCTCGTTCAGTTCGGTGACGCCGGTGACGGAGAAGGTTTCTTCACCGCTTAACCCGAGGGTGTCAGCGGACTCACCTTCTGGGAACTGCAGTGGCAGCACGCCCATACCGATCAGGTTGGAGCGGTGGATACGCTCGTAGGATTCGGCGATTACGGCGCGCACACCGAGCAGCTTGGTGCCCTTGGCAGCCCAGTCACGGGAGGAACCGGAGCCGTATTCCTTACCGGCCAGCACCACCAGTGGGGTGCCCGCTTCCTGGTAGTTCATGGCTGCGTCGTAGATGGTGGACTGTGGGCCACCTTCTTGGGTGAAGTCGCGGGTGTAGCCACCTTCGACACCGTCCAGCAGCTGGTTGCGCAGGCGGATGTTGGCGAAGGTACCGCGAATCATGACTTCGTGGTTACCACGGCGGGAACCGTAGGAGTTGAAGTCCTTGCGGTCCACACCGTTCTCCAGCAGGTACTTACCGGCTGGGGAGTCGGACTTGAAGGAGCCGGCTGGGGAAATGTGGTCGGTGGTGACCGAGTCGCCCAGTTTCGCTAGGACGCGTGCACCCTCAATGTCGGTGACCGGGACGGTCTCCAAGGTCATACCTTCGAAGTATGGGGGGCGGCGCACGTAGGTGGACTCGGCATCCCAAGCGAAGGTGTCACCTTCTGGGGTGTCCAGTGCCTGCCAGCGCTCATCACCGTCGAAGATGGTGGAGTACGAGGAGGTGAACATCTCGGTATCGATCGAGTTGTCGATGATTTCCTGAACCTCGGTTGGGTCCGGCCAGATGTCCTGCAGGAACACGTCGTTGCCGTCAGCGTCGGTGCCCAGTGGCTGGTTCTCGAAGTCGAAGTCCATGGAACCGGCCAGTGCGTAAGCGATGACCAGTGGCGGGGAGGCCAAGTAGTTCATCTTCACGTCTGGGTTGATACGGCCTTCGAAGTTACGGTTACCGGAGAGCACCGAGGTGACGGACAGGTCGTGTTCGTTGATCGCGTCGGAAATTTCTGACTCCAGCGGACCGGAGTTACCGATGCAGGTGGTGCAACCGTAGCCGACGATGAAGAAGCCAAGTTCTTCCAGCGATGGGATCAGGCCGGACTTCTCGTAGTAGTCCGTGACGACCTTCGAGCCTGGGGCGATGGAGGTCTTCACCCATGGCTTCGCCTTCAGGCCCTTCGCGGCGGCGTTGCGTGCTAGCACACCGGCAGCCATCATGACTGATGGGTTGGAGGTGTTGGTGCAGGAGGTGATCGATGCGATCGAGACTGCGCCGTGGTCCAGTTCGAACTGACGGCCATCAGCCATCTTCACGTCGACGGCCTTAGATGGACGGCCCACGGATAGGGCGTCCTCGTCACCTGCGGCGTAGTTGTGGATGTCCTTGCGGAACTGTTCCTTCGCTTCGGTCAGCTCGATGCGGTCCTGTGGACGCTTCGGACCGGAAATCGAAGGCACAACGGTGGACAGATCCAGCTCGAGGTATTCGGAGAACTTGATCTCGCGGGATGGGTCATGCCAGAGACCCTGTTCCTTGGTGTAGGCCTCCACCAGAGCGATGTTCTCTTCGGAGCGGCCGGTCAGGCGCAGGTAATCCAGAGTGACTTCATCGATCGGGAACATGGCTGCGGTGGAACCGAACTCTGGGGACATGTTACCGATGGTGGCGCGGTTGGCCAGTGGCACGGAGGAGACACCGTCGCCGTAGAATTCAACGAACTTGCCGACTACACCGTGGTCGCGCAGCATCTCGGTGATGGTCAGCACCACGTCGGTTGCGGTGGCACCGGCAGGGATCTCGCCAGTCAGCTTGAAGCCGACCACGCGTGGGATCAGCATGGACACCGGCTGGCCGAGCATGGCGGCTTCAGCTTCAATACCGCCAACGCCCCAGCCGAGCACGCCCAGACCGTTAACCATGGTGGTGTGGGAGTCGGTACCGACACAGGAGTCTGGGTAGGCACGGTTTACGCCGTCGACCTCGCGGGTCATGACGGTGCGGGCCAAGTATTCGATGTTGACCTGATGGACAATACCCATGCCCGGTGGGACGACCTTGAAGTCGTCGAAGGCGCCCTGGCCCCAGCGCAGGAACTGGTAGCGTTCCCCGTTGCGCTCGTATTCGATTTCCATGTTGCGTTCGATCGCATCGGCGGTACCGAAGGCGTCGATCTGCACGGAGTGGTCAATGACCAGTTCAGCAGGAGCCAGTGGGTTGACCCGCTTCGGATCGCCACCCAAGTCCTTGATAGCTTCGCGCATGGTCGCCAAGTCAACAACACATGGCACACCGGTAAAGTCCTGCATGATGACTCGTGCAGGAGTGAACTGGATTTCGGTGTTGGGTTGGGCCGATGGGTCCCAATCGGCCAGAGCCTGGATCTGCTCCTTGGTCACGTTGGCACCATCTTCGGTACGCAACAGGTTTTCTAGCAGAACCTTCAGGCTGTAAGGGAGGTTTTCAGAACCTTCAACCTTGTTTAGTCGGTAAATTTCGTATTCAGCACCATTGACGTCTAGGACACCTTTAGCACCGAAGCTGTCCACATTACTCACGCAGGACTCCTCTTCGTTTCCAGATTTGTCTGGTAACCCGCCTCCGCGCTCACTTCCTTAGGCAGCACGAATGGCGAGCTCTCAGGCTCAGTCTATCGTTTTGCGCTGGTCGATACCGTCAGTTACGTCACCGGCCAACATGAGCTACACCACTTTCCGCGTAAACAGGCTGACCGATTCCATGTGGTGCGTGTTCGGGTACATGTCGAAGACACGTACTTCCTCCAAGCTGTAGCCGGCTTGGACGAGGTCAGCCGCATCCCGGGCGAACGAGGCCGGATCGCAGGAAACATAACAAATCTTGGGGATGTCTTTGGCAACCAAGGCCGCGATCACCTCTGGGCCGGCACCGGCACGCGGTGGATCCAACACGATTGCGTCCCAGCTGGTTTTGGCCCGTTTCAGGAAGGTTTCCACCATTGCGCGTGTCACCTGCACCTGTGGTTGGTGCGCGAAGTTGGTGGCGGCGTCGGCAGAAGTAATCGGGGACGCTTCTACCGAATCAACTCGTCCCGTCTCACCCACCGCGGTGGCTAGCACGGCCGTAAAAAGCCCGGCCCCGGCGTACAGGTCGGCGACGTGTTGCCCGGCTTCTGGTTGCAGCATTTCGAGCATTGCCGTGGCAAGGGTGGCCGGGGCGTTGCGGTGGATTTGCCAGAACCCGTCGGCGGAGACCTGCCACGAGTAGTCGGTGCCGTCGATGGTCGCAGTTTCGGTCAGGGCCGTGTTCTCGGTGAGGGTGAGCAGCTGACGGCGGGAAGGATGTTTCGGGTCAGACACCATCAGCAATGCCACATTGAGGTTGGGCAGCTCGGACAAGACCGGGTGCAGCTGTTCGGCGTAGCTGTCCAACTGTTGTTTGACGACCTCGGTGGTGGAGCGGGTGATCCGGTGCAACCATTCCAGCACCACCAGGTTCTCCCCTTCGGCGCTCGTGGCGGCATGGATTCGCTGGGCGCCACGCAGCGGCAGGGTCCACAGTTTCAGCTCGTTGATGCGGGGATGTGCCAGCGGAAAGTTTTTGACGGCGCTGATCCGGTTCGAGCGGTGCGGGTGCATCCCCATCACACCGGTGGGGCCAATCGCGAAGGATGAGCGGGTCCGCCACCCCAGGCCCTGCGGGTCTTCGTCGGGAAGCTCCTCCACGTAGGCTTCAACTTGGAGTTTGCCGATCCGGTTCAGGGTGTCACGGAAAACCTGGTTTTTCAGGCGGCGTTGATGCGGCAAGTGAATATGACCGTATTCGGCCCCGCCAACCGGGAGGTTGCGTGCCGCGTGCGTCTTCAGCGAATCGGCCGCCAACCAGAAGTGGGTGCGCCGGTGTTCGGAGGCACGGTGGACTTGAATGACGTCACCGCGCCAGAACCGTGATTTCTCCCCGGCGTCGGTCAGCGCAACCGTGACCACCTCACCCGGAATACCGTGCCGGACGAAAATAACCCGTCCTTCATGCCGAGCAACGCAATGACCGCCGTGAGCCATCGGGCCTAGTTCTACTCGGACCCGAGGAAGGTTATTTTCACTCACGACAGGAATCACTCACGTTCACGCTGGTTTTTGATCGGTGCTGCTTCGCTGATCCTATCGGAGGAATCCAGCTGCCACGGAACTGACACCACCATCACGTTACGTTCGAACAGCAAGGCTGTCTTAATCCGCCACGCTGTCTTGTTGTGTAGTAGGGCACGGAACCGAGAGCCGACCACGAATTCAGGGATATAGACCACGGTGAGTTCTCGAGCCGAACGCAGGCGTTTAGAGCGCAAGTGCGAGATCACCGGGTTGACCAATTCGCGGTACGGAGAGGCAATGATGGTCAAGGGCACCGCGATCTTGTGTTCTGCCCACGCCTTTTCAATGCTTGCCGTCTGCTCTTGGTCAGTATCGATCAGGACCGCCTCCAGTGTGGAAGGTCGGGCCGCCCGGGCGTAGGAGATGGCACGCATGGTGGGCTTATTGACGGCGGAGATCAGGATGACCCCGTGCACCCGGGCCGGGAGCGCCTTCTGCTCCCCCACGCTGACGGCAAGCTCCGCGGCTGTCGCCCGGTAGTGACGGTTGATCAGCCCCATGAGCAGCACCAGCAACATGCCGGCCAGCACGATGATCCAGGCGCCGTACACAAAACGGGTGAGCACCACAGCCAGCACTACCGCGGCAGCCGCGAGGAAACCGACAAAGTTGATCGCTCGCGAGCGCATGATTTTGCCGCGGACTCGGCGCCCCGCGCTCTGACCGAGTCTCCGGTTCCAGTGCACCACCATGGCCCACTGAGACAGGGTGAAAGCCACGAACACGCCAACCACGTACAGCTGGACCAAGATGGCAACATTCGCGACCGTCACCAGCACCAACAGTGCGGTGGCTGCGGCTAACCACAGGACCGAGTGGGTGTAGGACAGCCGGTCGCCGCGGTGCGCCCACTGTTCGGGAAGGAACCGGTCCTTAGCCAACTGGGAGGCCAGCGACGGGAAAGAGTTGAAAGCGGAGTTCGCGGCGAACACCAGCACCGCAATCACCAGTGCGCCTAGCACGTAACTCACGATCGAGCCCGGCCCGAAGATGGTGCTGCTGAGTTGGGCCAACACGGGCGGCTGTTGCTCGGCGTGTCCGTAGTGCAGGCGGATGCCGGTCCGCTGGGTCAGCGATAGAACCCCCAGCGTCAGCAAAGCCGCTACCAGACCCACGATCACCAAGATGATGCCGGCGTTACGGCCGCGCGGTTTGGTCAACAGGTGGGCGTTGGACGCCGGCACTTCAATACCGGTGGCCATTGCCGCGCCGGTGGAGAAAGCCCGGACCACCAGCAAGGCGCCGAGCATCCCGTGCAAACCGTTCGCGAATTCCGGAGCCGGTTCGATGGGCTGTTGGGCAGATTCGGCAAGAGCGAGGGTGCCCGTGGCGTACTGCACCATGCCTACCACCAAGAGCGCAACCATGCCCAGCAGGAACAGGTAGGTAATAGCCGCGACTTTGGTTCGTCCCCGCCCAACCCCGCGGATATTAGCTAGTGTCAAAACAGCCAACAGGCCTAGCGTCAATGCCAGTCCCCACCCTTGAGTGCCCGGCAGCAGGACCATCAGGTAGTAGCTTGCGGCACTCAGGGACACGGCCGCGGTCAAGACGAAGTCCAACAGTAGTGCGGCCCCCACAAAAAGTCCTGGCCGCCGCCCCAAGGTGCGGAACACCAACTGGTAGTCCCCGCCTTCGGGGAAGGCGATCAGACGTTGCCGGTAGGACCAAACCAAGATGAGGATCAAGACCACCAGCGCGATACCGACTTGGGGTCCCAGGGTCAACGCGGAGGCGCCGGCCAAAGCCAGCATCAGGATGATTTCATCGGGTGCGTAGGCCACCGAGGAGAATGCGTTGGCGCCCAAGACTGGGAGCCCTACGGCCTTGCCGAAGCGTTGCTTGGCCAAGAGCTGGGTGTCGTAGGGAGTGCCGACCAGAAGCCGGCGCAGTTTCTTCGAAAGTGAAGCCACGGATTAAACCTATGCCTCGATGGTGTCGGTTCGCTAATAGACTAATGATTATGGCGCATTTTGTGATTCTCGGTTGTGGCCGCGTCGGCGCGGCGTTAGCAACCACATTAGAAGGTTCTGGCCACTCGGTGGCGGTGATCGATCAGAACGAGCAGGCCTTCCACAAACTTGGTCGAAGCTTTCAAGGCACGCGCATTGAAGGGGTCGGCTTTGATAAAGATGTGCTGATCAAGGCCCGGATCCGCGAAGCTTACGCATTCGCGGCCGTCTCCAACGGGGACAACACCAACATCATTGCGGCCCGGGTGGCCCGAGAAATGTTCAAGGTGCCCCATGTGGTGGCCCGCATCTACGATCCAGGGCGGGCTGAAATCTATCAGCGGCTCGGCATCTCCACGGTGGCCGCGGTGCGCTGGACCACCGACCAAGTGCTGCGCCGCATCCTGCCCGAACAAGGCATCGCCGGTGACTATCGGGATGCCTCCGGTCGGCTGATCTTGGCAGAAATCGATGTGCACCCCTCGTGGGTGGGCGAGAAGATCATTGATCTAGAGGCCGAGGCGGGAATCCGAGCCGCCTATCTGACACGGTTCGGTGAGGGTGTGTTGGTTCGTGCTGACACCCGGTTGCAGCAGGGCGACATCCTGCACGCCATGGTTCCGATCGCGACGATGGCCGATGTGGACCGGTTGCTCTCCAGCGATCGTGGGAGCCAGCCCAAAGACGAGCACACCGCCTCGAGCGCGAACAAGCTGAGCCGTTATGACGGCGCCAATCAGCCCTTCCAGTGGGAGCAGGAGTAAAGCACACCATGCGTGTAGTCATCGCCGGAGCAGGCAGCGTCGGAGCATCCATTGCCAAGGAACTCATTGCGCACGAACACCAGGTGCTCCTGATCGATCAAAAATCCGAGGCCGTCGGGCGGGCAGGGCTGCAAGGGGCCAAGTGGCTGCTGGGGGATGCTTGTGAGCTCTCGGTCTTGCAAGAAGCCGATTTAGAAAGCGCCGATGTTGTTGTCTCCGCCACCGGGGACGACAAGGCCAACCTCGTGGTGTCGCTGCTTGCCAAGAGCGAGTTCGGGGTCGCCCGGACCGTGTCCCGCGTGAATAATCCTCGCAATGACTGGCTTTTCAACGACGCGTGGGGCGTGGATATTTCCGTCAACACACCCCGGTTGATGACCGCACTGGTGGAAGAGGCCGTGGAAGTCGGAGATGTTGTCCGGCTGCTCACCTTGCGCACCGGCAAGACCGCCATGGCGGCTTTCACGGTGCCGGTCGATCATGCCGTCGTGGGCCAGACCATCGGTGCCATCGACTGGCCGATGGGCACGGTACCGGTCGCGGTGGTCCGGGACGGTCTACCGCTGACGCCCAGCCAAGAGGACACCTTAGAAGGCGAGGATGAGGTCTTCTTCTTGACTAGTGCACAGGGCGAGATTGAGCTACGTCAGCTTCTTGTTCGCTCGGCTGACGAGTAATCAGCCACGCCACCCAGAGCGCGGCCGCGTATAACGGCACTCCCATCAGCAGCCGGCTGATGCCCAGCGCCTCCACATCATTTGCCGCGTACAACGGTACTTGCACCAGCAGTCGCACCAGCGGGACCGCCATCACCAAGAGTGTTGCGAGAGCATAGCGTCGCCGGCGCCGCCGATTCTGCTGCCAATCGGTACCTTCTTGGCGTAAGAATCCGTACATCAAACCGATGATCGGCCAACGAATAAGCACAGACAGCAGCATCCCAGCGGCGTAAGCGGCATTGGTGTACAATCCCGGCAAATAATAGTCGCGGGCCTGGCCGGTGGTCCCAGACACCAGAGCACAGATCGCAACGCCGACCACGCCGGCGATGACCTGCATCATGGTGCCCCCGGCGATCTTACGCGCGATTGCGGCGAGCACAGCCACCGCCATGGCGCAGATCAGGGCCCACGACAGTTCCGAGCTGAGAATGAACACCACCAAGAACACCGTGGCCGGCAAGAAGGACTCGATGATGCCGCGCCAACCACCTACGGAGGCTAGTACATCCAGCTGACCGTCCTCGGTGCGGGCGAGCTTGCCGCCAACGGCTGCGGAGAGGGACTCCGCTTGGGAATTTTTCTCAGGGGTATTCATGAGGGCAGAATTTCGTAGCGCGGGTTGTGAATGGTCGGCTCCCCTTCGCGCGGGGCCACCATACCTTCGAACAGCAAGGTGGTGCCGGGACGGACACCGGCCACCGTGTCTTGGCCCAGCCAACGAAGCGTCACGTAGACGGCCGCCTCATGATCCTGCGGGTCCGGTGCACGGACACCGATGCGGGCGGTGAAGATGGGAAGCGCGTCGGCAGCCGGTGTGGTTATTTCCAGCACATAGCCGCGGCACTGCACCCGGCCCTTGGTGGGCAGATCCGTGAGTTCGGTCAGCTCTGTCCGCGGCGCGTTAGCCCGCAGCTCCGGGAGAGCCGCAGTTGGCGGGTTGAGCTCGACGGCAGGTTCGTCAGCGGCTGGGGTGAAACGCATCAGGCTTGGACGGTGGGCTGGCCAGGTAAGTCCGTCGGTGCGGATAGCGGCAGTAAGTCTCGTGGTGGCATCGGGTCGGTGCCACGATCAACCACGACCCGGGACAGGTAATCTTCCACGATCGCGGTTTCCGCGTTCTCCATGGCGGCCTGCCCAGCGACGACCGCACGCAAAAACCAGCGGTTCCCGTCGATTCCGATGAACCGTGCAACCCGCCAACCTGGTGAACCATCCGGCATGGAGGCTGGCACACGGGCCAAGAGTTCTTCGCCCCAACGGCCGTCTTTCTTGGCGACCTCCGCCTCTTGCTGGTGGAGCGATTTGATGAGCTGTTCGCTGATCTCCGACCACAGACCGGCCCGTTTCGGGGCGGCGAAGGGCTGCAGTTGGAGTGAGGATTGGCCCAGCACCACGGTGACAGCGATGACCTGATTGGTGTTCTCGGAAACCTCGATCTGCAGGTTCATGCCGTCTTGGACGGGCAGACGAAGTGAGCCCAAATCGAGGTAGCCCTCAAGATCCGGCTTCTCACTGAGATCAAACGGGCCTTCAGCATCCTCTTCGGGGCTATCCACCAGCTCGTCTTCGTCTTCGAACGGAGACTCAACGTGGGAGATGTTTTGATTCTGATTTCGGCCGAACAGTCGCATGGCTCTACCCTACCGTTTTGTCCGAGGTTCCGAATCCGCCGGAGGAGCCAAACCCGGTGGCCCCGCGATCGGAGTCCGGAAGCTGGTCGACTTCCACAAATGATGCTTCAACAACGGGCTGGATCACTAATTGGGCGATCCGGTCGCCCCGCTTCAACGTCACCGACTCTTCCGGGTCGGTGTTGATGAGCATCACTTTCAACTCACCCCGGTAGCCAGCATCGATGGTGCCCGGGGTGTTCACGATCGAGATACCGTGCTTCAGCGCCAGACCCGAGCGCGGGTGTACCAGGCCCACATAACCGTGCGGCAGCGCGATCGCCACCCCGGTGGGGACTAGGGCGCGCTGTCCCGGTGCCAAGCTGACATCTTCAGCGGCGTAGAGATCGGCGCCTGCGTCGCCGTGCTTGGCGTATCGGGGTGTGGGCAAGTCCTGATCTAGCTTCTGTAACTGCACGGGGATCTGGGCCCCGGCGGTGAATTCACTCACGGTGTTGTCCTTCATGTGTTGATTTGGCTCGTTAGCTCCAAGTGAGATGATAGAGCCATGACTTCTGCCGACTCCCCTGCCGCACCAGTGAACGGTGTGAGCAATGAAATTCTTTTCCAAGAAAAGTTGTGGCCTTCTTGGTGGCTGTGGCTGACCGCAGCCGGCGCCGTCGCCGCAAGCGCCTTGGTGATGATCCCCATGGGCGTTGTCACCACCATCATTGGTTGTATCGTGGTCGCAGCCATCCTTGCCCTGCTGCTGTATTTCGCCGGACCGACGCTGACCGTCACAAGCCAGTATTTCACCGCCGGTCGCGCCACCATCGAACGGAAATTCCTGGGTGAAGCGCAAGCCTTCGAAAAAGATGAGGCTTTCGCCCAACGCGGACCGAAACTACACGGGCTCGCCTACATGTGTATGCGCGGCTGGGTTGACCCCGTCGTGACGGTGCCGGTGCTGGATCCGGAAGACCAGACCCCCTACTGGATTGTTTCTTCGCGCAAACCGGCCGAACTGGTCGCGGCGTTGAACCGCCGCTAACTGGGCCGATACGAAAAAGCAGCCGTTCACACCAACGGCTGCTTTTTTGTGCGGGAAAACTTTTTAGCCTTCACAGTCACGGCAATACAACATGCCGTCCTCTTCCAAGGCCACCTGGGAGCGGTGCCGGACCAAGAAGCAAGAAGCGCAGGTAAATTCGTCGTCCTGCGCGGGCAGCACAGTCACCTGCAGCTCTTCGTTGGACAGATCGGCACCGGGAAGTTCAAACCCCTCGGCGGCTTCGGCCTCATCTTCGTCAACCACGGCAGACTGAGAATCGGAACGCCGATTCTTCAGCTCCTCAATTGACTCCTCGCTGACGTCATCCTCGTTCTTGCGAGGCGCATCGTAATCAGTGGCCATAACTATCTCTTCACACTCCGTACGGGATGGACTAACACCACCACAAACCAGCAACTGTTACCGATTTATTCCCAATCGAACAGAACTCTCGTTGCTGATGGTTCGCACAGATTTTTTCTTATTTCTGTCTAATTTCCAAATCGAGTCAAACAGATGCTGGTTTTTTGCCGCCACACCGCAGCATATCTCGCCACAAATGCACATTTCATGGCAGAGTCAACATACGGATCATTGTTGCTTCGGAGGAAGTGTATGCAGCAGCTAAAGCTTGTTGGACCGCAGGACGGACACACCAATCTCATCCTGGAAGCCCCCGATGGGACCCAATTCCTGCTGCCCGCTGATGCCGAGCTGCTCACCGCCGCCCAACAGGCCCAAGTGCCACCTCCCCCACCGGCCAAAGTGCCGACCGAGCACATCCCGGAAGAACTCACCCCGCGCCAAATCCAGACACGCATTCGTGAAGGTGCCAGCGTCGACGATCTCGTCTACGCCTCCAATATGGGCGAACAAGCCATCCTGCGCTACGCGCAACCCGTTCTCGACGAGCGCGCCTACATGGTGCAGCTTGCCCAGCGGGTCCAAGTAGCCGACGAACAGCCAGACGCCCACCGCTACCCCAGCTACCACTCCGAGCCAGCCACCTTGCTGGACATGTTGAACTACCAGCTGCGTTCCCTGCAGATCCCGCTGGACTCGGTTCAGTGGGATGCTTGGCGTGATCCTCACGGCACCTGGCAAATCAAAGCCAGCTTTGATCGGCCAAGTCAGTCGTACCTCTTCGCGGACGAAGAGCCCGAGGCGCGCTGGTACTTTGAACCGGCCGCCAAGCAGCTGGAGAACGCGAACCAGTGGGCCCGTGTGCTGTCCGAAGACGAGCCACTCGATACGCCGGTGGCCGGGCACCGGTTGAGCGCGGTCAGCGATGCAGATGTCCAGGCTGGTGTGGCCAACCCGCACGAAGACCACGACGGACTCTTGGATTTGCTTCGGGAGCGACGCGGAACCCGGCTTGGTTCGGACGAAGAGTCCGATGACGAACTAGCCGGCTATATTGCCCGCGGTTTCGACCCTATGGATGAGGACGAGGAAAACGAGGACACTTTCGGGCTGCCCCGTCCGGAAGAGAGCAACATCGGTGTCAGCCGTGGTCTTGTCCGCCACATCGATTTTGGTAATTACGACCAGCCGGAGCAGGACGATGTGCCCGCTCCGGTCCCGGCCGCCAAGAAGCACGGTGAGGTCCGTGGCCAGACCGATGCGTTGCAGGCGGTCGCCGACCACGAAGCTGAGCAGCGGCAAGCTGAACTCGACAAACAGGCCCATCAGCAGGAATCTGCTGACAGCCCGGCCAACGATTCCGCCACCGCGGACGCGGACCAGGAGTCGCAGCAGGACAAACCGGCAAAGAAGAAACCAAAACGTTCCTCGGTCCCATCCTGGGATGAAATCGTGTTTGGGACCCGCGGCGAATAACCGCCGCTTGTCTTTGACCTAGTTCAACCGGTACAGCGGGACTTCTCGCTCCACCGGTGTCAGTGAGCCATGCTGACCCACCATCCCGAGCGCCCGCTCGCCCACCCGTGGGGTGTCAAAGAACGCGATCGGCTCCCGGGCCGCGATGAGCAATTCCCCCAGTCTGGCTTGATGCTTGGGCGGCACCTCACCGAACCAGCCTTCGCTGAGCATCTGCTCCTTGGTGACGACCCACGCGTGCTTGCCCCAGCGGTCAGCAAGTTTGGCGTGCAGCGCTGCGGGATCCACGTCCGGTTTGAGGAAGAGTTGCAAGAAGCGAGGATCCCCGGCCGTGGTGTGCAGTTGATCGGTCAGCCAAGACTCTTCGGCCAAGTCGATCCGGCCGGATTCCGGTACGTCCAGCATCCCGTGATCAGCAGTCAAATAAACGGTGGTCTTGGCCCCCGCTTTAGTCTTGTTCAGGCCCGTGATGAATTTCCGGACCCACAAATCGATTTCCTCGGCGGCTTCTCGCCACTGCGTTGAATCCACTCCGTACCGGTGCCCGGCCACATCGGTTTCGTCAAAGTACAAGTACACCAGCTGGTTCCCGGGTTCGTTCAACGCCTCGATAGCTGCCCGCACCCGGGCCGGCATTGTGTTGGCCCCGCGGTAGTCGCTGCTATGGAGCGAGGCACGCGTCAGCCCGGAGTCAGCGAAGCGCGGCATGGATACGGTAACGGGACTGACGTGGGTGGGAAGTAACTGTTCGAAGACAGTTGGTGCAGGCTGCCAGCTGGCAATATCGAGCGTGGGGTCCCACCCGGAGAGCATGTTGTTGACGGTGTCCCGATCCGGGTCGTAAACGTCGTACCCGAGCACCCCGTGGGTTCCCGGCGGCACTCCTGTTCCAAGGGTGGTCAGTGAACATGCGGTGGTCGTTGGGTAGGCTGCAACAATGTGGCGTTGCTCTGCCTTGGAAATGAAAGGCAGATAGCCCCGGTGTTTTTTCACCAGCCGGTGGCCGAGTCCGTCCACCATGATGATGCAGTATTTGGATGAGCTGGGCAGCCCCAGCGTGTTGGGTAAGCCCGTCACCCCCATCGCGGCGGCAGCGGAGGGCATGAGGTCGGCAAGGTTGCGGGAACCGTACTCCGGTCCGGCCGGAAGTGGCTGTGTCATCTAGGCGTTGGCTTTCAGCCACGCGGTGCGCAGCGTTTGACCGAAGGACAGTGCCTTTTGCACGGCCATGGCCCCGCTGGCTTTCTCCGCAACCCGGATCAGCAGGTCTTCTGGGAACTGGTTACCGGTCAAGCCGTGCTCAATATCGCAGTTCGGGTCCCCGCAGGAAGCCGGGCCAACGTCGATGCGCATGTTCTGGCCCCACGCTACGGCTAGTTCGACCTCTTGGACGTGGTCAGGGTGGAAACCGTGTTCGGGTTTGGCATGGGAAGTGGACAGGACGACCGAGCGGACCCGTTTCAACGGGACAACTTCGGTAGCGATCCGGGCGCTGGCCTCATCCGAATCTTCATCGGCAGAGCCATCCAAGTGGGCCACCACGAACCAGGCGTCGGTGACCATGAGGACGGTGATGTGGCGGTGCATCTGCTCCATGTCGAAGTGCATATCGACATTGACGAGGAATTCGAGTGGCTCTACATCCCCCAACGCCTGCTGCAAGGTTTGATTCACCAAGTCCGGGTAGAACCCGGCCCGCTCCACTGCGTCCATCAGGCGCGTACGTGGTTGGGTGGAATCAGTCATAGTGCGCTCACATTACCCATCTGTTTGTTGGTTAGTTACTCAAGGCACGGCGTGCCGAATCGGTGCGTTGTTCCGCGTTAGCTACGTGAATCTCTGCAGCTAAAACGGTAGCAGAATCAGCTGCGGCCAGCAGTGGGGACAGTTTCAGCTTCACGACCTGTGGGAAGTCGTCTTTGAGCAGCCCGATCCGGTTCAGCACGTCTTTGACGGCTTCTGCATCCACGGGCGGCATCTGCTGGTACCCGAACAGTTTGGCTGAGGCTTTCGGTGTCCGGATCATCTGGTCCAGATCCAATTGGGTCAGCGGTGGGCTGGCGTGCGCCCAGTCATTGAGCAAGTCAACAGCGTCACCTGCGACTCCAAAGGACAGCACCGGGCCGTGGAGCGGATCCTCAATGGCGCGCACGGCACAGCCTTGACCGGCCGCGACCATGGACTGCACTTCCAAACCCGGTGAGCCGTAGGCTTCCAACAGGGCGCGCATCTGCGTGATGTTGGCCCGCAGGCTGGCCTCGTCTGGGATATTGAGTCGTACTCCGCCGAGATCCAGCCGGTGGCGCAGGTAGGAGTCGGTGGCTTTGAGCGCCACGGGCCACCCGAGTTCTTCGGCTGCTGCGACGGCTTCCTCCGGGGTTTCGAACGGGATGGTTTCTAGGAGGTGGACCCCGTAGCTGGCTAGCAATGCTGCGGTGTCTTTCTCCGAAAGTTTCTTCAGTTCCCCGCCCGGAACTTCGGCCACAGCGGCCGCCACAATTTCGGCTGCGCGATCCTGATCGATGTCTTCGGGACGGTGCACTTCACTTACGTCTTGGTTCAGCCAGTCCCGGTAGCGTGCCAGCAATGCCAGCGCTTTCAAGGCCCTGGCCGGGTTGGAGTAGCAGGGCACCCCTGCTTGCAGGTCTCCAGCTTCTTGTACTTCACCGGCGTGGGCAATGGAGTTCAGTTCGATGTCTTCATCTAAGACGCCGGAGATCGTCACCAAAACTGGTTTGTCCGTTGTGGCAGCCAGGTTAGCGATGTCTTCTAAACATTCGTCCAGTCCTTGGTTCAACCCGGCTTGCGGTACCACGAGCAGCGCATCCACTTTCGGTGAGGCTATCGCATCCGCTAACGCGGCCCGCATCGACTCCCGTGCTGCCGGCAGGTCCTGATCCAAGTTGACTGCGTCGATGATCAGGGTGGGATCTAAGCGCAGCTGGTCCGCGGTGTCTGCGGAGACCTGCGCCAAGGCCGGCGAATTAGAGATGATGCCCACCCGGGAACCGGCCGGCACATTCTGGGTGGATACCAGACGGCAGACGTCCATCATTTCGTCATGGTTTCGCGCTTGGGTGACCCCGGCTTGAGCCAAGAGGGCACGGGTTGCTTCCGGGGAAGCTTGGGTGGTGCGAACTTGGTGTCCGGCTGGGATCCGCCGGCCGGTCATGTCTGACTTCGTCACGATGACAGGTTTGGTGCGGGAGAGCCGGCGCGCGATCCGAACAAATTTACGTGGGTTGCCGAAGCTCTCCAGGTAGAGGGCGACTGCGCGGGTATTGGGGTCGTCTTCCCAGTACTGCATCATGTCGTTACCGGAAACATCGGCACGGTTGCCGGCCGAAAGGACAGAGGAGAATCCAATGTCTTGACGGACCGCGGAGGCGAACAACGCAATGGTGATCGCCGCGGACTGGGTGAACAGTCCTAGGCTGCCGCGCAGGGGCAACGTCGGAGATGGCGACGCGTTCAGGCTAATCTCGGGGTCAGTGTTAATGATTCCTGCGGAAGCCGGGCCCACGACCCGCATGCCCCACCGGCGGGCCTGCCGAACGATGCTGCGTTGGACCTCCATGCCGTTGCCGTACTCGAACCCGGCGGTGATGATGAGCAGACCCTTGACCCCGGCTTTGCCGCATTCTTCCACGACTTCGGGTAGCCGGTCTTTGGGTACGGCGACCACAGCCAACTCGATGGGTTCTTTACTTTCAGAGACTCCAGCGAAGCTGACAGTCCCACCGACTTCGAAGGCTTCCGGGTTGATGCCCACGACGTGTCCGTTGAACCCGTTTTCGACGAGGGATTCCAGGAGTCGGTGTCCGACTTTGCCCCAATAGCGGGAGGCCCCAATGACGGCCACCGATCTGGGGTTGACGATTTCAGCGATCGATTTGGCTTCGGCCCGGTGTTCGCGGGATTCCATGACGGCGCGCGAGCGCTCGGTCGGATCAATGGAGAACTCAACGACCACGACACCGTCGTCGAAGCGACGGGAGATGTCGAACCCGGATTCTTGAAAGACCACGAGCATGGTCCGGTTTTCCGGAAGGACCTCCGCGGAGAAGCGCCGGATGCCGCGCTCGCGGGCAGCGGCGGCCAAGTGTTCAATGAGAATGGAGCCGAGTCCGCGCCCTTGATGCGCGTCGGCGATCATGAACGCGACTTCCGCCTCCAACGGGTCATCCAACCGATCGTAACGGCCAATGCCGGCGATGTCGTCACCGATGGTAATGACAAATGCCACCCGGTCTCGGTAATCCACGTGGGTGAAGCGTTCCAGTTCGGCGTCGCTGAGGGAAGCTTTGTAGGTGAAGAAACGTAAGTAGATGGAGGTCTCAGATTGGCCTTGATGCATCCGCTGCAGCGCCTCGGCATCGGCCGGGCTCACCGGCCGCAAATGGGCTGTGGCTCCGTCCCGTAGCACTACGTCGGCTTCCCAGTGGCTCGGGTAATCCGCAGTTTCGTTCTGTTTCACCATAGAATAAAGCCTAGAGCCTATTTCTGTTGCTGTGGGAGTTGGCTCGGTTACATTTCTTTTTGCTGCCAGGAGGGTACGCCCGTTTATGTCCCGTGACCAGGACAGTCTGCAGGATGCCGACTTCACCGAGAACATCATCGACATTGACGTCGCCTCGGAAATGGAAGGTTCCTTCCTCGAATACGCGTACTCGGTCATCTACTCCCGGGCCCTGCCCGATGCCCGTGACGGTCTCAAACCGGTCCAACGCCGCATCCTGTACATGATGGCCCAGATGGGGCTGCGCCCCGAACGTGGACACGTCAAGTCCTCCCGGGTGGTCGGCGAAGTTATGGGTAAGCTTCACCCGCATGGCGATTCGGCCATCTACGACGCGATGGTCCGTCTGGCCCAAAGCTTCTCACTGCGACTGCCGCTCGTGGATGGGCACGGTAACTTCGGTTCCCTCGATGACGGTCCCGCCGCGTCCCGGTACACCGAAGCCAAGCTCGCCCCGGCCGCGCTGGCGATGACCACCAACCTCGATGAAGACGTGGTGGATTTTGTCCCGAACTACGACAACTCCCAGCAACAACCGGAGGTGCTGCCGGCCGCCTTCCCCAATCTGCTGGTCAATGGGGCCTCCGGCATCGCGGTCGGTATGGCCACGAACATGGCACCCCACAACCTTGTCGAAGTCGTGGGTGCTACCAAGCATCTGATTCAAAACCCGGATGCCGAACTCTCCGAGCTGATGAAGTTCATCCCGGGCCCTGATCTGCCCTCCGGGGGAATCATTGCCGGTACCAAGGGCATCAAGGATGCTTACAAGACAGGTCGAGGCATCTTCAAGACCCGGGCCAAAGTCGCTTTGGAAAAAGTTTCCGCCCGCAAAACTGCTCTTGTCGTTACCGAGCTACCGTACTTGGTCGGGCCGGAGAAGGTCATTGACCGTATCAAGGCTGGGGTCACCGCCAAGAAGCTGTCCGGGATCGCGAACGTCATCGATCTGACGGACCGGAAGAACGGGCTGAAGCTCGTGATCGAGCTCAAGAGCGGCTTCAACCCCAATTCGGTGCTGGCGGCCCTGTACAAGCACACCCCGATGGAAGAGTCCTTCGGGATCAACAACGTTGCCTTGGTCAACGGCCAGCCACTGACCTTGGGGCTGAAAGAGATGCTGGAGGTCTATGTTGACCACCGGCTGAACGTGGTGCGCCGACGTACCGAGCACCGGTTAGCCAAACGGCGCGAACGACTCCACCTTGTTGAGGGCTTGCTCATCGCGATCCTGAACATTGATGAGGTCATCCAGATCATCCGTGGCGCCGATCAAGCCTCCCAGGCACGCGAACGACTGATGCTGGCCTTCGACTTGACGGAGACCCAGGCGAACCACATCCTTGAACTGCGCTTGCGACAGCTCACCAAGTACTCGCGGATCGAGCTCGAGGCCGAACAAGATGAACTCAAGGCCGCTATTGCCGAGCTGGAAGCCATTTTGGCCTCCGACCGGCTGCTGCGGGAGCTTGTCTGCGCGGAACTGGACGAAGTCGTAGAGAAGTTCGGTGATGAACGACGCACCGTACTGCAACGTTCCGAAGACCTCGCTCCCCTTGCTGGTACCACCCCGGCGGCACCGCAAAAGAGTGCCGGTAAAGCCACCGGCGCCTTGCAGATTGCCGACGACCCTTGCTTCGTGGTGCTGACCAAGACTGGTTTGATCGTTCGAACAGCAAACCGTTCGACCGAGTTCACCCAGCCACGGCGGTACAAGCACGACTTGATCGCCGCGGTCATCCCGACCTCGGCTCGCTCCGAAGTGGGTGCACTACTCACGGACGGGACCATGCTGCGCGTGCCAGTCATTGACCTTCCTGTCACCGCGATCACCGATCATGCCCCACGTTTCCAAGATGCGGTCAACGCCAATGACTTCATCGGACTGGCGAAGAACGAGACGTTGTTGACGTTGGTGCCGCTGGATCAGGTGCTGGCCATGGGTACGACTTCCGGGGTAGTCAAGCGCCTGAGCCCGGACTACCCATTGAATCGGGATCGTTGGGAGGCCATTACGCTGAAGGGCGCGGACACCCTCGTGGGCGCCGCTGCTTGCCCAGACGATGCGGAGCTCGTCTTCATCACCCGTAATGCCCAGCTGCTGCGGACCGAAGCTGAGAAGATCCGGCCGCAAGGCCGCACCGCCGGTGGCGTCGCCGGGATGCGCGTCGCAGAAAGCGATGAGGTCATTCACTTCGGCGTGGTCACTGCCGCGGAGCGCGCCGTTGGAGCTCGCGTGGTGACCATCACAAACCCGGTATCCGGGGACGCTACCCACGGGACGGTCAAGATCACCGATCTGAATGACTTCCCGCTTCGTGGCCGAGCCACGGCGGGGATTCGCGCGCACCGCTTCTTGAAAGGTGAGGACAGACTCGCCCTAGCGGGCACTGGCGCCACCACCATGCTGGGCTCTACCAAAGCCGGTGTCGCACGCACCCTGCCGTTAGAGTTGGCCGGCCGCGATGCCTCCGGTATTCCGCTCAGCCACAAGATTGACCTGTTGGCAGGCACCGTTGTCGCCCCGGCGGCAACCGCCAAAGACGGCAAGAGTGCCGGCGAGCAAGGCACGCTCGAGTTCTAAAGCTGCACGTGGCGGTCCGCTTGGGCCACGTAATCCATTTGGTGCGTCACGATGACCAGTGAGCGCTCGCGTTTGAGCTCGTGCAAATCTGCCACTAGCTCGGCGGCTTCGTCTTCCCCGAGGTGGGCCGTCGGTTCGTCCAGGAGCAACACATCGGCGTCTGCCAGCAGCGCACGGGCAAGAGCCAAGCGCTGCCGTTGACCACCCGAGAGGTACGCCCCGCCCGCCCCGATAGAGGTGTCCAAACCCTCGCTCGTGGTAGCGAACCACGGACCGAGACCAACCTGTTCCAAAACTGCGATCATCTGTTCCTGTGAAGGGGCCTCGTCTCGGTCTCGCGCCAACGCCAGGTTGCCGGCCAACGTTGAGTTGAACAGGTAGGCCTCTTGCGGGCACCACGCAATTCTCTCGAATGCTTGGGCCAATTCGAGCTGATCAGTGCCAGCGGTGGTCTTGATGAGATAACGTCCGGCGGCCGGGGGCAGGAACCCCAAAAGAACGGCGAGCAACGTTGACTTTCCGCTGCCGGATGGCCCGGTAACGACCGTCAGCTCCCCGGCTTCTACGGAGAAGTCTAGATCGGCAAAGACCGGTTCGACGGTGCCCGGGTATTGGGCTGCTACCGACTGAGTCTGCAGTCCAGATACGAGCACGTCTGCACTTACCGGGTGCTGGAGAAGTTCTGTATGGCCTGTGACGACGCTCGGATCCTTCTCTTCTAGGAGCGGGGCGAGCTTCTGCAACTGGACCGCCAAAACTGATGCCTCGTGAGTTGCTTCCACGGTTTGGCCAAATGGTTCGGCCAACGACAACAGCAGGAATCCGAGAAGGGCCACCATGGGTGCCTCAAGTCCTGCTTCGAGAGCCATGAGAACACTGATGATTGCCGTTGCGGCGGTGATGAAAACGGCGCTGCCTTGACCTATTCCGGCGAAGAGAGCTCGTCGTTTCAGGTGGCGTTGCTGCGCGGCCTCAGCCTGTGCGAAGCGTTCCAACAGTGGTTCTGCGAGGCCATTGGCGTGGACTTCGGCAGCACCACCGAGCAGCTGCGAAGATTCGGCCACCAACCAGCTGCGGTGTTCGGCAAGTTTGCGTTGGGTGCCACGTTCAATCCACCAAATCAGCAACGGCACCAAGAACAGTCCGATCAGCCCGGCCATGGCCACGATCGGAACCAGCTCTGGCAGAATCAAACCCAGCAGAATCGTGGTGATGACCCAGGCGATCACGGCGGCAGGAATCGGCACCACGACACGAGGTAGTGCGTCGCGCAATTCGTCAACGTCTGCGATCAGCAAGTTCAGCGACCCGCCACGACGGGTCAGGGTCGGCCAAAAACGAATGTTTGTTGCCAACGCATTCCACAAAGTCAGGCGCAAATCATTCGCCCAATCCAAAATGGCACGGTGGGTGGCTAGTCGTTCAGCGTACCGGAAAGCTGCCCGGCCGATGCCAAAGAAGCGCACACCCACGATGATGGCTAGCAAGTACAGCACCGGTGGTTGATACGACGCCTGAACAATCAGCCAACCGGAAAGGGCTGCCAGAGCTGCGGCTGCTAGTACCGTGATAGCGGCTAGCCCCACCCCGCCCAGGAACCGCCAGTTCCGCAGGGGCAGATACTTCAGCAGTCCCCACAACGACTGGGACGTACCGCTCGTTTCGACTTCCTTGCGGAGCGGTCGTGGCGTGCTCGTGCTGGTACCGTCATCTGCGATGTGCTGCAGGGCCGGGCAATCATGTTCTGATTCCACTCTCATCGCGGTCAACTTTCCTGCAGCATCGATATCCAGAAGCTGATCAGCCCGGGCATGGAGCTTCCGGTCGTGTGAGGCGGCGACAACGCTGATCATGGGGAACCGTTGGATGAGTCGCGTCAGACCAACGCGGATACGTTCTGCCGAGACTTCATCTAGGTGTGCGGTGGGCTCGTCCAAGAAGATACTGACGTTATGTCCCGCTTCCAACTGCGACAAGGCTCTAGCAATGACCCGGGCCAACGCGACCCGGCGTTGCTCCCCCGGGCTGAGCTGAGCTAGCTCGCGGTGGCGCAAATGCTCGGCCGAGCACAAGTTAAGCGCGTCGGTGATGTGGCTCTTCGCCATTGTTCCGGAGCCGGTGTACAACTGCATTTCGGCTGCAACCGTAGCCTCCGTGAAAACCGGGTGCTGGGACAGGTACAGCCGATCCTGCGGAAGTTGGACGGTGCGGGCAGAAAAATCGACAAGCTCGTCGCCGAGCACCCCGGCCAGCAACTTCAAGATTGTTGATTTACCAGTCCCGGAGGCACTGGCCAAGATGGTGAGCGCACCTGCCGGCGCTTGCAGATCGGCGTTACTCAGGACGGGTACGCTGGCACCGTGGTACTTCACGGTGAGACCGCTGAATCCAACCTCAGTGTTGGTGCTGTCTGGCTTCGTGCTTTGGAGTGTTTTCGGGCGCGGATCGTTGAGTTGGTCACGAATCCGTTTCAACGCCTCCAAGCCGTCCTCGCTGGCATGGTAGGCCGACCCAATGTCACGGAAGGGTAGATACACTTCAGCTGCCAGAACCAGCACCACGATCCCCGCGAAAAGGTCCATGTGACCGTATACCAGTCGCACACCGATGAATACAGCGATAACGGCGACGGACAGGGTCGCGATGAGTTCTAGTGCGAGCGCGGACATGAAAGCTGATCGTAGTGTCTTCATGGTGGCGGCCCGGTATCGCTCGGATACCCTGCGCAGAGCTTTGGCGTGTACCCCGGCACGGTGCAGTCCCACCAGTGCGGGTAGTCCCCGCGCCAGCTCGTAAAGATTTTGTGAGATGCGGGCTAGCCCCTCAGCGGCCTCATCAACCCGTTCCTCGGTATGCTGGCCGATTAAGATCATGAACAGCGGGATTAACGGGATCGTCAAAACCAGCACAAGAGCTGAGACCCAATCGGCCATGAGGATCCAGAAACCAAGAATGACCGGGATGATCGCTGCTGAGACGAGCGCGGGCCAGTACTTCTTGTAGTAGTCATCCAAGCCGTCTAGCCCACGCGTGATCAATACCGACTCGTCGCCAACCCGCTGAGGCAGACTGCCGGTGAGTCGGTGTTTCAGGATCCTGTAGCGGTAGTGCTCCTTCTCCCCTAACGCGATACGGTTGGCAACCACTTCAGTGCCCCACGCCGCCAAACCACGCAACCCGGCGCCAACCAGACCCAAGATCAGAGCCGTGTCAAGATTCGCGGTGGCGGGCAACTGTTGGAACGGCTCGATGTGTGGAGCTAGGAGCGCCTTTAAGCTTGGGACGTCCGTTTTGCCGGCCAAAGCGGCGAACGGCGTAATGGCTTCAGCTACCGCTTGGGCGATCAGAATCCAGCCGATGGCCTTGATAATGGCAAAGAGGGCAAAAATGCCGATCGCGCGGCGCCCGGCGGAACTTTCTGGTGGTTCCGGCGGGCTGACCGCGCGATTCTTAGGCTTAGGGTCTACGCTCACGTATCTATCCTAGAGCGGGACAACCTCATGTTGGTCGGGGATGTGGTGTTCGGCGATGCGCTTGGCAAAGACCTTGTAGGTCCACGCTTGGTAGGCCAAGACGATCGGAACAAAGATGGCGGCGACCCAAGCCATGACCGTCAACGTGTAGGTCGAGGATGAGGCGTTGGTGACGGTCAGGTTGTAGGCCTCATCGATGGTCGAAGGCAGCACGTTCGGGTACACGCTGGTGAAGATCGCAGAAGCGCCTGCGACCAAGAAGACCCCGAGCAAGACGAAGGTCCAACCTTCGCGCTTGCGGGCCGCGGCCAGCCACGAACCGAGAAGTGCCACAACCGCGATGATCAACGCCAGCCAGGCCCACAGCTTGTGCCCGTTGGCGAAGATCACTAGCAGAGCCCAGATGGCAAGCGGAGCGATGTACAGGGGCAGGAATTTGCGTAGCTGCAGGTTCGCTTCCACTCGGGAGGCCCCATCGGTTTTCAGGCCCAAGAAGGCCCACGCCTGGATGAGCGCGAAGCCGACCACGGCCAATCCGCCCAGTACCGCATAGCCGTTGAGCCAGACGAAGGCACCGCCGACGCGGTCGCCGTTGGCATCCAGTGGCAGACCAGTGGTGGTCAGCGCCAGCATGGCGCCTACGCAGAAAGCGGCTACGGCCGAGCCTCCGGCCATGGCCCAGTCCCAGGCATTACGCCCAGCTTGGGTCATCGCTTTGCCACGGTATTCGATGGATACGGCCCGCAAGATCAACGCCAGCAGTGCGATGGTCAGCGGGATGTACAGGGCGGCGAACAGGGAGGCGTACCACAGTGGGAACGCTGCGAAAGTCGCACCACCGGCGGTCAGCAGCCAGACTTCATTACCGTCCCATACCGGACCAATGGTGTTCAGCAGCTGGCGGCGCTGTGACTCGTTCCGAGCCCAGAGTTTCATGAGCATACCGACGCCCAAGTCAAATCCCTCGAGGAAGAGGTATCCGATCCACAGCACGGCAATGAGGATAAACCACAGTGTTGGTAAGAATTCCATTGAGAGTCTTCCTTAGTTGCTTGCCGCGCCTAGTAGGCGAAGGCCAAAACGTCGTCACGATCCTTGCGGTCCTCATCATCGATGTCTTCATCCATGGTGAGTTCCGGCATGCCGGCGGGGACACCGCCACGAACATAGCGGGTCAACAGCAGTACTTCCACGACCAGCAAGACACCGTAAATACCGGTGAGCACGATCAGCGAGAAGAGGATTTCTCGCCCGTCAACACCCGGGGAGACGGCCGCTGCCGTGTACATGAAGATTTGGTCCATGCCATCCGGGTTCGGTGCCACCACGAAGGGCTGGCGACCCATTTCGGTGAAGATCCAGCCTGCGGTGTTAGCACCAAACGGCGCCCAAATGCTCAGCAGGGCCAAGTTCTTCAACCAGCGGGATTCCGGGACGGTACCTTTTCGGGTGATCCAGAGCGCAATCGCCGCAGCCAAGGCCGCCAAGCCACCGAAGGTGATCATCAGACGGAAGCCCCAATAGGTCACTTCCATGATGGGCAGGTAGTTGATTTCAGCTCCGGCACGCTCACCGTACATCGGGTCATCCGGCAAGTGGGGGCCGTACTTCTCCTGGTATTCCGGGATCAGCGTGTTGACACCCTTCACCTCGGTCTCAAAGTCACTGTAGGCCAGGTAAGACAGCAGGCCAGGAATCTCAAAGACACCGATGATGTCGTCACACGTGGTTGCCCCGCCACCACGCAGATCAGCGATGGAAAGAACGGAGAAGGCAGTACCGTCGTGGCAGGCCGCCTCAGCGGAAGCCATTTTCATCGGCTGCTGGTGAATCATCAGCTGTGCCTGCCAGTGCCCGGTGAAGGCGGTACCCAAGAATGCGACAAGGGCAATCCAACCGCCCCAGCGTAGCGAGGACAGCCAGACCTTGTGATCGACTTCGTCACGGCCTTTGGAACCGGTCGTACCCACGATGACGCGACCGTTTTCGTCGACTGAGTCAATGCCATCAACGCGGCGACGCCACAGGTGCCACCAAGCAATACCGACCAAGAAACCACCGGCAACAGCCAAGGCGCCGGCAATGGTGTGCGGGAAAGCCGCCCAGAGAGTGTCGTTGCCCAGCACGGCCCAAATATCGACCATGACGGGACGTCCGTCGATCATTTCGGTGCCGACCGGGTGCTGCATCCACGAGTTTGCGGCCAGAATAAAGAAAGCTGAGAAGACAGAGGCGATGACCGCGATCCAGAGTGCGGCTAAGTGGAGTCCTTTTCTGATCCTGCCCCAGCCGAAGATCCAAATACCCAAGAACGTTGACTCGGCGAAGAAGGCGATGAGGGCCTCCATGGCCAGTGGTGCGCCAAAGACGTCACCGACGAACCGGGAGTACTCGCTCCAGGCCATGCCGAATTGGAACTCTTGGACGATACCGGTGGCCACGCCCATGATGAAGTTGATCAGGAACAATTTCGCCCAGAATTTGGTCATTCTGAGATACTGTTCCTTGCCGGTGCGAACCCACATGGTCTGCAAGGTCGCAACAACGATCCCTAGACCAATCGTCAGCGGCACCATGAGGAAGTGGTAGACGGTTGTGATCCCAAATTGCCATCTGGCAAGTTCTAATGGGTCCATGGTTCCCTTTCTCACCGGTGGGCAGCCGCTCCCCTCAAACGGGCGGCTTATTACCCACTAGTTAAACTACCGAACTTCTACCGCGAGTAGAAATCGAACTCGGTCGTTAACCCGATGTTTCCATGTGAAGTTGTACACTAGGTAGTAATTGGTGAATTTTAGTAGGCAATTCTTCTTGCCTACGCTGACACAAGGAACTGATCGTTGCGCTCTCTCGGTGATCTCGAACGCTCTATTATGGACATTCTCTGGACCGATGCTCGTCCGCTGTCTGCCCAAGACGTTCGCGAAGCCCTGCTCGATGCTGACAGCGGCCGTGAATTGGCTGTCACCACCATTCTGACGGTGCTCACCCGTCTGGAGAAAAAAGGCATGGTCCAGCGGGACCGAGACATTCGTCCACATCAGTTCGTGGCCGTCGCCTCACGGGAAGACCACACAGTTGAGTTGCTGCGCAACGTTCTTGGCACGGTCCCAGATCGAAGCGCAGTGTTGGCACGCCTCATCGGCGAAATCAGCCCGCAGGAGGCCGAGCAAGTGCGCTCCATGCTGGCTGAGACCAACTAAGCGATAGCGCTTCTTTCTCTTTGATGACCGCGCTTGTCCTTGCCGGACTGGCAATCATGCTTGCGTGGCCGATACCCCTCTGGCTACACAAGCAGCGTTGGATGTGGGCCCATCCGTTCGCCGCGATGGTGATCTGGCAGACCGTCGCAGTTGCCGGCGTGTTTTCGCTCCTCGGAGCCCCCATTGCCGCTGCACTGGCCCCGTTGGGCAATACCGTCCCCCAAGCGGTCTCACACATTCTTCGAAGCGACTCCCCGCTAGGTACCGTCATGGCGCTACCCACGGTCCATGTCACCATGCTCGTGATCGCCGCCGTATTGGCAGGGCATCTGCTGCTGACCTTTATAGTCACGGTGGTGCGGCTACAACGGGAAGTCAATGAACACAAGAACCTCGTCAAGCTCTTAGGCAGTGAAGGCTCCGCAAAACACACCTATGTGCTGCCCGCTGACCAACCTGTGGCGTACTGTTTACCGGGGCTTTGGCAACCACTGACCGTTGTTTCATCCGGATTGCAAGACAAGCTCAGCCAAGAGCAACTCGATGCGGTGCTAACCCACGAACGAGCCCACATTAGACAGAACCACCACCTGCTGCTAGCCGCATTTTTGACCTGGCGCCAAGCGTTACCTTGGTTGCCGGTGACAGAGAAAGCCCAGTCTGCGGTGTCGAACTTGGTGGAGATTTTGGCTGATCGCGCGACCCTCGAAAAGTTTGACCGCTCGGTTCTACTCACCGCGGTGGTGGCAACCTATCCTCTGACGCCCCAGGAACCGGCGGATACATTCGTACCTACCTCGCAGACAGCCCAGGAACAGACTCAGCTTTCCCCTCGGGTCGCCACCCTCATCAACGACCCAGCTACCTCCGGCACGGTGGCGGCCACCATGATCGCATCCGCCACTGCGGTGTTGCTGGGCGTGATGGGTTTGCTCAGTTTCGGCCCGCTCTAAGCTGGCTGCCAACACCGTCACTAAGCATCGATCTGTTCACGTTCGAGGGCATCGGCGCCAGAAATGATGAACTCTTTGCGTGGGGCGACGTGGCTGCCCATGAGCAACTCGAAGATCTCTTCGGCGCGTTCGGCATCGGCAACGCTGACGCGCCGTAGCGTGCGATAGCGAGGGTCCATGGTTGTTTCTGCCAGCTGATCGGCGTCCATTTCACCCAGACCCTTGTATCGCTGAATCGGTTCCTTGTAGCGTCGTCCCTCAGCCTCGAGCCGGGTCAGCAGCTCATGCAGTTCCTGCTCGGTATAGGTATAGACGGCTTCGTTGGATCTGGCACCGGGGTTGATGATGTCCACCCGGTGCAGCGGTGGCACCGCCGCGTAAACCCGTCCGGCATCCAGCATGGGCCGCATGTAGCGGAAGAACAAGGTCAGCAGCAAGGTTCTGATGTGCGCACCGTCGACATCAGCATCTGTCATGAGGATGACTTTGCCGTAGCGTGCGGCCTCCAGTTGGAAGCTGCGCCCGGAGCCTGCACCGATGACTTGAATCAGAGCGGCGCATTCAGCGTTATTGAGCATGTCGGACAGCGTGGCTTTTTGAACATTCAGGATCTTGCCGCGGATGGGCAGCAGCGCCTGGAAGTCTGAGGATCGAGCCATCTTGGCGGTTCCCAACGCGGAGTCACCTTCAACGATGAACAACTCTGATTGGGCGATATCTTCAGAGCGGCAATCGGCCAGCTTCGCCGGCAACGTGGAGGTCTCAAGGGCGTTCTTACGACGCTGGTTTTCTTTGTGGGTTCGGGCTGAGATGCGTGATTTCATCTCCGCAACAACTTTTTCCAGCAGCGCATTGGCTTGAGCCTTTTCATTACGTTTACTGGAGGTCAGCAGCGCGGTCAGCTGCTTCTCGACGACCCGGGAGACGATTTGCCGCACCGCAGAGGTGCCAAGGACCTCCTTGGTTTGGCCCTCGAACTGTGGCTCGGCTAACCGCACCGTCAGCACGGCCGTGAGCCCGGCAAGGACGTCATCTTTCTCAAGCTTGTCATTGCCCACCTTGAGCCTACGAGCATTGGACTCAACCACTTTCCGGAAAGTGCGCAGCAGAGCCGCTTCGAATCCGGCCACGTGGGTGCCGCCTTTGGGCGTGGCGATAATATTCACGAAAGGCCGCACCACGGTGTCGTAGCCGATATTCCACTGCAGGGCGATATCCACCTCGCAGGTGCGTTGGACGTCCTCCATGGTTGCTTGCCCATCTTCGGTGAGGACGGGGACACGTTCGGTGAAATTCCCGCTGCCTTCGATGCGCCACACGTCAGTTACCGAGGACTGATGTGTCAGATGCTCGACGAATTCGGTAATACCGCCGTCGTAGTGGAACACTTCTTCGGCTTGCAGTTCGGGGTTGGGGCGATGGGTGCGGTTGTCCCGAATGACGATGCGTAAACCTGGTACTAAGAAAGCGGTTTGCCGCGCACGGCCCTGTAGTTCTTCCAGAGAGAATTGGGCGTCGGGGGTAAAAATCTGTTCATCTGCCCAGTACCGAACCCGGGTGCCGGTGAGACCTCGCTTCGCCTTGCCGACGATTTCTAGCGGGTGGTCCATCCCTTCAAAGGGTGTGAAACTCGCATCGGCTTTTGGCCGGCCTTTGTCAGCAAAACGGCCAGGTTTTCCGCGCTTGAACGACATCTGGTGAACTTTGGAGGCGCGGGTGACTTGGACATCGAGGCGGGCAGACAGCGCGTTGACCACGGAAGCGCCGACACCGTGCAGGCCACCGGAGGCCGAGTAGGATCCGCCGCCGAATTTACCGCCGGCGTGCAGCTTGGTGAAGACCACTTCGACACCGGAGAGTCCGGTGCGTGGCTCCTTGTCGACGGGGATGCCGCGGCCGTCGTCTTCGACTTCCACCGAACCGTCCGGGTGCAAGGTGATGATGATCTCTTGGCAGTAGCCGCCCAGGGCTTCGTCGACGGAGTTGTCAATGATCTCCCAGAGGCAGTGCATGAGGCCACGCGAATCGGTGGAGCCGATATACATGCCGGGGCGTTTGCGAACAGCCTCGAGTCCTTCCAGGACTGACAGCTGGTGCGCGTTGTATTCCGAACGGGTGATCAACGAGGTCTCTCCTTGAGTTTTTGGGCCTTATCTAGGATACCGGTTAGTTATTCCCAATCGGGTTTCCCTGTCGGCGTGGCCGTTTCGGGCATGATTTTTGCACCATCCGTGGTTGTATGGGGTGTACAGGAGATACTGGTTCGAATTCTAAGGAGGGCATCATGACTGAGATTCAGACCAACTCTTCCCGTCAGCTCAACGCCCACGATCGCTGTGATCGCTGTGGGGCACAGGCGTATATTCGCGCTGTGCTGTCCACCGGCGGTGAACTGCTGTTCTGCATTCACCACAGCCGTCAGGTCAAG
The DNA here is from genome assembly GCF_042434215.1 of Micrococcoides hystricis. Taxonomy (NCBI): domain Bacteria; kingdom Bacillati; phylum Actinomycetota; class Actinomycetes; order Micrococcales; family Micrococcaceae; genus Micrococcoides; species Micrococcoides hystricis. The sequence continues at coordinate 108,787 of NZ_JBHLUB010000001.1, read as the reverse complement.
GAGGCGTTGGAGCCTCAAGCCCAGGTATGGGATGACCAGTCGGAGCTTCTGGGCCAGCCCGCCTAACGTCAGTTATCGCCTGGCCGTTGATATGGCGCAGGGCGTCGAAATCTGTCTGTAAATAAGTCTTTACAACGACTGTGGCTGGGAACCTGTTCGATCAGGTTCCCAGCCACAGCTGGTTAAGGCCTCGGTTTGTTCCCTTGAGGCTGGTTAGTCAAGGTAGTCCCGCAGCACTTGGGAGCGGGATGGGTGACGCAGTTTCGACATGGTCTTCGACTCGATTTGGCGAATGCGTTCACGGGTCACGCCGTACACCTTGCCGATCTCGTCGAGGGTCTTGGGCTGACCATCGGTCAAACCGAAGCGCATGGCCACCACGCCTGCTTCACGTTCGGAGAGCGTGTCCAGAACGGAGTGCAGCTGTTCTTGTAGCAGGGTGAAGCTGACGGCGTCGGCTGGGACGACAGCTTCGGAGTCTTCAATGAGGTCACCGAATTCGGAGTCGCCATCTTCGCCCAACGGGGTGTGCAGAGAGATCGGCTCGCGACCGTATTTCTGCACCTCGACAACGCGTTCTGGCGTCATGTCCAGTTCTTGTGCGAGTTCTTCCGGGGTTGGTTCCCGGCCCAAGTCTTGCAGCATCTGGCGCTGGACCCGGGCGAGCTTGTTGATGACTTCCACCATGTGGACTGGGATACGGATGGTGCGCGCCTGATCGGCCATGGCGCGGGTGATGGCCTGACGGATCCACCAGGTGGCGTACGTCGAGAACTTGAAGCCCTTGGTGTAGTCGAATTTCTCTACGGCGCGGATCAGGCCCAAGTTACCTTCCTGAATCAGGTCTAGGAAGAGCATGCCGCGACCGGTGTAGCGTTTGGCTAGCGATACCACCAGGCGCAGGTTAGCTTCCAGCAGGTGGTTCTTGGCGTCACGTCCGTCGGCGATAATCAGTTCGTAGTCGCGCTTGGTTTGGAAGTCTGTGATTTTCTCATTCTTGAGCTTGTGCTCGGCGAACAGACCGGCTTCAATGCGCAGTGCAAGATCGACTTCCTGCTCAGCGTTCAGCAGGGCAACCTTGCCGATCTGCTTGAGGTAGTCCTTGACCGGGTCAGCCGTTGCACCGGTTCCGGTTACCTGCTGGGCCGGAGCGTCTTCTTCGTCAGCTTCGGAATAGGTGAATCCAGAGCCAGTTTTGTCCTTAGGCTGGCCCTTGACGTCCTTTTCTTCCGCCTTAGCTTCGTCCTCGTCAGCCTCTTCGGCTTCTTCGGTTTCGTCCTCGGCCTCGTCAGCGTCTAGGTCTTCGTCTACCGCTACGTCTTCGTCGGTTAGCTCATCCGCGACCGGATCTTTTTCCTCGACGTCCTCTTCGAGTTCGTCTTCATTGGTTCCGGTTGCCTCTTCGGCTTCCTTCGCCTTGGCCTTTGCACGCGTGCTGGTCGCCGCCTTGGCGGTGGTCTTGCGGGTTGTGGTCTTGCGCGTCGTGGTTTTCTTTGCCGCAGCCTTTTTGGCGGGAGCCTCGCTCGCTCCTGACTTCGCGGCGGTACCCTGCTCCACGTCTTCTGCTGCTGCAGCGGTCTTGGTGCGGGTAGTCGTTGACTTTTTCTGAACTGTCACAGAAAACCTTTCCGGCTATCATCTGTCGTGCGTATAAGTGCTGCCTTACCGGGCGTACCGGTAACACCACTATGACCCTGTCAAATCCTTCCCTCCGGACAGCGGTGACGCCGTCCCTAAGGGGGTCGACTCTGGCGAAGGCCAGATGCGAGGATCAGAATCAGGGTCTTATGAGTGACAACACTACCACTGCGGGTTTTGTTCCCCGAAGTAAGAAAAAGTCTGTGTCTTGTGATGTGGCCCCGGCTGTGGCTTGCTCTCAGGGTTCGCGACTGGCCCATTCTGCGACGCGGCCGGTGCTCACCAGCGCGTTGAACAGCATGGTGAATCGGTATGTCGGATCTTCGGCTGTGGCTTTCTCCAGGTAAACCATCGCCAATGAGGATCTGCCCATGGCCCATTCGGACCAGGCCAGTAAGCCTAGGATGGCCTGTCGACTATCACCTTCAGCGATGGGTAGGAGTTCTCGCAAAAGTGCGTTGCAGGCGGTAGTTCGTTGCCAATCTGGTGCCGTGTCTGTGGCAGCCATCAAGGCTCGGGAGAGGAAGTTGATCTGCCAGCTCTCTGCCGGCACGTCCGTGTCTGTGAGTTCCGGGTCCAACGATTTAAACAGCTGGTTGCGTACGGGTTCGGAGAAAAAGTGTTGGAACGATGCAGCTACCGTGGTCATGAGCGGGAAGCTGGCTAAAACTAACACGAGGTCACGAGTTCTGACATGCTCTAAGTCTGTTACCAATTCAATGGCATCGTTGCGATGATGCCGAATCATGGCGGCATTTTTGTCCTGCCGGGAGCCGACACCCGTTGCCGCGATGCGACGCAACCATTTGTCCCACTTTTCCAAACGTCCGAAAAGATGGCGGGCATGCCTCACGTCGAAATTCAAAGACGCTTCGAACTGACGAACTCGTTTGGCACGCAAGCGCACTTGGTTTCTGAGTTGCGTCTGGTTCGCCCACGGGGCAGCCACCAGACGTTGAATCTGCTCCTCGGCACTTTTGGCCGAGCAGAAACCGGCAACTGTGAGCTGCGCGTTAAGAGCCGTTGAGTCAAGCGCAAGTGCAGTTGCATCCTCGCTGTGGCGCGAGCCCGGGAAGACTGTGTCGATTTGATCGGCCCCAAAAAAGTAGGCGTGTGAGAACCGTACTTGTCCGTCCGTTCGTTTTTGTTGTTGCCGGGCGACTTTGAACAGTTCGTGGAACGGTGGTTGCTGATCAGGTAGCCAGTGTTCATCCGAAAAAATCAGTACCAACAAGTGACGGTTCTGTACTCGTTCCCCGTAGGTGGCAAGTACGTCCTGCAAGTATTCATCGGCCTGCTCGGCATTGATATCCGCGGCCGGCAGGTTCACCCGGAGCACCGAGGTCAGGCGTTGTCCGCAGACTGTGATGAGTACGAGTGAGTTGCGGGGTTGGAAGCCCAGCACTTGGCGCACGTACACGATGAGATCTGCCCGACTATGAGCAATAAAGGTGTCTTGGTGGCTGGAGTCTGCTGCGGTGGCTGCCCACGGGCGCTGGTTCTTCTTCGTCATAGCCCCAGCTTGGTCTTGGCCCGACCGTGTTGAACGGCCAAGTGATCTTAGTTTGGAATAAGACCGCGAACGGGTCACCGTGTGGATGACCCCGCTTCAGCCCAGGCTGTGCTTATGCGTCTTCGTCTGGCTCGCGGCGCTGCTCGAGCTGTTTGAATTCCAGTTCCGGTGGCATCGGCTGATTCGCTTGCGTGGGCTCGGTCGTGTGCCGCGGTTGCGTGCTCAAGAACTCCTGCAGGGACGTGGCGATTACTTCCGCATCTGGAATCTCCTCGTTCTCGTCAACCAGCAGGGACCTTGGCGCCTTTTCTTCGGCGTACTCGTCGAAGTTGGTCTCCAGCTTCTGGACCAATTCCAAGGCTTCTTGGCTCTGGGCAACCTGCTGAGCGATGTCGGTGTCCAGATCCCGACCCTGCTCACGCAGTTTGTCAGACGGAAGTGATAGACCGGTCGCGGCGCTGAGGTACTCAATGGCCGCCACTGCTCCTTGCGGGTACACCATCTCAGCCAGGTAATGCGGGATATGCAGCGTCAAGCCGAGCACGTCGCGCTGGGCTTCAGTGAGTCGATATTCCAAGACCATGGCGGCAGATGCTGACAGGTCAGCCATCGGAGTGAACGTGGACAAGCCCGCCAGTCGATCACCGGCATTGCCGTGGACCGTGAGTCCCAACGGACGCGTGTGTGGAACAGGCATGGGCAGCCCTTCCATGATGACGGTGAGTTTCACATGGAGATCTTCGATGATGTTCAAGATCGCCTGCGTAAAGCGTTCCCATTGCAGGTCCGGTTCAGGGCCGGTGAGCAGCAAGAAGGGACGTTGTGCTTGGTCGTAGGCCAGACGCAGGTGCATCTTGGGGGCAAGGTATTCGGTGAAGTGGTCGCCTGCAAAGGTAATGGTCGGGCGACGATCCCGGTAGTTGATGAGCTGATCCACGTCAAAGCTCGCCAACAGTTCATTTTCTAGTTCGGCGTTGAACTCATCACGCAACACATTGTTGATACAACCGGCGTTGTGATGGCCGGTGAATAACACCACGAGGGTGAGGTCCTCTACTTCCCGGAGGGCCCGTGAAGAGCGCAAAGATTCGCGCAAGTCATGGCCCACCGACGTAAGGGTGAACAATGACATTGGGTCCTGCATGTGCTGGTAGCCTCCTTGAGCGGTTAGGTTCGCGTGACGAACTCGAGCATCTATTCTATACCTCCTTGATCAACACGCTACGCCCTGAGCTTTATTCCCTACGGTGGACGCTGTCTACAACGCTTTCCTGACATAGGGTGCTGTCGTAGAGTAGTAATTACTCAACATTTCTTTCACATCTTGTTTTGGTGGGGAGTTCAGCGTGGATAACCCGCCTGCAGTAGGGAGCCGCATGAAAAAGATCGATATTTCGCTGCCGACCGTCAAAGCCACCCCCGCCTCATTGAGCAAGGCGAAAAGCGAAGGCCTCGTGGTGGCGGTAGCCCAAGGTGAGAACGGCCCGCAGATCATTGGGGATGCTCTCGATAAGAAAGATCTCGCCGCTCTCGAGAATTCCCTGGCTTCACTCGGTGTTACCGGAGCCACCGATCAAGTCGTGCAACTACCAGGCATGGATACAAAGAAGTTTCCCGTCCTGATCCTGACCGGTGTAGGCAAAGCCGTTGAAGAGGGCTACACGCCAGAAACGCTGCGCCGGGCCGCTGGTGCCGTCACCCGTACGACTAAGGGCATCTCCTCCCTGACTTTTGCCCTCCCTGCCGCCGAGCCAGAACAGTTTCAAGCTGTCGCTGAAGGCGCACTCCTAGGCACCTACCGCTTCACCGCTTACAAGTCGGAGAACGGTCGGAATAACGACGCTGAACCAAAGTTGGAAACCATCGAGGTCGCCACCGAGCTTTCTTCCAAGATCTCTGACGGACTCGTCACCGCGGCCACCACCGGGGCTGAAGCAGTGGCACTAGCTAAGAACCTCATTAACACTCCCCCATCACATCTGTTCCCGGAGACTTTCGCTGCGACCGCGAGCGAAGTAGCCAAGAACCAGAAGCTGAAGATTAAGGTGTGGGACGAAAAGGACCTGCACAAGGACGGCTTCGGCGGTCACATCGGTGTCGGTAAGGGTTCAGTCAACGGTCCGCGTCTGGTGAAGATCGAATACCGACCCGCTCGAGCCACTGGACACGTGGCTTTGGTAGGTAAGGGGATCACCTTTGATACCGGCGGTATCTCCTTGAAGCCGGCAGCTTCCATGATGACCATGAAGTCTGACATGTCCGGTGCTGCTGCCGTCCTGGCAGCCATCTCCGGTATCGCTGCCCGGGGCGCCAAAGTCAATGTCACCGCGTGGCTGGCCATGGCTGAGAACATGCCCTCCGCCACGGCAATCAAGCCATCCGACGTCATCACCATGTATGGCGGTAAGACCGTCGAAGTCATGAACACTGACGCTGAAGGCCGCCTCGTGCTAGCCGATGCCATTGTGGCTGCCGGTGAAGACCAGCCAGATGCCATCATCGACATCGCAACGCTGACCGGAGCCCAAATGGTTGCCCTCGGCACTCGCACCTGTGGCGTCATGGGAGATGAAGCTGTCCGCCAGCGTGTTGTTGATGCGGCTGAATCCACCGGCGAATTGGTGTGGCCAATGCCGATCCCAGAAGAATTGAAGCCTTCGCTGAAGTCCCAGGTGGCTGATCTGTCCAACATCGGTGAGCGTTTCGGCGGCATGATGACCGCCGCAGCGTTCCTGCGCGAATTTGTCGGCACCGACAAGGCTGGGGCCACCATCCCGTGGGCCCACATTGACATTGCCGGGCCGTCCTTCAACGAAGGCTCCCCATACGGCTACACCGGTAAAGACGCTACTGGCGTCATGGTTCGTACTCTAATGTCTGTCGCAGAGTCCTACGCGAACTAAGATGGTCTGTAGAGGGCGGTCAGAGTGTCACGAACATGACTTTTGGCCGCCACGCAGGCAAAATGGAAGTAAAATTCCATAGTCCGGAATAATTCTGTGACTAAACTGTGAATTAACAAAACACCTTAAGGCGGCTAGCGTCGCCGGAAACTGCAAGAGGAGCGTTCACCGTGGCCGAAGAGGCAAACGCGCAAGAATTTGACGTATTGATTCTCGGTGGTGGTAGTGCCGGCTATGCTGCCGCACTGCGTTCAGTCCAGTACGGGCTCACTGTCGGACTTATCGAAAAAGACAAGCTCGGGGGCACCTGCTTGCACACCGGCTGTATCCCCACCAAGGCATACCTGCACGCAGCAGAGCTAGCCGATGATGCCCGCAATGGCGCCAAGTACGGGATCAAGACCACCCTGGATGAAATCGACATGGCCGGGGTCCGCGAATACAAGGACGGCATTGTCGCCGGCAAGTTCAAGGGTCTGACCGGTCTGTTGAAGATGAAGAAGGTCAACGTCATTGCCGGTGAAGGCAAGTTGGTCTCCCAAAATGAAATCGAAGTCGACGGCACCCGCTACAAGGGCAAGAACATCATCTTGGCCTCCGGTTCCGAATCCAAGACCATGGGCTTGACCGCTTCCAAGCGCATCATGACCTCCACCGAGGCTCTGCAGCTGGACTACATCCCAGAATCTGCCATCGTGCTCGGTGGCGGTGTGATTGGTTCCGAGTTCGCGTCCGCTTGGAACTCCTTTGGCGTCGACGTCACCATCATCGAAGGCCTGCCTTCCTTGGTCCCGAACGAAGACCCATCGATCATCAAGGTCCTGACACGCGAGTTCAAGAAGAAGGGCATCAAGTCCAACGTGGGCACCTTCTTCGAGAAGGTCGAAGAGACCGATGACGGCGTGAAAGTCACCTTGGCCGATGGCAAGGAATTCACCGCAGAGGTCTGCTTGGTCGCCGTTGGCCGTGGCCCGGTCACCGAAGGTTTGGGCTACGAAGAACAGGGCATCACCCTGGACCGCGGCTTCGTCATCACGAACGAACGTCTGCATACCGGTGTTGGCAACATTTACGCGATCGGTGACATTGTCCCAGGTCTGCAGCTGGCACACCGCGGCTACCAGCAGGGCATCTTCGTTGCCGAAGAGATCGCCGGCAACAACCCGATCATCGTCGAAGACATCAACATTCCAAAGGTCACCTTCACCGAACCGGAAATCATGTCTGTCGGCTACACCGAACCTGCCGCCAAGGAAAAGTTCGGCGACGACCAGATCGAGGTCACCGAGTACAACTTGGCCGGCAACGGCAAATCCTCCATCTTGGGTACCGGCGGCATCATCAAGATGGTCCGCCAGAAGGACGGCCCAATCGTGGGTGTGCACGGCATCGGCACACGTATTGGTGAGCAAATTGGTGAAGCCCAGCTCATCGTCAACTGGGAAGCCTACCCGGAGGATGTCGCCCAGTTCATCCACGCACACCCAACCCAGAACGAAGCTTTGGGCGAAGCAGCCATGGCGCTCTTCGGTCACCCGCTGCACGGCTAAGCCACCGGCCACAGCCACTAACACAGGCGCGCCGGCACTTGGCTCGCACGAATTCTTATAACAAGGAGAATCGGGGACACAATGTCTGAAACCGTAAACCTACCGGCCCTCGGTGAATCCGTCACCGAAGGCACTGTCACCCGCTGGCTGGTTGAAGTTGGCGAGAGCGTCGAGGTCGACCAGCCGATCGTGGAAGTTTCCACCGATAAGGTCGATACCGAGATCCCATCCCCTGTCGCCGGCGTGATCGAAGAGATCCTGGCCGAAGAAGACGACACCATCGAGGTTGGCGAACCGCTGGTGCGCATCGGTGATGGGGATGGCTCCTCTTCCGACAGCTCGGACGACGACTCCGCTGCTGAGGAAGAAGCTGAAGAACCAGCCGCCGAAGAAGAGGAAGCAGCAGAGCAGGAAGACACTTCTTCTGAAGAGCAGGAAGAAGAGCAGCAGAGCTCTTCTGATTCCGGTTCCGAAGACGCTGGTGAGAGCCAGGAAGTGAAACTTCCAGAACTCGGTGAGTCCATCACCGAAGGCACCGTGACCCGCTGGCTGAAGGAAATCGGTGAAGAGGTCGAGGTTGACGAACCTCTTCTGGAGGTCTCCACCGACAAGGTTGACACCGAGATCCCATCCCCAGTTGCCGGCACCCTGCTGGAAATCCGCGCAGACGAAGACGATACCGTCGAGGTTGGCGGCGTGCTGGCCATCATCGGTTCCGGCTCCGCAGCCAAGTCCGAAGACAAGGGCGAGGACAAGGCTGAAGAGCAGGACGAGGACAAGTCCGAAGAGAAGTCCGAGCAGGCCCCAGCTGAAGACAAAACTGACAAGCCAGCCGAGGAAGCACCGGCCACGGAAGAGAAGACCGACAAGGCATCAGCTGCCGATCAGGACGATAACTCTGCTGCCGGCTACGTGACCCCACTGGTCCGCCGCTTGGCCAAGGACAAAGGTGTTGACCTCTCCACGGTTAAGGGCACCGGTGTTGGTGGACGTATCCGCAAGCAGGATGTCGAAGCTGCCGCCAAGGAACAGGAGAAGGCTGCCGCCGCTCCGGCCCCAGCAGCTGCCCCAGCTGGGGCTCCAGCCGCTGCTTCTGCAGCGCCACAGGCCGTCCCATCTGCAGACACCAAGCTGCGCGGGACCACCGAGAAGGCTCCACGCATCCGCCAGGTCATCGCCCGCCGCATGCGCGAATCTCTCGACATTTCCACCCAGCTGACTCAGGTCATCGAAGTGGACATGACCCGCATCTGGCAGCTGCGCGCCGCTAAGAAGGATGAGTTCCGCGCCCGCGAAGGCGTCAACCTGACCTTCCTGCCGTTCATCGCCAAGGCTGTGGCCGAGTCCCTGAAGGCCCACCCGAAACTGAACGCCCTGTACGACGAAGAGAAGCAGGAAATCACCTACCACGACAAGGAACACATCGCTATCGCGGTGGATACCGACCGTGGTCTGCTGGTTCCGGTCATCAACGACGCAGGTTCCTTGAACATGTCCGGTCTGGCCTCCCGCATTGCCGATCTGGGCGCCCGCGCCCGGGACAACAAGGTCTCCCCTGATGAACTCTCCGGTGGTACCTTCTCGATCACGAACATCGGCTCTGTCGGTGCACTGTTCGATACCCCGATCATCAACCAGCCTCAGGTCGCCATCCTGGGTACCGGTGCGATCGTGAAGCGTCCAATGGTCATCTCCGATGTAGATGGCAACGACACCATCGCGATCCGCAACATGATGTACCTGTGCCTGACCTACGACCACCGGTTGGTCGACGGTGCTGATGCCGGGCGCTTCTTGCAGTCCATCAAGGCTCGCTTGGAAGAAGGCGCATTCGGCGCAGAACTCTAAATCAGACGCTAGCGTCTAGTTAGACACGCGAACGACCCCACACTGCCCCACCGATTGGTGGATGCGGTGTGGGGTCTTTGCGTTCGATAGACTGGACAGCATGGACGTACTCACACACATTATTGTCTTCCTCCACATTCTTTCGGTCGCCACGGTGGTCGGCGGCTGGATCGCCCACTTCAAGTCCCCGACCGTCACCAGCTACCAATACATTGGTGCTTGGGGTGCTTTCATCACCGGCCTTTTGATCGTGGGCTTGCGCGAGATGGCAGATGGCGACCTGAACCACATCAAGATTGGCGTCAAGGCCGTGATCGCCTTGATCGTCTTGGTCGCCGCCGTTATTGGTCGGTCCAAGGTCAAGAAAGGTGAAGAAGTCTCGACCGGTCTGGCACATGCCGTCGGTGGTATGGCCCTCATCAATATGGCCATCGCTTCCATCTGGGTCTAAGTCTTTCCCCTCACGATTGGGCGTGCGCGTCCGCCACGTGAATGCTGGATATCAGCCAGCGACCGTGGTGCAGACGCAATTGCACGCTCAATTGTTGTTTAACAGGTTTTATCTCCTGAGCCCGGCCGTTTTTGCCGCGCTGAGTATGTCCACTCACCAAGGCGAAGACTTCGACTTCCCGCATCGGTTCTGTGCTGGTGACTGGCTGCCAGGCGAAGAGCCCAACCGGGTCTGTACATTCCTGGCCGTCATGCTGTCCGGGCACCAAGCGTGTCTGCAGTCCGCTGAGTTCGATACCGGCGGTACGGAGCTTTTGTTGCAGTGCGGTTTCGCTGCGAAAGGCTGGCGAGTCCGGATAGGTGTAAGCGGAAACGCTTCCTCGTCCTTCCAGTGCGGCTTGGCGCCGGGTTGCCAGACGGTCCCAGAGGCACACTTCCGGGTCCCATCCGCGTGTTGCAGCACTGGGGGACATCCTTGGTTGGGGTTGGGCAGGCACTGCGGCTGAGGGTGCAGAAAACCTCTGCTCGAGCTGCCAGCCGGCTAACAGGACGGTGCACGCGGTGAAGACTCCCAAAAGGACGCGGGCAGTAACTTTGGTCAGGACTTTCGTTTCTGTCCGTTGCCCGGAACGCAAGGCAGGCGGCAGACCGAGTTGAAGCGGACGCGGTTCAGTGAGTCGGTGCAGGACTGCACGGACATCGGCCAAGGACCGCTCTCCGGCTAGGTAGGCATCCACGACCGCTTCTAGTCGACGCGGCAGATCGTCCCGGAGTAAACCTACTGCCAGCCGCTGGGTGGGCGGTGGATGGCCGGTGAGCGCGAACCAGAGACACCCCTCTGGGCCTACCCCACCGCTGGTGCGGGACAGGAAGCGGGGTTTTCCTAGCGCGGTGAAGAGTGCACGATCAGGAGTGAGGTTCACCGCCGAGCTCGGATCGGAGCTCTGGGCCAAGTCGAGCGCCGCAACAAGCGTTAACAATTGGGACAGTGGCAGCGGACCCGTTTGGCTGACCAAATCAGTCAGACTGACCCCGTCCACAAATTCAGTTGCCACCAACATCGTTTCAGATACGGCAGATTCTGCTGTGACATCCGGTGTGCACAACGACCACATTTGAGCCCAATGTTCAGCGGTTCTCAGCGGTTCGCCAAGCTCGAGTTCACTATGTTCAGCGCTGATCAGATCAACGTCAACAACAAGACACTCCGATGTCTTATCGGAGCGGAAAACCTCTTTGCCCGCGAACTTCTCATGACGAGGAACTCGAACCCGTGAGTGCCCAAGCAAACAAAATGTCTGACCTAGCGGCTGCTGATGCGTGCTCATGGCAGAATAGTGACAGAAATAACCCGGAGGCATCTCGAGATATCCACAGCTATCATGCATCGGAAAACATGAGATCTAAATTTCCATTATCTCGGGTGTCGGTCGTAGGGTAGGAAGTTATGAAGCTGAACTTTGAAGTTCTTGGCTTGGAGCCGAACTACGTGGATTACCAGCAAGCGTGGCAGCTGCAGCAGCAGACGCACCAGGCTGTGCTTGACGGTAAAGCGGATAACACCGTGTATCTTCTGGAGCACGCCTCCGTCTATACGGCAGGAAAGCGCACCGAGCCCGAGGATCTTCCCACGGATGGTTCTGCTGTGGTCAACGTTGACCGTGGCGGCAAGCTGACGTGGCATGGCCCTGGCCAGCTGGTGGGCTACCCCATCGTTCGCCTGAAGAGCCGCGGCCACGTCCGCGCTTACGTTGACTACCTTGAACGCGCGCTGATGAAAGTCATCGGCGACTACGGAATCCACACGGTGCAAATCCCTGAACGCTCCGGCGTCTGGGTACCGGCTGATGAGAATGGGCCGGACCGAAAGATCGCTGCGATCGGTCTGCGCGTACACAAGAATGTCTGCATGCATGGTTTCGCTTTGAACTGCTCAAACTCTCTTGAGCCCTACGAACACGTGATTGCTTGCGGCATCACAGACGCTGGCACCACCACGATCAGCGCAGAGGCCGGTCGGATCATCACCCCGACGGACGTTCTGCCAGCCATCAAAGAGGCCTTAAACGTGGGGGCCGAGGAACACATCGCTGACGCTGTCGTCTTCAGCTAACGCCGCGGCAGACCCCGCGGCCAAATAACACCCTAGGAGAAAACATGGCGGTTGCCCCTGAAGGACGCAGGATGCTGCGCATTGAAGCTCGTAACGCTGCCACCCCAGTGGAACGCAAGCCGAGCTGGATCAAAGCCAAAGTCCAAATGGGTCCCGAGTATGCCGAGCTCAAATCGCTTGTGCGCGGCCAAGGACTACACACCGTCTGTGAAGAGGCAGGCTGCCCGAACATCTTCGAGTGTTGGGAAGACCGCGAAGCAACATTCTTGATCGGCGGTTCGGAATGTACCCGCCGTTGTGACTTCTGCCAGATTGATACCGGTAAACCTGCTCCTCTCGATGTCACCGAGCCATTGAAGGTCGCCGAGTCCGTGCGACAGATGCAGCTTCGCTACGCCACCGTGACCGGGGTGGCCCGTGACGACCTCGAGGATGAAGGTTCGTGGCTATACGCGGAAACCATTCGCAAGATTCACGAGCTCAACCCCGGCACCGGTGTTGAGATCCTCATCCCCGACTTCTCCGGTAACGAAGAACACTTGCAAACCATCATCGATGCCAAGCCTCAGGTCTTTGCACACAACGTGGAAACTGTGCCGCGGCTGTTCAAGACCATTCGTCCGGCTTTCCGCTATGAACGCTCGATGGATGTCATTAACTACGGGCACCAACAGGGGGCTATCACCAAGTCGAACCTCATCTTGGGTATGGGTGAGACCCGAGAAGAAATTTCTCAGGCGATGCAAGACTTGGTCGATGCCAACTGCCACCTGCTGACCATTACTCAGTACCTGCGCCCGACTGAACGACACCTGCCGGTGCAGCGTTGGGTCAAACCGGAAGAATTCGTCGAGCTGGCCCAGGAAGCTGAAGAAATGGGTTTCCTCGGTGTGATGTCCGGTCCGCTCGTGCGTTCTTCCTACCGTGCCAGCCGCTTGTGGGCTGCCGCGATGCGCAAGAAGGGTTGGGAGATCCCGGCCGAATTGGCACACATTGAAGACTCCGGTTCGACCCGACAAGAAGCGGCGTCCCTGATTCAGTCTCGTTAACCCCAGCCGAGTACACTAGAGGTACACGATTTCGTTTTGTCATGACCTCTGAGAGAAGTATGTCCGCCAACGCACCCAAGAATAAGGCAGCCCAAGGGCCGACCAAGGCTGAACTGCGCGCCGAACGCAAAGCCGAGAAGCAAGCCATTAAGGAACGCAAGAAAGCTAACAAGAAGCCCGGCGCCATTAAACAATTGCGTCAAGTCTTCACCATGACGAAGGCATACGACCCATCAATTGTTTGGCGTATGCTCCTTGGCTTCCTTGTTCCCGTTGTCATTGGCCTCATTGTTGGCCTTTTGCTGAACAACTGGATCACATGGTTGATCCTCGGCATCGCTGTTGGTTTGTTGGTCGCAGTCATCATGCTTAACCGCCGCGGTGAACGGGCCGCGTTCGCCCAGATTGAGGACCGTCCAGGTGCCGCTGGTGCTGCGCTGGGTACTCTACGCCGCGGCTGGATCGTGGAAGAAGAGCCAGTGGCTGTCACCCCGCGTTCCCGCGACGTGGTCTTCCGCGCTATTGGCCGCCCTGGCGTCGTCTTGGTCACTGAAGGACCGATTGGCCGGGTGCGCAAGCTCGTGCAGAAACAGCGCCAGTTCGTCAACCGGGTGGCCCCCAATGTGCCGGTACACGTGATCCACGTGGGTAAGGGCGAGGGTCAGACAGAGCTACATAAGGTCGTCAAAACCATGAAGGGGTACGACAAGACCCTGACCAAGCATGAGGTCCAAGCCGTGAACCAGCGGCTGAGCTCCATCTCCGGTCAAGGCCTGCCCATTCCGAAAGGTATCGACCCGTACCGGATGCGTCCTGATCGCAAGGCGCTGCGCGGCAAATAAAAATCTCGTCGGAGCGTAAGCTCCTACAAAATACCTACGCTTTTGGGCGGGGTGCGAAGGCAATCTCTACAGTGTTAGCGATTTTGTCATGAGCGCCCCGCCCATCTGCATCCATGATGAAGGCTGGGACGACCAAGCATAGAAGGAACGTCCGCAGCACTGCCTTAGCCCACTTAATGCGGGCCCCGCCGACCTGCACAACCTGCATACGCAACAAACGCTTACCCAAGGTGGCTTCATACAGGCCTAGCTGTACCGCCGTGAGAATGAAAAAGACGATCAGCGGCGTCCACGTAGTTTCACGGGCTAGGAAAAGAGCAATACCCCAGGCGATCATCCAGTCAATGAAGACCGCGCCAATTCGCCGACCAAAACTGGCCAAACGGGTCGGACCGTCCTTAGGGAGGCCAAGGTCTTGACCTGGCCACTCGTTCTTATTGGTCCGCGGCGGCCCTTCAACCCACGAAGCCAGATCTTTTCGGCTAATCCGGGTTTGGTCTGATTTTTCCTGTGGCTGCTCATCGGAGGACGGGTTCTTTTTCACCCCTCTAGTCTATGTCGCTCATCGCCGAAGCCGAACTTGATCACCCTGTTCGCCATCAGCCAACTGTACTGTGGCCCCGATCACTTCTTTATCGGCTGAGGGCGCAAAATGCCCTGTTCCGACGGGTGTCACCGGCTAGACTAAAAACGTCTACGAATTATTTGAGGAGCCAGTTGTGTTCACGACAGCAGACGAACTATTGGAATATTTGAAAACCGAAGACGTGAAATTCGTCGATATCCGGTTCACGGATCTTCCGGGGGTGCAGCAGCACTTCAACATTCCAGCCAAAACCGTTGACCGAGATTTCTTCGAAGAAGGTCAGCTTTTCGATGGCTCTTCAATTGCAGGCTTCCAAGGCATCGCCGAATCGGACATGCAGCTCATCCCCGATGTTGCGACCGCCTTCATTGACCCCTTCCGCAAAGCCAAGACCTTGGTGATGAACTTCTCGGTCATCAACCCGCGCACCGGGGAACCGTACCACCGCGACCCGCGTGGGGTAGCTCAGCGGGCGGAAGAATACTTGGAATCCACCGGCATCGCTGATACCGCATTCTTCGCGTCCGAAGCCGAGTTCTACATTTTCGACGATGTCCGGTTCAAAAACGACCCGAACCACTCCTTCTTCTCCGTTGACTCGGAAGAAGCATGGTGGACCTCCCACCGCAAAGATGAGGGCGGCAACCTTAGCCACAAGACCTACACCATGGGTGGCTACTTCCCCGTTCCCCCAACAGACAAGCACGCGGATATCCGTGACGACATCTCCTTGGCGTTGGAGCAGGTCGGTTTGAACGTTGAACGTGCCCACCACGAGGTTGGCGCAGCCGGTCAGAACGAGATCAACTACACGTTCACCACGCTCACCCACGCCGCCGACGATATCTTGAAGTTCAAATACATCGTCAAAGGCGTTGCTCAGCAGCAGGGCCGAACCGCGACCTTCATGCCGAAACCGGTGTACGGTGACGGTGGTTCCGGCATGCACTGCCACCAGTCGCTGTGGATGGATGGCGAACCGTTGTTCTACGACGAGAAGGGCTACGCAAACCTCTCCGACACGGCACGCTGGTACATTGGGGGCCTGCTCAAGCACGCCTCCGCGGTGCTGGCATTCACCAACCCAACGGTGAACTCCTACAAACGACTGGTGAAAGGCTACGAAGCCCCCATCAACTTCGTGTACTCACAGGGCAACCGTTCGGCAGCCATCCGTATCCCGATCACGGGTGCGAACCCCAAGGCCAAGCGTCTCGAGTTCCGTGCGCCGGATCCGTCCGGGAACCCCTACTTGGCGTTCGCCGCTCAGCTGATGGCAGGGTTGGACGGCATCAAGAACCGGATTGAGCCACTGGAGCCAATCGACAAGGACCTTTATGAGCTGCCGCCGGAAGAAGCCGCTGACATTCCGAAAGCGCCAGGATCTCTTGAAGAGGCATTGCAGGCGTTGGAAGAGGATCATGACTTCCTGCTCGAGGGCGATGTCTTCTCCGAGGACTTGATCCAGGCATGGATCGAGTACAAGCGGACTCAGGAGATCGATCCTCTGCATCTGCGCGTCAGCCCGTACGAGTTTGAACTCTACTACTCCATCTAAGGTGTCTTTCACGGGCCGTTGCGGACCGTGGCGACACCACTGAAAGGAAACGGTGGACTTTCCCCTCTCCATCTTGGATCTTGCCACGGTCCGTCACGGCCAGCCGATCCGTGAGGCGCTGGCCAAATCGCTGGAACTAGCACAGCTAGCGGACAGTCTGAATTATCATCGGCTCTGGTACGCAGAGCACCACAACTTCCAGTCGATCGCGTCTTCGGCGACCAGCGTGCTGATCGGGCACGTCGCAGCCCACACCGAGCGAATCCGTGTTGGTGCCGGCGGCATCATGCTGCCCAACCATGCCCCGCTGGTTATTGCTGAACAATTCGGCACTCTGGCCGAGTTGTTCCCAGATCGGATCGATTTGGGGCTCGGCCGCGCACCCGGAACGGATCATCAGACCATGCGTGCGCTGCGCCGCGACGCCAACGCCGCTGACACCTTCCCCCAGGACGTTCTAGAGCTGCAATCGTTCCTCGCCGCAGATACCCGTGAATCGGGTGTCTATGCTTACCCCGGGCGTGGCACCAATGTTCCGCTCTACATTTTGGGGTCGTCTCTCTTCGGAGCTCGGCTCGCCGCGCAGCTCGGCCTGCCCTACGCGTTCGCTTCACACTTCGCACCCCAGATGCTCTTGCAAGCCGCCGAAGTTTATCGCAAGGAGTACCGGCCCTCAGAGCGTCACCCCGAGCCCTATATGATTGCTGCCCTGTCGGTCATCGCGGCAGAGACCGCGGAAGAGGCAGACCAGCTGTACGAGAAGGCGGCACGAGCACGAGTTCGGTCCATGTTGGGCCGCGGCCGGAACCTGAGTGATGAAGAAGTTGAGCTGCTTTATCACTCGGCCGCCGGCCATCAGGTCTTACAGATGTTGCATTATCGGGCGGTGGGAACCGCTGAGACGGTTGGCGCTCAACTGCGTGAGTTCCAAGAACTGACCGGCGCAGATGAGGTCATGATCGTGAATCTCGCCACCGAGCTTCAGGCCCAACGCCGCACCTTGGAGCTGGTGGCCGAGCTGTAAGCCAAGCCCTGCTGTTTCAGTCGATTCCGTAGAAGCGGTGTTCAAACACGCCTCGGGCTAGCCGCGTGATCCGCAGATAGTCCTCCTCGAACTCGCTCACGGCGTTTTCCGGGTATCCGCACCACCGGGCTAGCGCCTCGAGGTCTTCTCGATAGGTCGGCAGAACATCGGAGGTCTTGCCGGTCCAGATCACCAAACCGGAGCGGATCCGAGTGGCCAGCACCCAAGCCTCTTTGAGCTGTTCGGTATCTTCAGCCGGTAACAGCTCGGCTGCTTCTAGTGCATTCAAGGCCGCGATCGTGCTCGTTGTCTGCAGTTCCGGGTGCACGGCAGCGTGTTCCAGCTGTAACAGTTGGACCAGCCATTCAACGTCGGAAAGACCGCCACGCCCGAGTTTCAAGTGCCGGGTCGGATCAGCCCCTCGGGGCAGACGTTCCCCTTCCACTCTGGCTTTGATCCGGCGGATCTGCATGGCCTCAACGTCGCTGAGACCTTTTTGGTAGCGCAGCGGATCGATGACGCTTAAAAATTCTGCTTGTACTTCCTCGTCCCCGGCGATCGGCATGGCCCGCAGCAGCGCTTGCCGCTCCCACACCTCCGCCCACCGCTGGTAGTACTCGGCGTAGGAAGCCACGGTTCGCACCATGGGCCCCTGCTTTCCCTCCGGCCGTAGATCCGCGTCAATACTGAGAGGGTTCTCCCCCAGCACCGCAGGCTTGACCGGGCGCCTAACAAGAGCGATCACCCGGTTAGCCACTTGGGTCGCTTGCTTCGCTGCCGCGTCTGCCGCCGCCTGAGCACGCGGGCGGTAAACGAACATGACGTCAAGGTCAGAGCCGTAGGTGATTTCTTGTCCGCCCTGACGCCCCATGGCCACGATAACGAAGTCCATGAGCAAGCGGTCAGGGTCCTTGTCGCCCGCATCAGTGGTGATGATCTCTCGTTCGGCGATCGCGAGCGCGCCACGGGCCAGCACTTTGTCCGCTGTCGTAAGCGCAGCCGAAACCTCTCGCTGGGTAATCAATCCGATCGCATCGGCCACGGCGGTCCGTAAGACCTCCCGTTGGCGGATCAAGCGAAGCAGTCGGATGGCGTGACCTGATTCGGGGTGCTGGGCCAGCTTCGCTTGGCTCTCTGCCCAGAGTTCGTCCTCAGTTTTAGGCCGCAAATCCGCGGTACGCCCAAACCATGCCACCGATTCCGGGAGGAACTCCAATTGGTTGGCCATGAACTTGGAGCTGGCCAGCACTTTGCACAACCGCTGGGCGGCAACATTAGAGTCCCGAAGGGTTCGCAGGAACCACGGGGACCCATGGAGCGATTCACTGAGCCGGCGGAAGGCCAGTAGACCACCGTCCGGGTCGATCTCGTCGGCGAACCAACCCAGCATTGCTGGCAGCAGTTGGCGTTGCAGGGCGGCTTTGCGACTGACGCCTTGCGTCAGCGATTCAATGTGTCGGACGCTGCCGGCCGGATCCTTATAGCCGAGTGCAGCCAACCGGTCTTTCACTGCTTCCGTACTCAGTTTGATTTCGTCTGGGCTCAGGTGTGCTGTGGTCGAAAGCAGTGGACGATAGAAGATCGCTTCATGCAGCGACCGGACTCGGCGCTTAGTGCGTTGCCAGGTGTCCAGCAATTGGGTTTGGGTGGGACGCGACTGAACACCGGGTGGCTGTGATGATCGCGCTAACACCCGCAGTCCTCGATCGTCTGAGGGCATCAGGTGGGTTCGGCGCATCTTGACCATCTGAATGCGATGTTCCAGTAACCGAAGATACCGGTAGGCTTCTGACAGTTCCGCGGCTTGGGATCGACCGATATACCCGGCTGCACACAGCCTGTCGATAGCAGTCAGGGTGTTACGCACCCGCAGGCTTTCTTCACTGCGGCCGTGAACCAGCTGGAGCAACTGAACGGTGAACTCAACATCGCGTAGGCCGCCAGGGCCCAGTTTGATTTCACGCTCTTCTTCTTTGCGGGGAATGTTCTCTTCTACGCGTTTGCGCATGCCCTGCACGGACTGGACAAAGCCTTCTTTGGCGGCGGATTCCCAGACCATCGGCCAGATAGTTCTGAAGTAGCGCCGTCCCAGCCCAGAGTCCCCCGCCGCTGGACGGGCCTTCAGGAGAGCTTGAAACTCCCATAGGTGCGCCCAGCGTTGGTAGTACTCGTAGTGGGATTCAACCGTGCGTGAAATGGCGCCGTCTTTGCCTTCTGGGCGCAGATTGGCGTCTACTTCCCACAAACCTGGTTCAATCCCGGATGAGGAAATCGCTTTGCTGAGCCCGTGCGCTAGAAAAGTGGCGATCTCTGTAGCGCGCTGATCGCTGAGAGCCTCCGAGTGGCTGTGTACGAAGATTACGTCTACGTCAGAGATGTAGTTGAGTTCGCGGGCGCCGGTCTTCCCCATGGCGATGACCGCAAAGTGCACATCCGCCACCTCTTTGGCCGAAAACTTCTCTGCCGCTTCTGCCCGTGCCACCGCTAGGCCGGCATCAAGGGCGGCGGCCGCGAGATCGGCCAAGGCGGTCGCCACGATCGGTTCGTGCGCAACCGGGTCGGCGCCACACAAATCAGCCAGCGCGATCTGAAGCAACTTGGCCCGGTATGCCACCCGCAGCGCGGTCCGGGCTTCCTTACCGGTCAGGGTTGCGACCGGATGCGGTTCTTCCTGACTGGCCTTGGTGACCCGGCCCGGGCCGTCTGCATCCTCAGAAAGATCCGCAGATTGAAGCTCCTGATCCGTCGGTGCCGCCACCTGCTCGGTGTAGGGCAGCAGCCCGGCCTCCGGGGCATAACTTTCCGGTTCAAAGCTCAGTGTTTCGCTGGCCGTTTCCTCGGCCACGGAGATCCAGTCCCGGGTCTGCGCCTCATGGTGGCGTGCGCCGACCGAGGCGAGCAGGAATTTTCGGTAATGCCCTGGTTCCGGCATTTCCGGGTCGTCCCCGTAGCTGTGTTGAAACAGTTCAGCGTGGTCGGGGTGGCGGATCACGAACTCGCCTAGGGCTTCGGAAGCTCCCAGCAAGCGCATCATGGGTTCCACCTGCGCCATGGACGCAGATTTGAGCCAGTCAGCTAATTCGGGTTTTCGCGCCAGTAGACGGATCAACAACATGAGTGCCTGATCCGGGTCTGCTGCGTATTGGAAGGCCCGCAACATGACCCGGGAGTCGAACTCAACGAGTTCAGGGCTGTCGAGCAGTTTGCCGGCCCGGTCCAAGTCTGCGAATCCGGCCGCGATCAGTGCACGTCGTGTCGGAGGTGCGGGGTCACTCATTTACAGCACCCCGAGGTACCGGTTGAGCTCAAACGGGCTGATGTTGACCCGGTAGTCGTCCCACTCGGCTTCTTTATTGCGCAGGAAAGAGGAGAAAACATGTTCGCCTAGGATCTCCGGCATGAGTTCGGACTCGGACATCAACCGCAGCGCATCATGGAGGGTTCCGGGCAGCGGTTCGTAGCCCATGACGCGCCGTTCGTAGTTGGTCAGTGCGCCGATATCGTCGGTGGAGGCTGGGGCAAGCTCGTAGCCCTTTTCGATTCCCTCGAGTCCGGCGCCCAACAGGACTGCGTAGGACAGGTATGGGTTGGTCGCGGAGTCTATGCCCCGGTACTCCACGCGGGCTGAGTCGCGCTTATTCGGTTTGTACAGCGGAACGCGCATCAATGCCGAGCGGTTATTGTGCCCCCAGGACACATACGCAGGTACCTCTCCCCCGGCCCAGAGACGCTTGTAAGAATTGACGAACTGGTTGGTTACCGCGGTCAGTTCGGGCGCGTGCTTGAGGATACCGGCAATGAACTGTCGTGCAATGGTGGAGAGTTGAAATTCGGCACCGGGTTCGAAGAAGGCGTTCTGGTCCCCTTCAAAAAGCGAGAAGTGAGTGTGCATCCCCGAGCCCGCGTGTTGGGAGAAAGGCTTCGGCATGAAGGTGGCGTACGAGTTGTGCATCAAGGCCACTTCCTTGATAACCGTGCGCAACGTCATCACGTTGTCCGCCGATTCGAGAATCTCCGCGTAGCGCAAGTCGATCTCGTTTTGGCCCGGACCGTTCTCATGGTGGGAGAACTCGACGGGAATCCCGACGGCTTCCAGCATGGTGACGGCGCGGCGACGGAAGTTCTGGCTCACCCCGCCTGGCACGTGATCAAAGTATCCGGCTCGGTCAACCGGTTGTGGTTCACCATCTGGACCGAGTTCATCGCTGCGTAGCAGGAAGAACTCCACTTCCGGGTGGGTGTAGCAGGTGAAACCCATGCGTGCGGCGCGTTCGACCTGCTTACGCAACACGTGGCGCGGGTCAGCGGCAGAGGGTTCACCGTCTGGTGTCAGCACATCGCAAAACATACGCGCGGTGGGTTCATCCATGCCCCGCCACGGTAACAACTGGAATGTGCCCGCATCTGGTTTCAGCAGCATGTCGGATTCTTGGGCCCGCGTGTAACCGTCAATTGAGGATCCGTCAAAGCCAAGTCCTTCCTCGAAAGCGGCTTCCACCTCGGCCGGGGCGAGTGCCACAGACTTCAGGACACCGACCACATCGGTGAACCAGAGCCTAATGAATCGAACATCGTTGTCCTCAATCGTGCGCAATACATTCTCTTGGTGCTGGTTCACGTGCGTGCTCCTTCAACAGGTCGACGGTCTGCACTTCTCACTCTAGTCTTTTCCGGCATCGCGGATGGGTAGACTAGCTGTCATGGCTATTTCTGCGGACATCAAACAAATCCGGACGACTCACTTGGCCCAAGCAAAACAAGACGGCACGCACTTCGCCATGTTGACGGCCTACGACCAATACATGGCCGAGATTTTTGATGCTGCCGGGATCGAAACATTGTTGGTTGGTGATTCCGCGGCCAACAATGTGTTGGGTCACCGCACGACGTTGCCGATCACCCTGGATCAGATGATCACCTTTTCTGCAGCAGTTGTGCGCAGTACTACCCGTGCAATGGTCATCGCAGACATGCCTTTTGGCTCCTACGAAGTTTCTCCCGAACAGGCAGTGGCCTCAGGGATCCGCTTGCTCAAAGAAGCTGGCGTTGCGGCGGTGAAGATGGAGGGCGGGGAATTCTACGCTCCGCATATCGAAGCCATGACCGCTGCAGGCGTTCCCGTGATGGCCCACATTGGTTTTACCCCGCAGTCAGAAAACACGCTCGGCGGCTACCGGGTCCAAGGTCGCGGTGACGAAGCCGCAGCGGACATGGTCAAGACGGCCCAAACCCTTGAAGCGGCGGGGGCTTTCGGCTTGCTGATGGAGATGGTGCCGACCTCGGTGGCGAACGCTGTTGATGAAGCACTCACCATCCCGACCGTCGGCATCGGTGCCGGGCCTGGGACTACAGGTCAGGTGCTGGTCTGGCAGGACATGTTGGGCTTGCGGGGCGGCCGGATGGCGAAGTTCGTCAAACAGTACGCAAACTTGCGCCCCATCGTGGAACAAGCAGCCCGAGACTTCCATAAGGAAGTTGTATCAGGTGCGTTCCCCGATGAGGCGACGAGCTTCTCGTCCTAGTTTGGACGGGTCCTGAGACTTATGCGTCGTCGTTGAGCGGGTTGTTGTCCCGCTGACGGTCATCTTCGTCGAGTTCGTCCCAACGCTCGTTGTTTTCGGCGACCTTAGCCAACGCCTGTTTGGCCTCATCTTCAGTCGCGTAAGGGCCGAGCAACTTGGTCCAATCGGATTGCTGGCCCTTCTCGATTTCGCCGGTGACAACGTTGTACCAGTATTGGTTCTCAGCCATGTCTTGCTTCCTCCTTGATGGTGGCCGACCATTGGTAGGTCTGCTTAGTTCCAATGTAATCCATCACCAAGGCCCCTTGAAGCTTCGGCACTGGCGAACGCTGAGCGCTTAAGACTGACAGCGGCGATAGGATCGAGACATGAGTGATTCTTCAGCACCCCGCACAGCACCGATCGGCACCCTGACAAAGGGGCAAGTTTCCCCCGCCCAGCCGATTCCGAATCACATTGTCACCCCCGAATATTACGGGAAGAAAGCACCTGCCCCCTACAAGGGTCCGGACGCCTACCCAGATGACATCGTAGAAAGGATACGTCGTGCCGGCACCGTGGCCGCCGACGCCATGCAGCACACCGCAGCGGCCATCAAACCGGGTGTCACAACTGATGAGCTTGACCGGATCGCCCACGAGTTCATCATCAATGCCGGTGGTTATCCCTCGTGCTTGTCCTACCGTGGCTTCCCCAAGTCCATTTGTACCTCCGTCAATGAGGTGATCTGTCACGGGATCCCGGATGACACCGTCTTAGCTGACGGGGATATCGTCAACCTCGACATCACGGTGTACCTGGACGGTGTCCACGGAGATCACAACATGACCTTTTTAGTGGGGACGGTTGATGAAGAGTCACGGCTGCTGGTTGAACGCACGCAGGAGGCTTTGCGTCGTGGCATCAAGGCCGTCAAACCAGGCCGTCCCATCAATGTAATTGGCCGCACCATCGAGTCCTACGCTAAACGTTTTGGTTACGGAGTCGTCCGAGACTTCATCGGACACGGAGTAGGCACAGCGTTCCACACCGGGTTGGTCATCCCGCACTACGATGCGGCACCAAACTTTGATACCCCCATGGAAGAAGGCATGGTCTTCACCATCGAGCCCATGCTCACGTTGGGGGACTACCGCCACGATATGTGGGAAGACGGCTGGACCGTGGTCACCAAGGACCGCAAGCGCACCGCCCAATTCGAGCACACCGTAGTAGTCCGTGAAGACGGCGCTGAAATCCTGACCCTTCCCAGCACTGCCCGGTCTGAGGAGTCCTAATGGAGAACCGGTACCGAATTGGTGTTGATGTCGGCGGCACAGGGGCGAAAGCTGGCATTGTCGATTTACAGCTCGGCACGATTGTCAGTGAACGGCTGCGCTACGACACACCCAACAATGCGGAGGCGATCTTCCGCACCGTGGTTCGGCTGATTCAAGAGCTGCAGCGTGACCCCCGCGTGGGCCAGGCCCCCGTTGGGGTGGCCTTCCCTTCGGTCATCAAGGCCGGGACCATTATGACCGCGGCGAATATCGATCCGGCCACGCTGGGACGCAATGTCGCGCACGAGCTTGCACCTGAGATCACCAGCCAGCTGGCGGTCCTCAACGATGCCGATGCGGCAGCTTTGGCCGAGGTCAGTTACGGGGTGATCCGGTCGAAACCTGAATTTCGGCATGCCGAATCTGTCATGGTCCTCACCTTGGGGACCGGGATCGGTTCAGGTTTGATCTATCAGAATCAGCTCATCCCCAACTTTGAGTTGGGACATTTGGAACTCGATGGTGAGGTTGCTGAAACCCGGGCTGCAGCCTCCGCGATCGAACGAGATGGGCTGGGGTGGGCAGAGTATGCGAACCGTGTCAACCGGTACTTAGCGCACGTGCACCGACTGTTCTTCCCCGATGTTTTCGTTCTCGGCGGTGGCGTCAGTCGCGAAGCCGAGGCGTTCTTACCGCATATCAGCGCTCAGTGTCCCGTGGCTGTGGCACAATTACGCGCTGATGCCGGGATTATCGGAGCCGCTCGAGCCGCGTTAGATCGACACGGATAGCGGTAAAGACGAGAAAACGCCGGTACAGCTAGCTCAAGATCCTTCTAGGATCGAACCTGCCGTACCGGCGTTTAGGTTGGTACGGTGGTGATTTCGGCTTCCCCTCCGAAATCACCACCGAAGCGTGTCTACCAGTCTAGCTGATCATGATCGCTCTGGGAACCCCTGAAAATGCGCCCGGCTAGCCCTGATCTGAACGAAGATCCTGAATAGCCGCCTCGAAGTCTTCGAGCGAATCGAACCCCTGGTACACCGAAGCAAAGCGCAAATACGCGACTTTATCCAGTCGCTTCAATGGTTCGAGGATGGCTAGCCCGACTTCATGGGCTTCAACTTCAGCAGCCCCGGTGGCCCGAATCGTCTCTTCCACTTCTTGGGCCAGCAGCGCCAAATCATCATCTGAGACCGGCCGACCCTGGCACGCCTTGCGCGCACCGGAAATCACCTTGGAACGATCAAACGGCTCGGCAACACCGGAGCGTTTCACCACCGAAAGCGACGCCGTTTCCAACGTCGTGAAGCGTTTACCGCACTCCTGGCACGACCGTCGCCTACGAATGGTCGCCCCATCATCAAGGTTTCGAGAATCGATGACGCGCGAGTCTTGATTTCGACAAAACGGACAGCGCACGCTTCACCTCACTTTCTGCAGGTCAGAACCCAACTACCTTCTTTAGGGTACTTAATTCTCCAACACGGAGGGGCCAAAAAGAACTTTCAAGTCGCCGTACAGGTTCGGGTTCGGTTCCACCCGGTAGTTCGGCGGCAAAGTGAACAGCTCTTCCTTGTGGTTGCCGTTGAGGCGAACCCGAACCTCGGTCGTGCCTAGGTGGTTACGCAACACTTCGCCCAGTGCTTGGGCAACTTTTTCGGTGACCCGGTGGCTGGGTAGGTTCAAGACCAACGGTCCGGTGTTGGCATCCGACAGGTCCGGAATGGTCAGCTCTTGGGCGTTAAGGGAAACGTTGCCATCGTCGCGGCGCTGCAAGCGACCCGTGACAACCACAATCAGGTCCTCTTCCAGAAGCGAGGCAATCGGACCATACACTTGGCCGAAGAACATCACTTCCATGGAGCCGCCCAGATCTTCGATCTCACAGCGTGCATACGCGTTACCGGAGCTCTTGGCGATCCGGCGCTGCAAGGAGGTGATCATCCCCGCAATGGTGACACGGTGCCCGTCAGCCGGACCCTCATCCGAGAGCAAGCTCTGAATACTGTGACTTGCTTGCGACTCAAGGGCCCCGCCCAAACCTTGCAGTGGGTGGTCGGAAACATACAGTCCGAGCATTTCACGTTCGAACGTGAGTTTGTCCTTTTTATCCCATTCGGGAACATCCGGGATCTCCACATCGAACGAGCTGGCCAGGTCGCTATCACCGTCTAAAGCGGAGAACAAATCAAACTGGTTCGCAGCTTCATTTCGTTTCTGGACGACGACTGAGTCAACAGCTTCCTCGTGGATGAGGGCCAACGCGCGACGATTGTTTTCAATTTCGTCGAATGCGCCCGCCTTGATCATCGACTCAATCGTGCGCTTATTGCAGACGGTCCCGGGAACCTTCTGCAGAAAATCGGTGAAGGACGTGTAGTTGCCTTTTTCCTCACGCGCCTCGACGATCCCCGCGACCACGTGATCGCCCACGTTGCGCACGGCCCCCATTCCGAAGCGAATGTCTTCGCCCACCGGGGTGAAGTTCAACGCGGACTGGTTCACATCCGGTGGTAGCACCGTGATGCCCATGTGGCGACATTCGTTGAGGTAGATCGCCAATTTGTCCTTGTCATCGCCAACCGAGGTCAACAACGCTGCCATGTACTCGGCCGGGTAATGCGCTTTCAGATAGGCGGTCCAATAGGACACCAAACCGTAAGCGGCGGTATGCGCTTTGTTGAACGCATAGTCGGAGAAGGACTCCAGCACGTGCCACAATGCTTCACAGGCTTCGAGCGAGAACCCGTTTTTCTGCATGCCCTCGAAGAAGGTTGCTTGCTGTTTATCCAGCTCCTCTTTCTTCTTCTTACCCATGGCACGGCGCAGCAAGTCCGCCTGTCCAAGGCTATAGCCGGCGACCTTCTGGGCCGCCTCCATGACCTGCTCCTGGTACACGATCAGACCGTAGGTCGTATCCAGGATTTCAGCCAGCGGCTCTTCAAGCTCGGGGTGGATCGGGACGATCTCTTGCTGCTTGTTCTTTCGCAGCGCGTAGTTGATGTGCGAGTTCACACCCATCGGCCCCGGGCGATACAGCGCCAGAACCGCAGAAATGTCTTCGAAGTTATCCGGCTGCATCAGCTTCAAGAGCGAACGCATTGGTCCACCATCGAGCTGGAACACGCCAAGGGTGTCCCCTCGAGCCAGCAGCTCATACGAGGCCTTGTCGTCCAGATCGAGGGCTTCTAAGTCAAGATCGAAGTCCTTGTTCATCTTGATGTTCTCAATAGCATCAGAGATGATCGTCAGGTTTCGCAGACCCAAAAAGTCCATCTTGATCAACCCGAGTGTTTCACACGTGGGGTAATCGAACTGGGTGATGATCTGACCGTCTTGGTCGCGACGCATCAACGGGATCACGTCGATCAACGGTTCCGAAGACATGATGACGCCCGCGGCGTGGACGCCCCATTGGCGTTTCAGCCCCTCCAAGCCCAGCGCGGTATCGAAGATTTTGCGCGAGTCCGGGTCGGTGGCCAGCAGCTCCCGCATTTCTTCGGCTTCTTTGTACCGTTTGGATTTCGGGTTCTCAATGTCTGGCAGCGGCATTGTTTTGCCCATGACATCTGCCGGCATCGCCTTGGTGAGGGTCTCCCCCGCCGAGAACGGGTAGCCAAGAACGCGGGAGGCATCTTTGAGTGCCTGCTTGGCTTTAATGGTGCCGTAGGTGACGATCATCGCGACCCGGTCATCGCCGTATTTTTCGGTCACGTACTTGATGACTTCGGGGCGGCGACGATCGTCAAAGTCCACGTCGAAGTCGGGCATGGAGACGCGCTCCGGGTTGAGGAAGCGCTCAAAAATCAGGCCGTGTTCGAGCGGGTTGAGCTCGGTGATGCGCATCGCGAAAGCGACCATGGAACCGGCACCGGAGCCACGGCCCGGACCCACGCGGATGCCTTGGTCCTTGGCCCAGTTGATGAAGTCGGCAACCACCAAGAAGTAGCCCGGGAACCCCATTTGCAGGATGATCTCGGTTTCATATTTGGCTTGTTTGCGCACTTCATCTGGGATGCCGTTCGGGAAGCGTAACCGCAGCCCATTTTCGACCTCTTTGACGAACCAAGACTCTTCGGATTCGCCCTCCGGGACGGGAAAGACCGGCATGTAGGACGCGGATTCGTCAAATTCGACGTTGCAGCGTTCTGCGATCAGCAGCGTGTTGTCACATGCGTCCGGATGATCTTTGAACAGCGAACGCATCTCGGCTGGAGACTTGAGGTAGAACTCGTCGGAATCAAACTTGAACCGGTTCGGGTCACTCATGGTGGAACCGGACTGCACGCACAGCAATGCCGCATGTGATTGGGCGTCGTGAGCGTGCGTGTAGTGCAGGTCATTGGTGGCCACCAATGGCAGGTCTAGCTCCTTGGCCAGACGCAGCAGGTCGGTAGAGACTCTTCGTTCGATGTCCAACCCGTGGTCCATCAGTTCGCAGAAGAAGTTTTCTTTACCGAAGATATCCCGGAAGTCAGAGGCTGCTTGCACCGCCTCGCGGTAGAGGCCTTGGCGAAGCTTCGTTTGGACCTCGCCGGAGGGGCACCCGGTGCTGGCGATCAGTCCTTTGGAATACGTCTGCAGGGTTTCCCGGTCCATACGTGGCTTGTATAACTGGCCTTCGAGGGAGGCGATGGTGGAGGCCCGGAACAGATTGTGCATCCCCTCGGTGGTCTCCGCCCACAGCGTCATGTGAGTGTAGGAGCCATTACCGGAGACGTCCTCCACACCGTTGCCCCATTTCACGCGGGTGCGGTCCGTGCGGTGCGTGCCTGGGGTCAGGTACGCTTCCACCCCGATGATGGGTTTGACGCCGTGCTCTTTGCCTTGCTTCCAGAAGTCGTAGGCGCCGAAGATGAACCCGTGGTCGGTGGTGGCGATAGCGCCCATACCAAGTTCTTTGGCTCGGACCATCAAGTCGGAGACACGGGCTGCACCGTCCAGCATTGAATACTCGGTGTGGTTGTGCAGGTGAACAAATTCGTCTTTACGTGCCTTCACCGTGTCCGCCATATGCTCCCTTTACTCCCCGAAAAACGCCGCAATCCAGCAGAATCTTTGCTGGCCACATTGCCTTAACAGTCTAGTCGTTTGAACGAGTTAATGTGTCTGCAGCAGAGCCAGCGCTTGGTGTAAATCAGCCGGATATTGCGAGCTGTAGTGCATGGTCTCGCCGGTAGCCGGGTGTGGGAAAGATAATTCGGCGGCGTGTAGCCATTGGCGTGTCAGGCCGAGCTTGGCCGCGAAGGTGGGATCGGCACCATAGGTCAGATCCCCGGCCAGTGGGTGGCCCATCGCGGAGAAGTGAACTCGTATCTGGTGGGTCCGTCCTGTTTCTAAATCGACCTTCAATAAGGTGGCTGGGCCGAAGGCCTCCTCGGTCTCATAGTGGGTGACTGACTCGCGTCCGTCTTGGGTCACCGCGAACTTCCATTCGTGACCGTGGTGCCGGCCGATCGGGGCATCGATGGTGCCTTCGAGTGGATCGGGCAGACCTTGGACGAGTGCGTGGTAGATCTTGATCGGGGTCCGGTCGCGGAACGCGTTCTTCAATGCCGTGTAACCCAGCTCTGTCTTGGCCACCACCATGATCCCGGTGGTGCCCACATCGAGTCGGTGGACAATACCTTGGCGTTCGGCTGCCCCGGAGGTACTGATCCGGTAGCCCAGTCCCATGAGTGCGCCCACGACGGTGGGCCCGTGCCAGCCCAATGACGGGTGCGCGGCCACACCGGTGGGCTTGTCGATCACCACATAGTGTTCGTCATCGGCAATGACTTTGAGCTGATCCACAATCTCACTTCTTGGTTCTAACGGGTTTTCTCGGGGCGGAACCACCACCGTGATGGTCTCCCCGGTAACGAGTTTCGTTGACTTCTTGAGCGCTGCTCCATCTGCCCGGCGCAGATAGCCGGAATTGATCCACTCTGCCGCCACGGTGCGGGTTGTGCCTACGGCGGTTGCCACGGCTGCGTCCGCCCGACCTGTGGGGCAATCCTGGCCGACAACGAAGGTTTTATCTAGGCCGTCATAGAACTGCTCTCCGATGCCGCCATCACTCATGATTCTTGGAGGTCGGTTCGTCCGCGTCGGTGACCGCGGAAGGTTCTGGTTGGTCTTCCGGTGCCTGCACTTGGTCGAGATCGTCATCGACCTCGTCGTTGAGCGGTACGCCTTTGATCAGCAGAATACAGATCACGATCATCGAGCAGACGATGAGCGAGTCCGCGACGTTGAAGACCGCAAAATTGGGGACCGCGATGAAGTCGATGACATGGCCTAACCCGAAACCTGGCTCTTGAAAGAGACGATCGGTGAGGTTTCCTAGGATCCCCCCAAGGAGGGTACCCATCACGATTAACCAGATCTTGCTGGTTGTGGTTCGGAACTTGTAGATCACGTACGCTGCCACCACGACCATGATGATGGTGAAAACCCATGTGTATTCGGTCCCCATGGAGAAAGCTGCCCCGGGGTTGCGCACGAAATGCCAGCTCAGGACCGGCGGGAGCACGGGGATCGTTTCGCCCTCATGCATGTTGCTCAGCACCCAGAACTTGGTGACTTGGTCAAGGATGTAGCCCAGCAGCCCCAAGATGGCAGGCAGGATGAATCGACGGGGGCTGGTCGGTGCGGTGCTGGCGGGTACGCTGGCGGTCATCAAGGATCTTTCGGCAGGTGTGAGTCAACATGAGCAAAGCCAGTATAGGAAGCGGATTCCTATACTGGCTTTCTCGTCAGCGGGTTGCTGTGGGTGAGGCAAACGCCTTACTGCTTGTCAGCAAGTGAGGTGTGTGCTTCCAGATCCTTCAGCTGGCCCTGAATGTAAGACTTCATGCGGGACAGGTAGTCGCCTTCGAAGCCGCGCAACCATTCGACGCGGTCTTCCAGCTCAGCCTTCTTCTCGGACAGATCGGTGAGGGTACGGCGGGACTGTTCCTGAGCGTCCCGGATGGTGGCGTCGGCTTCAGCCTTGGCTTCTTCGATGATGCGCTGGCCTTCGGCCTTACCTTCGGCAACGTACTGGTCGTGCAGCTGCTGTGCCATGGCGAGCATGCCTGCAGCGGACTGGGCGTCGCCAGTTGGTGCGGCGGCAGGAGTCTCGACTGCTGCGGCAGCCTGTGGGGCTGGTGCAGCTGGAGCTTCTTCCTCGACAACTGGTTCTTCTTCGACGACTGGTTCTGGCTCTTCTTCGACAACAGGTGCAGCAGAGACAGGGGCTGGAGCTGGCACATCGGCGCCGTCCAGCTGTGCTTCGAGTTCGGCGACCTGCTTGCGCAGTCCGTCGTTCTCTTCGTTCAGGCGGCGCAGTTCAACGACGATCTCGTCGAGGAAATCATCTACCTCGTCCTGATCGTAGCCTTCACGGAATTTCGTCGGCTGAAAGCGCTTATTGACTACATCTTCTGGCGTCAAAGCCATCGGGTCACCTCAATACTGGTTTGTTGTCCGCTTCGCCGGACGATTACTTGAACCTTCGGATCTCATGCGAGTCGATAAGTTCGCATCTTTTATATATCTAATTTATAACGCAACGTTGGTCAAGCCAAACCTTGCGCCCCGAGTGTTGAGCCTAAGCTAGCGCAATTGCTCGGACGATCATCTTCAGAATTGCTACGGCGAAGAAAACAATAATGAACGAAAAATCTAGATTTAGTCCGCCCATTCGCATGGGTATACGGCCGCGAAGCCATCGGATTGGCGGGTCTGTGACGGTGTAGGTGGCCGAGGCCAGAATCAGCACAGCCCCTTTGGGTCGCCATTGGCGCGCGTATTGTTGGACAACCTCAAAAACAATCCGAATGACCAGAAGAAGCGAGTAAATTGTCAGCACCAAATACAATGCTGCCCAGATGATTTGCACGCTCGTCGCTTCCTTCCGTGAGCAGTTAGTGGCGGATCCAGCCGGTTAGGACTGGTTGAAGAAGTGTTCCTGGTTCTCCGAGGTACGCTGGTCTTCGCCGAGAACTTCAACATCTTCCGGGGTCAACAAGAACACCTTGTTGGTAACCCGCTCGATGGAGCCACGCAGACCGAATACCAGGCCGGCGGAGAAATCAACCAAACGCTTGGCCTCCTGCTCGCCCATATCGGTGACGTTCATGATGACCGGGATACCGCTGCGGAACGATTCGCCGATGATCTTCGCGTCGTTGTAGCTGCGCGGGTGGACCGTGGTGATTTGGTGCATAGTACCGTCTTCTTCTCGAGCTGAAGCTGCACGTTTAATGGGTGTGACCGGCGCGCGGTATTCCTTGACCTCTTCTGGTTCGGAAGGCTCGACCGGTTCTGGTGCGGCGAAAGCGCGCACAGGTTCTTGGCGAGGGGCTTCAGCCACCTCTTTTTCGATGTGCGGACTTTGGCTGCGCTGCGGCTGGGCCTCTTCCGCATCAGCAAGCCCGAGGTAAATCATGGTCTTCTTCAAAGCACCACTCATGGTTTACTCCTCATCTGGGTAAGGTTGTAGCGCATCGACGCGTTCGCACCCGATACTTAGCGCTACTTTGACGTTACCCGAGGCTAGGGCGCGCACCGAGCACATCGGAGCCAATGCGTAGGTGTGTCGCACCTGCGGCCACGGCTGCTTCTAGGTCGTGGCTCATGCCGGCCGAACACCACGTCGCCTCCGGATAGCTGGCCAACAAGCTCTCATGGTGCTTGGCAAGACGTCCGAAAGCTTCTGCCGGGTCCGCATCCATCGGTGCCACGGCCATGACACCTTGTAGCGTCAGCCACTCGGTGGCAGCGATGGCGGCGGCAATTTCCTCGATTTCGGCTGGCAATGCGCCGCCGCGGGGTTTGGCTGGGTCTGTTCCAGCTGCGGGGTCAAGGTCCACTTGGATCAGCACCGGAAGTTTTTTCTCGCGCAGCTGGTAAGGATCGGGGATTTCGCTCTCCCGTGCAAAGCGCGCCTTGGCTTTTTCTAGGGCTTTGACCAGGCTGACCCGGTCGACCGAGTGGACGGCCGAGGCGTATCGCACCACGGTGCGGGCCTTGTTGGTCTGCAACTGGCCGATGAAGTGCCAGTTCAGCTCGAGATCGCTTGTTTCAACGGCCTTGGGACCAGCTTCCTGGTCTCGGTTCTCCCCAAATTCGGTGACGCCGAGTTCGGTGAGTAGTTCCACGTCGGAAGCGGGAAAGTACTTGGTGACCACGATGAGCTCGGGTGCGACAGCGCGATCGGCGCTGGCTGCGGCGATTCGTTCACGGACACGTGACAGCGATTCGGTGAGCTCTTGGCGACGGGTACTCAGGTCTACTCCTTGTTAGCAGTTGCGGGGGTCAACACCACTCCGGCATTACGCTCAGTGATGTCGCCACCACGATACGAATAAAAGGCGGGGTCTTCACGGGTGCAGATTCCGGTCGACATGGTGTGGATACCTGCCTGCTGCAGCACTTCTGCTGCTGCCGCACTCAGATCGAGTGCGGGTGTCCCCCACGATGTTTCCGCCCCTATTGTACTGAATTGGGTTTCAGCTTCTTCCCGCATGGCGAGAGGGACCTCGTAACACTGTCCGCAAATGGCGGGACCAATCACCGCGGTTGGACGGACATAGTGGTGGCTGCCGGGTGCGGCCAGTTTTGGCTGGAGCACATGGAGGGCTTGCTGGATGATGCCGGCGAGCAGACCCACTCGGCCGGCGTGTATGGCCGCCACCAGTGGCTGACCTTGATGATTGGTTCCTGCGATCAGGATCGGCAGACAATCTGCGGTGAGCACGCCCAGCGAGAGCGCCTGCCCGTCGCTGTAGTGGCCATCAAACTCCGCCGCGAGTGAGCTTTGGTCTTCGCTCACAGTTCGGGGCAGCACACAGCTGGAGTGTGTCTGGCGCATGAAACGTACCCGGTTGTAACCGGCCGCTGTTACGGTCTCGTCCAAGCGTTGGCGGGGTGTGGGCAGAGACGACACAACCCCAGACTCCGGAGGTGGTGACGCGAGGGATCCAAAGGCTGTGCCCGTGAATCCGATCACCACCCCGGAATCCAGGGTTGTTTGCCAGGAAAAGGGAGGGAGCAATTTATTTCAGGAAGTCAGGCACATCCAAGTCGTCATTGGCTGACGCCGTGGTTGGCACGACGGGCACAGCGTTGTTTTCGAACTCAGTAGCCTTGATTTGCTCGTGCTCGGTATCTTCGACTGTCTCCGGCAGTGGCTCTTCTTCACTTGCGGCACCGGCTTCCACCGGTGCAGCGGCTGGAGCGCTGGTGGCGTTGATCTGATCGAAACCGGCCGCAATGACGGTGACGCGGACTTCGTCCCCGAGTGCGTCATCGATGACGGCACCGAAGATGATGTTCGCTTCTGGGTGCGCAACCTCTTGCACCATCCGGGCGGCTTCGTTGATCTCGAACAGCCCTAGGTCAGAACCACCCTGGATGGACAGCAGCACACCGTGTGCGCCATCAATGGATGCTTCCAGCAGCGGAGAGGCAATAGCGAGCTCGGCAGCCTTGGTGGCACGGTCGTCCCCGCGCGCAGAACCGATTCCCATTAGCGCGGAACCGGCGCCCTGCATGACTGACTTCACGTCGGCGAAGTCAAGGTTGATCAGGCCAGGGGTGGTGATCAGGTCGGTGATGCCCTGAACACCGGAGAGCAGGACCTGGTCGGCGGAGCGGAAAGCGTCAACAACGGAGATGTTGCGGTCCGAGATGGAGAGCAGGCGATCGTTCGGGATGACAATCAGGGTGTCGACTTCGTCGCGCAGCGCTTCAATACCGGTTTCGGCAGAGTTGGCCCGGCGGCGACCTTCAAAGGTGAATGGACGAGTGACAACACCGATTGTCAGAGCGCCCAAGGAGCGGGCGATACGAGCAACCACGGGGGCGCCACCGGTACCGGTGCCGCCGCCTTCGCCTGCGGTAACGAAGACCATATCGGCACCGCGCAGGACTTCTTCGATTTCCTGAGCGTGATCTTCGGCAGACTGACGGCCGACCTCAGGGTCAGCGCCGGCGCCTAGGCCCTTAGTCAGTTCACGCCCAACGTCCAGTTTGACGTCGGCATCGCTCATGAGCAGTGCCTGAGCGTCTGTGTTAATGGCGATGAATTCAACACCGCGCAGGTTGGCTTCGATCATGCGGTTGACGGCGTTTACGCCACCGCCACCGACACCAACAACTTTGATGACGGCTAAGTAGTTTTGGGGTGCTGCCACGTCTATGTATCCCTTGCTCTGGTATGTACGGTTTTCACCGGATCCTCGCTCACCCAACCGAACTGAATTGGCGAGGACGCTTCAGCCAACCAACCTTAAAGCTCAAGTAGAACGTTAAGATTATGTCAACCTGTTCCCAGTTATGAACCTATTGTGATTGCGGTACGCATTCAAAGACCGGGCCGGTGTGTCGCTCGATTAGTTACTTCCTAGCGCAAAACCGGCTGGTCCGGGGTGCTGACGTCAAAGACTTTCACGGCTGTATAGTCTTTGAGTTTGCCAGCTTTTGCCTGTTTGGCGCGGTGGGCTTCGTTTTTCATCAGCGCGTCGAGGACCGCTTTTTTCTTTTCGTTATTTTCGCTATTGCCCCAGAAAATCTGGCGGCCATCTTTGAGTTTCAAGATGACCGAGTCCACTGTCTTGGCTTCGGCTGAAACCATGCGGCCGCGCAGCCCCGATCCGACATCACCGAGCACATTGGTCACGGTGGTGAACAGTGTCTGATCTTTGGTGGCTTGACCGGAGTCCACCACCGGAAGTTTGAAGCTATCCGCCTCTTTCTTGCCCGAAAGAGTTTTAATGTTCTGACCCAGCGAGTTGTATAGCGCGTAGCTGGTGGTCTTGTCCGTCTTGGTCTGTACCACCACGACGGGGTCATACTCGATCAGGTGAACGATCAACGTGTCCGGTAGCTGAACTTGGATCCGGCTGCTGCTGATGGCGCTTTGATCGGCGAGCATATCCGCTACTTGCCCGTCCGTGACCTGGGGAAGAGGTTTGCCGGTCAGCGGTTCGAGTTTCTTGACTACAGTTTTTTCGGCCAGCAGGTGGTTGCCGGTGGTCTTGATGGTCTTGGTCGCTAGCAGCGGGCTGAAGAAGAGGACCGCCATGACAGCACCGATGATCAGCACACTGAGCAGCGAAATCATCCACGCCCAAAAGGCCCAGCGTTTACGGCGTTGGGTTGGCGACTCCGGCAGTTCGAAAATGTTGGCTTCGTGCTGCGAAAAGGACATTAGCGTCCATCTCCGTGGCTGTGGTGATCTTCTAGAGCGGTGACAAGGTGGTCCGCGCAATAGGTGACGTCTCCGGCGCCGACGGTCAGGAGTACATCCCCAGGCTGGGCCTGCTGCGCCAGCTGGGCGACGGCCGCCTCAGCGGTTAGGACGGGAGCCCCCGAGCCGATTTTGTGGGCGATCAGTTCTGCGGTCACCCCCGGGATGGGGTCTTCGCGTGCCGGGTAGATCGGCAAGATGATGGCCTCGTCAGCAAGTTCGAGCGCGGCGGCGAATTCGGCAGCGAATTCTTGAGTCCGAGAGAACAGGTGTGGCTGGAACAGCACGCGTACTGCCGCTGCACCTGCGATCGAGCGGGCAGCCTGCAAGACCGCCCGCACTTCTGTCGGGTGGTGAGCGTAGTCATCAAACACGCGAATGCCCTGGACTTCCCCGTGGAATTGGAATCGACGGGCCGCTCCCCCGAACCCGGCTAGCCCTTGGCTACCTGCCTCAAGGTTGGCATCTAAGACGCTGAGGACGGCCAGCGCCGCGGCAGCGTTCAGGGCATTGTGCTGTCCGGGCATCTGCAACCGGACTTGGTGGCTGGTTTCACCTGTGGTCAGGGTGAACTCTTGGCCAGTGTTCACAGCCTTCGCGTCACTGAGTCGAATGTCCGCTGCGGCGTCGAAACCGTAGCCAATCACGTTCAGATCAGATCGGTGTTCCCGCGCCCATGCTGCGGTGCTGCTCGCCCCGGGGTCGTCGGTGCAGTAAATCAGGGTTCCATCCGGGACGATCTTGGCGGTGAAGTCTTTGAAAACTTGGTAAACGGCTTCCGGGGTTCCGTAGTGATCGAGGTGGTCTGGCTCGACATTCGTTAACACGACAATGGTTGGTGTGTAGTTCAGCAACGAACCATCGGACTCGTCAGCCTCGGCCACGAACAGATCCGTGGAACCAACATGGGCGTTAACACCTAGGTCAACCAGATTGGCACCGATCGCGAACGTTGGATCAAGCTCGGCGGCCCGCAAGGCCGTGGCCGTCATCGAACTCGTGGTGGTCTTGCCGTGGGTGCCCGCAACGGCAATCACCCGATGACCGGACATCGCTTCGGCAAGTGCTTGCGAACGGTGGAGCAAGCGCAAGCCACGGCGCCGGGCTGCTTCGTACTCCGGATTACCGTCTTGGGCAATAGAGGAAGCCACGATGACGTTCGGAAGGAGGCCTTTTGCGTCGAGATCGTCAAGATTTTCGGCCCGGTAGCCGATGTAGGTCACAGCGCCTCGGGCGGCGAACTCGCTCATCACCGGCAAGTCTTTGGCATCAGTTCCGGAGATCGTCCGTCCTTGCGCCTGCATGATTCGGGCGACTGCTGAGACACCCACTCCGGCCATGCCGAGGAAGTGGATCCGTTCCTGCTGGTTATTTTTCAAGCAAGGACCTCCTGAATCATGTCGACCATACGCGCGGCGGCGTCTCGTTGACCGAACGATGCCATGAGCCCGGCCTGACGATGAAGTTCTGCTTCATTGGTCAGCAGAGCGGTCAGCTCGGTTTTCACCCAGTCCGCGGTAAAGTCTGCGTTGTCGATCACCGTGGTGGCTTGAGCAAGCTCGAGATGTTCCACGTTCCGTTTCTGCTCGCCATTACCGATCGGCAGCGGCACGAAAACGGTCGGCACGCCCACGGCGGTCAGCTCAAAAACAGTTCCGGCGCCAGCGCGGGTGACCATCAGGTCTGCCGCGAGGTAGGCGTCTTCCATGTGCTGAAGGAATTCACGCTGGTGATAATGTTCGTGCAGCACCGATGGGAAACGTCGTTCGTCGACGTGTTTGTCGTGACCGGTCAGGTGCAATATTTGAGCCCCGGTATCCAAGATTGGGGCAGCGCCGGCCGCCAAGGCCTCGTTGAGGCTTACTGCCCCGGATGAGCCACCGGTGACGACCAGGGTTTTGCGTTCGGGGTCGAGTCCCAGTCGAGTTCGGGCCGCGGCCGTTCCGCTCCCCCGACGAGCCTGAACGATTTCGGCACGCATGGGCATGCCCACAGCTTCCGGTGCCGAACCCAGTTTGGTTCCTTCGTAAGCGGTCGCCACCTTGGCGGCGAAGCGCGCACCCACAATGTTGGCGAGTCCTGGCTTCTTGTTGGCTTCATGGATGATCACTGGGATCCCCAGCTTTTTAGCGGCCAAGTAAACCGGGGTGCACACATACCCGCCGACACCGACAACGGCGTCCGCTTCTTTGCCACGCAGAATGTTTTCTGCTTGGCGAATCGTGGCATAAAGCCGAGAGGGTACTTTCAGCAGATCTAGGTTGAGCTTTCGTGGCAGCGGAACCTTGTCGATGGTCTCCAGCGGCCAGCCGGCTTGTGGTACCAGTGAAGTCTCCAGCCCGGATTCGGTTCCAATCACCGTCACCTTGGTGTCCGGATACTGTTGCCGCACCGCTGCCGCCATGGCCAGCAGCGGTGAAACGTGTCCTGCGGTGCCACCGCCTGCAAAGACGAGGGATCCTAGGGAGCTTTTTTCAGTCTCGGTCATGTGTGGGTCTTCTTCGCATCATCAAGTTCTTGCAACAACTCTAGTTGCTGGGTGTGCTGTCGCCGATTTATGTTCAGCGCAATGCCCATTGCTCCGATCGTGGCAATGAGTGCCGAACCACCATAACTGATGAAGGGCAACGGAACGCCGATCACCGGCATCAACCGTGTCACCATGGCGATATTGATGAAGGTCTGCCCCACAATCCAAATGAGCATGACCCCCAACACCACACGGCTGAACTTGTCTTCAGCGTTCACGGCGGTACGGTACAGCCCGATGGCCAGAATGATGAACAACAAGATCGTGAATACCGCGCCCAACAAGCCAAGCTCCTCACCCAAAATGGTGAAGACAAAGTCAGACTTCGCTTCAGGCAAGTAGTGCCATTTGACGCGAGATTGGCCCAAGCCCAACCCGGTCCAGCCGCCGGCGGCCAACGCGTTCAGACCCTGTTCTGTTTGGTAACAGGGGTGTGTGGGTTCGTCACAGTTTGTGCCCAGCCAGGCGTAGATGCGCCGCATTCGGTTGGCGCTCAAGGCGGTGAGCGCGCCGACCGCCAACAGTCCTGCCGCGCCGCCTAAAATCAGCCAGCGCTTTGGTACCCCGGCCAGAAGTAACGCGACGGCCAGCATCAATGACAGCACCAAGGTCGTGCCCAAGTCAGAGCCATACATGACCAAGCCAATGATCACCATGCCCACGGGCAGGATGGGGATGAGCAGGTGCTTAAATTCGTGGATCACCGCCGATTTGCGGGCCACCACGCTACCGGCCCAGAGGGCGAACACAGGTTTGGCGATCTCTGCCGGTTGGATTTGGGGCAAGGGTCCAAGCCGTAGCCAGTTGCGGTTGCCGTTGACCTCCACACCCAAGGGCGTGAAAGCCACTAACAGCAGCATAATCAGCACGATCACCAGACCGCCCCAGGCAATGAGGTGAAAATGTTTCAGTTGCATGCGGCGCAACACGATCATGGCTAGCAGGCCGAGACCTGCAGCGATGGCTTGACGTTGGAACTCGCCGAGAACAGAAACGTCCTTACCGATGGATTCGACCGTCAGGGAGGAAAGTACCATGACCAATCCGAGCGCCACTAGCAGCAGCGTTGGGACCAGAATCAGGTAAAAGGTGACCCGTGGGTCATCCTTTTCCAACCAGGCGGTGAATCGGCTAAGCACGTGGGAAACCTTTGGCTTCCATCAGGTCGGCCACAGCATCAATGAACGCTTGACCGCGTGTCTCATAGGAAGTGAATTGGTCCATGGAGGCAGCAGCTGGCGCGAGCAGAACAGTGGAATCGGCGGTAGCGTTCTGATCCGCTTGTGCCACGGCCGCAGCCATGACCGCTCGCCCGTACGCATTCTTATCCATAAACGCTTCCGGGTTCTGTTCAATCAATGTCACGGGGACGTTGGCCGCATGCTTGGCAAGCGCGTCTTGCAGACCGGCGATGTCGGTGCCGATCAGGATGACTGACTGGAGGCGTTCTGCATTGGCTTTGATCAGCTGCTGGTAGTCCACCCCCTTGGAGAGGCCACCGGCAATCCAGATGATGTTCTTGAATCCCCGCAGGGAAGCGTCGGTGGCGTGTGGGTTGGTTGCTTTGGAGTCGTTGACCCACAGCACATCTTCGGCCTTGGCAACCAGTTGCATCCGGTGGGCGCCAGGTTCGTAGTTTTGGATGCCTGCTCGGATGGCCTCCGGTGGGACGTCAAGGGCTCGTACCAAAGCGGCCGCAGCCAACGCATTTGCAACCATGTGCTGGGCAGGTGGGGTGGTGAAGTCTTCGAACCGAGCCAGTTCCAATGCCTGAGTCTTGCGCTCGACCAAGTAGGCTCGGTCCACCAAAATGTCATCGACCAGCCCCAGCATGCTCAAGGCTGGTGTGTTAGTGGTGAAACCGATAGCTCGGGCACCTTCAACAACGTCTGCTTCTTCCACCAAAGTCGTGGTAGCCGGCTGGTCTGCGTTGTAGACGCAAGCTAGCTGTGCCTGGTGGTAGATTTTCGCTTTTGCCGCCACGTAGGCGTCGTAGCTGCCGTGCCAGTCCACGTGGTCTTCAGCCAGATTCAGAACCGCAGCAGCGTGGAAGGACAACGAGTCGCTCCAGTGCAATTGGAAGGAAGACAGTTCTAGGGCCAGTACTTCGAATTTGGCTGGATCACGAATGGCGTCCAATACCGGCACGCCTACGTTGCCGCAGGCGATGGCGCGTTTCCCGGCAGCCAGAAGCATGGATTCAGCCAGCCCGACGGTGCTGGTTTTTCCGTTGGTTCCAGTCAGCCCGATCCATTGTGGCAGCGGCGCGCGCTCGGCTGGATCTTGCGAGTTAGCCCACTTGTCCTGCACGCGCCATGCCAGTTCAACATCGGAGAAGACGGGGATGCCCGCGGCGGTGGCTGCTGCCAGCAGTGGCTGATCTGGCCGCCAACCGGGTGAGGTCACGATGAGTTGCGGGCTTTCACCGTCAACGCTTGGGATTGCATCGAGGTGTTCTTCGCCCAAGAGAACCTCGTGTGCGCCGACGATCCGCAGTGTTTCTGCCTTGGCCTGGTTCTCTTGGTGGTCTGCACCGTCAACAACGACGACTTTGGCACCCAATTCGATCAGCGTGTCAGCGGCCGAGAAGCCGGACACGCCCAAGCCGGTGACAACGGCAGGCACGCCCTGCCATGGCCCGTACCAGCTGGTCAGTTCGGGAAGAACATTAATTTCCTGCATTCAGGACCCACTCCCCATAGAACATGGCGATGCCGGCAACGACGAAGAGGACGCTGATGATCCAGAACCGAACCACGACCGTGACCTCTGCCCATCCTTTGAGTTCGAAGTGGTGCTGCAGCGGCGCCATCAAGAACACCCGCTTGCCACCGGAAAGCCGGAAGTAGGCGACCTGGATGATCACCGAAGCTGCGATGATGACCATCAGGCCGGCCAAGATCACGAACAGCAGTTGCGTGCGGGAGAACAGCGCGAAGCCGGCCAGTACTGCGCCCAGCGCCAAGGAGCCGGTGTCGCCCATAAAAATCTTCGCCGGGGAGGTGTTCCACCAGAGGAAGCCGACCAGCGCCGCGCAAATAATGGCACCTAGCAGGGCCAGATCCAGTGGGTCTCGGGTTTCGTAACAGGCCGATTCAATGGCGCGGGAAGAGCCACAGGTTTGGTTGAACTGCCACAGCGAGATCACGGTGTACGCCAACGAGACCATGGCTACCGCACCGGTGGCTAGCCCATCAAGACCGTCGGTGAGGTTGACCGCATTTGTGGAGGCGGTGACAATCAGGTTGGCCCACAACACGAACAGGATGATCCCGACAACTGGTCCGGCGAAAGCAAGATCAATGCTGGTGTCACGCACAAAACTGATCGCCGTTGAAGCTGGACTCAGTCCCCGCTCGTCCTTGAAGAACAGTGCCATCACGGCGAAGGAGACACCGACGATCGCCTGCAGCACGATCTTGGCCCACGCCCTGAGCCCCAACGATCGTTGTCGGCGGATGATGATGTAGTCATCCAAGAATCCGACCAGTCCCATACCGACCATCAGATAGATGAGCAAGAGCCCTGAAACTGTGGGCCCAGGATGCTGCTCGTTGATGGCGCTTTCGATGAGATGGGTCAAGAAGTAGGTCAGCACGATGGTCAGGATGAAGACCACCCCACCCATGGTGGGTGTGCCACGCTTGGTGTGGTGCTGGGTTGGACCGTCGTCTCGGATGAACTGACCGTAGCCTTGTTTCACCAAGAAGCGGACAAACAGCGGGGTTCCCGCCATGGAGATGACCAAGGCCATCACAGTTCCGATGAGGAGTGCTACCACGGCTTACTGCTCCTTGGTCTCTGTCTGTTCGTCTGTGCCGCGACCGGCTAGCCGGTCCCCCAGCGGGCCAAGCCCGACTGAGTTCGAGGCCTTCAACAGAACGATGTCTTCGGGTCGGACCCTTTCGTTCAGCAACGCTTCGGCTGCGGCGATGTCTTCGACATAGTACGCCTCCGAACCCCAGCTGCCTTCAAGAATGGCGGCGT
Organism: Micrococcoides hystricis; assembly: GCF_042434215.1. Classification (NCBI taxonomy): domain Bacteria; kingdom Bacillati; phylum Actinomycetota; class Actinomycetes; order Micrococcales; family Micrococcaceae; genus Micrococcoides; species Micrococcoides hystricis. Next base: position 66,195 of record NZ_JBHLUB010000001.1, on the reverse strand, counting down.
TGTAAGCGGGTTTGGCCCCCTCACCGATCACCAGCAGCTGGCTGATGTTCAAGCGGACGACGGTTTCGCCCAAGTCAGCGTGTGCTGCGCGGGATTCTTCCCCTAATTCTTTCATTTCGCCCATGACAGCCCAAGTCCGGCGTCCGGTATCGCGGCCAAGCTGCGCGACTGCTTTCAAAGCTGCCCGCATGGACTCTGGGTTGGCGTTGTAAGCGTCGTTGATCACCAACAGTCCGTCTTCGCGTTCTTGCCGCTCCATGCGCCAGCGGCTCGCTGGTCCACGGCCACTGAGGGCTTCCACGATGTGTTCTAGGCTCAAACCGGCAGCTTGAGCTGCTGCCGCAGCAGCAAGGACGTTGTGGATGTGATGTTCGCCCAGCAACGCGGTGCTGAAGTAGTCTGTCTCTTCGCTCTGACCCGAGATCGTGCTGCGCAGTCCGGTGCCAAGCTGGAGGGTCTGATCCAAACGCGGATTCAGTGCCACCATCTTTTGCTCGGTTGGGATGGCTTCCCAACGGTTTGCATCGGCACTGACGTAACAAACCTGACCGTTGGTCTTAGCCGCCATGTCCCGCACGAAGCTATCGTCGAAGTTCAGGATCGCGGTTTGCGCTGACGTCAACGTGGACAGGATCTCTGCTTTGGCCGTCGCGATATTGGCTTGGGAGCCGAATTCTCCGGCGTGCGCGTGGCCCACGTTCAGCACGATAGCCACATCTGGTGGAATCAGACCCACTAGGTACTCCAGGTGTCCCAACCCGGTGGCACCCATTTCTAGGACGAGGTAGCGGGTGTCTAGCTCCGCTTCGAAGACGGTCAGCGGCAGTCCGACCTCGGAATTGTAGGATCCGATGGGAGCAACGGTCGGTCCGGCTGCGGCACAAATCGCGGCCAATAGGTCTTTTGTCGTGGTTTTACCGGCCGAGCCCGTCATCGCGATGACGGTGGTGGGACTATGCGCACGGATGCGGCGCACAATCTCTGCGGCCAGTTGGCCCATGGCGGTGACCACGTCTTCAACGAGGATGGCCGGGTGCGGATTGCGTTGGGCGTCTTTGGTCACACGTTCGGCCAGCACAAAGGGGGCTCCAGCCTCGATGGCCTGATCGATGTAGAGGTGCCCATCGGTTGTCTCACCCGGTTTGGCGATGAACACGGAAGAACCGTTTGCTTCTCGAGAATCAACCGTGGCGGCCGTAACGGTGGCGGCGGTATCGATCTCACCGCTGAGGGAACCTGCTGTGATGGCCGCAATTTCGGCCGCGCTCAATTCAATCATGACGTATCGACTCTACCGCGCGCGGGCCTGTTTCTGAGCCAAGGCCACCGCGTGACGTAGTTCATCTCGGTCATCAATGGGTACGACGGTGCCGGCAACATCCATGGCCGTTTCATGGCCGCGGCCGGCCAGGACGATCGTGTCGTGGCGATCCGCCAGCTCGGCTGCGTGCTTGATCGCGTCTTGGCGGGGAGAGATTTCCAGCAGGGTCCGATCGGCGTCGTGCTCCCGAATCCAGTCCTTGGCTCCGGCCATGACTTGAGCCCGGATGCCGGCAGGTTCTTCCCCGTGCGGATCATCATCAGAGACGATGATCACATCCGCGTATTCGGCTGCGATGGCGCCCATGATGGCCCGTTTGGACGTGTCACGTTCACCGGTGGCGCCGAAGACCAGAATGAGTTTGCCAGCGCTGGCTTCCTTCAATGCGCTCAAGGTGCGAATCATAGCGTCCGGGTTATGCGCAAAGTCCACGACCCCGGCTGGTTCTTGCGTGATGACTTCCATCCGTCCTGGCACCGCGGTGTCGAACGGTCGTCCTCCGGACAGGACCTCCACCAGCTCTTGGCGGGTGATGCCTAGTGCTGAGAGGTCAGCGGAGAGCACCATGACGGCTGCCAAGGCAGCGTTGGCGATATTGAACTCGCCTGGCAGCCCGGTGCTGGTTTGGATGCGGGTACCGTCCTTGTGTTGGAGCGTGAAGGCGTGGCCCAGTCCGTCCGGGGTCACCTCAGTCACTGACCAATCGGCTTCCGGATCAGTGCCATCGGTGCACAACCGCACGAGTTTGGCACTCACAGCGGCAGCCATCTTGTGTCCGTAGCCCTGCTCACCACCGTCGGTGAGGATCACCGCGGTGTCGCAGCGTTGGCTGCTGAAGAGCTCAGCTTTGGTGTCGAAGTAGTCCGCCATGCTCCCGTGCAGGTCAAGGTGGTCTTGGGTCAGGTTGGTGAAACCGGCGACAGCAAAGTGCAGCCCTGAGATGCGCTGGTAACTGATGGCATGGGAGGAGACCTCCATGACACCGGACTGGCCGCCCGTCTGTGCGAGCTTGGCGAACAAGGCGTGAAGTTGGGTGGCCTCGGGTGTGGTGAGCGAACTCGGGATGGTTTCGGCACCCAGCCGGGTTTCGATGGTGCCCACTAGTGCCGAGGTCAATCCCAGTTGGGTGAGGACGGCGTCGATAAAGTAGCTCGTGGTGGTTTTGCCGTTTGTTCCGGTGACCCCGAACAGTTTGATGTCCCGGACTGATTCATCACGGTAGATCAGTTCGGCGACGGCACCCACGTATTGGCGTGGCCGTTGGACGGAAAGTACCGGAACCTCCACTCCCCGCAATAGGTCAGCCCCGGCGGGGTCGGTCAAGATTGCGGCAGCCCCGGCGGCGATTGCTTGGCTACCGTAGGCGGCACCATGTTGTTTGGCCCCTGGTAAGGCCAAGTACAGATCGTCAGGCAGCACGGTTTTGGTGTTGAGGCTGACGCCGGTGACCTGGGTGTTCATACCGGAGGGGTGCACGTCAGCAGGCTCAAGTCCTACTGCTGCAGCAACGTCAACCAGTGGCGTTGGTACAGGTGTGTTCGGCCGAAAGTTAGCTTCGGCCTGTTGTGCGGGGCTCAGGCGTGTCATTCTATTCCCATGGTCGCTTCTGCGGATCGTCGGTAAACACTTTATAGTGTTTGGACTTCGCTCCGCTTGGCGGCACATTGTAGGTATTGAGTGTTTGTCCCATGACTTGGGCAAAGGTGTCGGTAACGGTCCAGTCTTTCCAATCACCTTGCGGTCGGTAGACGATCACCGAGACGACGAAGCGGGGATCATCCAGCGGTGCAATACCGGTAAAGGAAGTCACGTACCCGTCGTAGACACCGTTCACGGCGACCTCACCGGTACCGGTCTTGCCACCGACGCGGTAGCCGGGGATCTTTGCCCCGACGCCGGTGGATTCTTCCACGACGGCTTCCATCATCCGCAGCATTTCTTGGGCGGTCTTCTTGGAGACGACTCGCTCGCCCTTCTTCCGCGGCGCTTTCTCTTCCTTACCGTCGGCTGAGATGTAGGCATCGATCAGCTGCGGTGGGACGCGCACACCATCGTTGGCGATCGTTTGGAAAATGGAGGCCGAGTGCAGATTCGTGACGGTGTAGCCCTGCCCGAATGAAGTGGTGTACTGCTGGCGGCGATCCCACTGATCCGCTGGGGCCAGCACGCCGGGGCTGGAGGTGTTCAATCCGATGTCAATGGGACTGCCGATGCCGAACTTGCGCATGTACTCTTCGCGCTTTTTGTTGTCCATCTTGTTCGCCACCTGCACCGTTCCGGTGTTGTAGGAACGGGCAAAGACACCTGCCGCAGTCATGTCGAAGGTTGGGTGTCGCATCGAATCGTTGATGGTTTCACCGGTGAAGGTCTGCTTGTTAGGCACCCGGAAGTTATCCAAGGGTTTGATGGCCCCAGAGTCCAATGCCGCCGCAAAGGTCGCAACCTTGCCGGTCGAGCCCGGCTCGTAGTCTCGGGTCAAGGCCAACGGCTGGCGGAATAGTTCATCCGTCTTGCCTGGATTGGCCGGATCCACCGTGGTGGAGTCAGCCATGGCCAGGATCTCACCAGTTTTCGCATCCGTGACCACGATGTTGCCCCAGGTGGCGCGATATTGCCGCACCTTGGCGCTGATGGCCTCTTGAGCGAACCACTGGATATCTTGGTCAATGGTCAGCCGGATGTCTTTACCGTTTTCGGCAGGTTTGATCGATGAATCGGCGGTAGCGATACGGATGCCGTCAGCACCTATCTCCATGGTGTGTTCCCCTGGAGTACCGGAGAGGATCTCGTCTTGGGTCCGTTCAATCCCTTCCAGTGGTGTCCCGTCCCCACTCAGGAAGCCAAGGACTGAGCCTCCGACTGCACCGGAAGGGTAGACGCGCTTGTCGATGCGTTCACCCACCAGCGCAGGGATCTTCAAATCAAGGGCTGCGTCTTTGACCTCGGGCAGCAAGTTCTTGGCCACAATCTGGTAGCGCTTGTCCCCCGTCAAAGTGTTTTTTACGGTGTCAGAGTCAGCGTTCAAGATCTTGGCAAGTTCTGTCGCCGCCTGATCGACGGAAACGACTTCATACTCGGTTGGGGTTGTGCCCGGGATCGGTCGTTTGTAATCGGCCACCAGGGTTTGGTCCACGACCAAGTTGTACCGGTCCACGCTCATGGCAAGCACATTGTTCTTGGAGTCCAAGATGGAACCGCGTTCGGCCGGGATGGAGTAGGTGCGGGTTCGTTCCTTGGCGGCAGCAATCGCTTTTCCGTCCAGGTCCAAGCCCTGAATCACGAAGAGACGTCCGCCCAGCACCATGAGCAGCACCAAGGCTGCCGCAACGGCAAAACGTAGTCGGCCGTTAGTGGGGCCGGATACGGCACCCAACAGTGGACCGAGCTGTTGCTTCTTGGGTGTTGCCACGTCCGGGGCTCCTCGGGTCGATGTTTACCTTTGCCGTGGCGCCGGTATGGTGCCACCATTGAGTTCTTGTTCTGCCAGCTGCGGGGTTGCTTCGCGGGTTCCACCGGTCGCAGCTGGGCCGGTGGAAGATGCCGACTCACTCTTAGGGCTCTTCACAACAACCGGTTCGGATGAGGCTGCGACTCCGGGCTTGGCAACCCATGTGGTGGGTTTATCGGATTTCTTGGCCGGAGTCGGATTGCCTTTGACCTTCTGGCTGTTGACGTCGACGGAGCCGACAGAGGCTGGCATCACCATTCCTAATTCTGCCGCGCGGGAGGCCAAATTCTGTGGAGCTTGGAGGTTTTTGACTTGCTGTGTCAGGGCTTCATTTTGCTGCACAAGCTCTAGCTGCTGGTTTTTCATCTGCACCACGTTGTACTGGTGGCTGGAAACCGTGACGTTAATCCCCAAGATGATGACCACCGCGGCAAGGACCGGAATCAGGTAGGACAACAAGAACCAAGCGTTCTTTCGCTTGGTTCCACCCGTGATGACGCGCAGGACTGGGCGTTTCTCACTCGCTACCTGCCGTTGCCCGGCCGAAGACGGTACAGCAGTCAGTAACGGTTGACGTTCGTTCGGTTGCGCCGTCATAGCCTATGACTCCTGGGGTAGTCTGCCTGTGGTTTGATGTCTTCTCTGATGCGCTCTGCTGCACGTAGCTTGGCCGAAGCCGCTCGTGAATTCTCGGCGATCTCTTCTGCGGAGGGGGCCTCTGTTCCTTTTGTCACCATGGTGAACGTGGCTTTGAGTTCTTCCGGCTCAATAGGCAGCCCGACTGGAGCCTTTGATTTGGAGCGTTCACGCAAGTGACGTTTGACGATTTGATCCTCGAGGGAGTGATAGCTCATCGCCACCAGACGGCCACCCACGTGCAACCGGTCCAAGGCATTCGGGATGGCGTCCTCAAGAATCGCCAGTTCCTCGTTGACCGCAATCCGGATGGCTTGGAAGGTTCGTTTTGCCGGGTGCCCGCCTTTGGTGTGCGGGGGAACCGCCGCGATGATGACATCACTGAGTTCTTTGGTGCGGGTAAACGGGGTTTCTTCCCGTCGCTTGATGATGGCGGCTGCGATTCGGTTGGCGAATCGTTCCTCACCGTAGACCCGGATGATTTGAATCAGTTCCCGTTCCTCAACAGTGTTGAGTAGCTCAGCGGCATCGATACCCGCGGACTGGTTCATGCGCATGTCTAGTGGCGCGTCGTACGAGTAGGCGAAACCGCGGTCTCGTTCATCCAGTTGCAGCGACGAGACCCCCAAATCGAAAAGGATTCCAGAGAGTGTCTGGGCTCCGGCTTCCGCCAAGGCTTCGTCAATTCGGTCGTAGGTTGTGTGCACGGGCTTGAAACGATCACCAAAGCTGGCCAGACGTTTGCTGGCCAATTCCAACGCTTGGGTATCGCGGTCAAGACCGATCAGCAGCACGTCGTCAAACTGATTCAGAATAGCTTCAGAGTGCCCACCCATCCCGAGGGTGGCATCAATGATGACGGGAGTTGTACCGGACTGGCGCGCAGCTTCGATTCCGGGAGCCAGAAGATTGACGCAGCGCTGGAGCAACACTGGAACGTGACGGTCAGAGGTAGGCTTGGCCTCCATCTGGCTCCCTTCCATGTATGAGTGCTCAACGGCGCTGATGATCAAGGTGCTAGTGCTTGCAGTGCTGGGGTTTGTCCCCCTTCCGCGCCGTCAAAACGGCCGCACGAAACCCGTCCGACTCCGGGGAAGTTGAGTCGGCTGATCCGTGTACGGAAAGAGAGCAAACCCCAGCACAAGCGTTTCGGGCTGGATCACTCCTGCCCTGGAAGCCCGTCTTCGTCAGTGTCGGAGAACTGAGCTTCCTGTTCGGAGAGGTAGTTTTCCCAAGCGGTGGAGTCCCAAATCTCCGCTCGGCTACCTGCACCGATGACGGCTACGTCCCGTCCCAGCCCCGCATAGTCACGCAACGCGGCTGGAATGGTGATTCGTCCTTGCTTATCCGGGATCTCATCGGAGGCCCCGGAGAGGAAGACACGGACGTAATCTCGAGCCTGTTTCGAAGAGAGTGGCGCTTTCCGCATTTCTTCGTGCATTCGCTCAAACTCACGCATGCTGAAAACGTAAATGCATCGCTCTTGACCGCGGGTCAAGACCAATCCGGTTGAAAGTTCGTCCCGGAACTTCGCCGGAAGAATCAGCCGCCCTTTGTCATCCAGACGCGGAGTATAGGTGCCAAGAAACATGGCCTACCCTCTCCGGCTAGCGACAATACGCACTCACCCTTGCTATCCACTTCGCTCTTACGTCCCCCACTTTACCCCACAATCCCCCACCGTCAAGCAATAATCTTCAATTTGTCCGGAATTTTTTCCACCAGAGTGCACCCTCGTTCCGCTTGATCTCGGGGTTTTCACGAGAATGGTTTGAAGTGGAGGGAAAAACTGTTGGCTCTTTCACAGCGATCCTCACAAGCCTGGTTTCGCCGTGTTTCGGCATAAAAAATCCCCCACTTTGCGCCGAGGGGAGCAAAGTGGGGGGAGTTGGTGGTGGAGGGTGGAGGGGCGTGGGAGCGGTTAGTTATCCGCTTGGCGTGGTGCGCCGTAGCCTCCCCCGCCTGCGGTTTGAATCCGCACGGCGTCACCGCTGGCGAGCGCGCCACGGCTCATGGCTTCCTGCAGTTCCGTGGCTTCATCTTGCTCGCCAAAGCGACGAATGTATTCCACGGAAGCTTTGGCACCGTCAGCGCCACCATTGAGCCCCCAAGGTCCTTGGTCGGTGCGTGCCGTACCGGCAATCACCACAGCTTCTCCGCCCACGAGTGTGAGTGTGCGGATCAGCCCATCACCACCGGTGTATTCGCCAGCGCCACCGGTCCGGTCAGCCACCGCATACTCGCCGACGCGCAGCGGGTACTCCTGTTCGATGACTTCGCAAGGGGTGTTTCGCGTGTTGGTCATGTGGGTGTGAATGGCGTGGGCGCCATCCTGTCCCGGCATGGCGCCTTGGCCACCCCCGTAGGTCTCCACGTAGGAGAAATAACGGCCGGTTCGGAAGTCGCGCCCGCCAATGGTCATGATCGACATGGAACCGGAGGAGGCCGCGGGAACCAGATCCGGAGCGATCTGATGGAAGGCCCCCAGCAGCGTATCTACGATGCGCTGAGCGGTCTGAATGTTTCCGTTGGAGACCGGATCCGGGAACTGGGCATCGACTAGGGTGCCAGGGCGTGTCCGAACCGTAATCGGACGCATCAGCCCTGCGTTGGAGGGCAGCGTGGCATCGGCAATGAGTTTTACAACGTAGGCGACGCAGGCCTGGGTCACCGCAGCGGAGCAGTTGACTGCCCCGGCGCCGGCTAGATCGGTCTTACTGAAGTCAACGGTGAGCCGGTCCCCGCTCTTTGTCACGGCAACATGGATCTCCAGTCGTTCCTCGCCCACCCCATTATGTTCAAGGTGATCCGTGAACTCACCTGAGCCATCTGGCAATGATTCCAGCGCGGTTCGGGTCCGACGTTCGGCGTAGTCAGCCAATTCTTCACAGGCACGGATGAAGTACTCGGCACCCCACTCCTGAACGAGTTCCTCGACCCGTCGCTCCCCCAGCCGGTTAGCTGCAACCTGTGCCATCAAATCGCCGCGGGTTTTATCTGCGGTACGCACATTGGTCATGAGCACATTGAGCAACTCACGCTGCAGCTCACCTGCGCTGTAAAGCTTGACCGGCGGGATCCTGATGCCTTCTTGGAAGATCTCGGTGGCGTAGGTGGCCATGGAACCAGGTGCGATGCCACCAACATCCACATGGTGCGCCATATTGGCAACCACGGCAACCAAGCGTTCATCGACAAAGATGGGTGTAATGACGCAGGCGTCGGGCAGGTGAGAGCCCCGCAGGTAGGGGTTGTTGGTGATCAAGACATCACCGTCGACGAGGTTGTCGACGCCATATTCGTTCAGCACGGTCCGGATAAATTCCGGCATGACCCCCAAATGCAGTGGGATGTGTTCGGCTTGGCTGATCAGTGTCCCATCGGGTGTGTACAGGCCTGCTGAGCAGTCACGACGGTCCTTGATGTTCGGTGAGTAGGAGGTCTTGATGAGTGCAAGACCGACTTCTTCGGCAATCGATTCCAGTCGGTTCCGGGCAATTTCAAGTTCAACTGGGTTCAAAGGCTGTGTCATCTCTATGCCTCCACTTTCTGCAGGTGCAAGAATCCGCGCTCGTCTTGGCGTGCCTGCTGCTGCGGGCGAACCAAAATGGTCGAATCGAACTGCTCTAGGATCATGGGTCCGACGTAGCTCTGCTCCGGGACAAGGTCGGTGCGTCGGTACACCGGTGTCTTCTGCCATTCACCGTCAAAGTAGACCTCGCGCTCTTGGAGCGGCTTCGGTTCTTCTCCTACTGCAGTTTCCTTGGTCGGTTGCAGTTGGGTGCCTTGGGCGACCCGATCGGTGACCACCAAGCGCAGCACCACGATTTCCATCTTGGCGTCCGGATCAGCAAAACCGTAGCGTTCCAAGTGGGCTTGGTCGAAGATCTCACGGAGTTTGTCCCAATCATCAGCATGATCGATGGTGAGTTCGAAGCTCTGGCCGGCGTAACGGGCGTCCACAAAGAATCCATATTCAGCGCGTTCGCTGACATCGAGTTCATCAGCTTGGTCCAACAGGCCGTAGAAAAGCTGATCACGGACAGGCAGGTCATCTCCTTGCCGGTAGAACACCGCTGAGGAATAGTCGTGCCGCTGTGGTGCATCAAGCATGCCGACGGCCGAGGCGATGCCTGGCTGCGGCGGGATGACCGCTGAACGCATGTCGAGTTCGGCTAGCAGTTCGGCCGCGTGCAGTGGTCCGGCCCCACCGAAAGCCATCAAGTCGCAGTTACGGGTATCCACACCGCGTTCCACCGACACCTTGCGCACACCGCGCGCCATCGTCGCGTTGATGACCCGGATCATGCCTTCTGCTGTCTCCGGTACACTCAGACCGACTTCCTCGGCAAAGACTTCCATCCGGCGTAGGGCGGCTTCCTTGTTGAGCTTGAACCGACCACCCAACAGTTCTTCACCAAGTCGGCCAAGAACGAGATGCGCGTCCGTAACGGTGAGTTCCTCCCCGCCTTGGTCGTAAGCAACAGGTCCTGGCACGGCACCAGCGCTGTGCGGTCCCATGCGCAGCCCACCACCACTGTCCCGCCACGCGATGGATCCGCCGCCGGCTCCGATCGTGTGCACGTCAATGGCAGGCATCCGTAGCGGCAACCCGCCAATCTCTGCCAGCTGGGTTTCATCCGGTTCACCGTCACGAATCATGGCGATGTCAGTGCTGGTTCCGCCAATATCGAATGAGACCACATTCTTCATGCCGAGCATGCGCGCCCAGCTGGCCGCGCCCGTAACGCCACCGGCCAAACCGGATAGGATCGTGCGGGCAGCCTCCTGTTCGGCATTCTGCGGAGAGATCAGGCCCCCATTGGATTGCATGATCCACAGTGGCGCGCCGATACCAGCTTTGCTGGCTCCGTCTTGAAGCCGAGCGATGTAATTGCTGATCTTAGGTTGGATGTAGGCGTTAATCGCACCGGTGGAGGTACGCTCAAATTCGCGGATCTCCGGGGAGAGCAATGAGGCTGCGAAGAGTTCCAAATCCCCCAGTTTCGATAGCTCAGCGATCGCCTCACGTTCATGCTGGGCATTGGTGTAAGCATTCAAGAAAGACACCACAATGACATCCACACCGGCCTCGACCAGGTCCTCATAAGCCTTGCGGATTTCTTCTGGGTCCAGGGACTTTAGGATCTCCCCTTCAGAACTCATCCGCTCGTCGATTTCACGGATGTCTTCGACAGCCACCAACGGTTCAGGGTTGCGCTGATACTGATCGTAAAGTGAAGGTCGGGCCTGCCAACCGATGCGCAGAATGTCGCGGAATCCCTTGGTAGTCAGCAGTCCTACCCGGGCGCCGGTGCGCGTCAAAACGGTATTCGTGGCCACCGTTGTCCCGTGTACAAAATGTTGCACATTCTCCAGCGATGCCCCGATCTCGTCAAAGGCTTCGGTGACTCCGGTTAGGACGGCGTCGTCTGGGGCTTCCGGTGTGGAGGGAACCTTCCAGACGAACAGTTCACCGTTGGGCTGCTGTACTGCGATATCGGTGAAGGTTCCACCGGTGTCGGCGGCTAGAAAGTAGTGTCCGGATTCGGTTTCACTCATGGTGTAGTCACACTCTTTTCTTCTTCGGAGGAGTCGACGATGACGCTGTCTTTGGTTTCTGGCAGGAAAACCAGTGCGGTAATACCGATGACGGCACCGATGATCGCGATCGTCATGATCGCGCTACCGAGGCCGATGCTCTCGGCCATCAGCCCCACCGTCAGCGGACCGAACGCTGCAAGCGCCCGACCAAAGTTATAGGAGAAGGCTTGACCCGTGCCGCGGATGGCCGTCGGGAACAATTCGGAAAGGTAGGCCCCGGTGCCGCCGGCTTGTCCAGAGGCGAAGAAACCTAGGACCAAAATGATCAACACATCCAGAGCGTTCTGCGCCACCGGGGTCAGGACGAACAAGCTCACACTGGCTGCGGACCCAATAAAGAAGAACAAGAAAGTGCGGCGCCTTCCCCACCAGTCTAGGAAGAAACCGGAGGAAACGTAACCAATAAAGGAGCCGACAATTGCCACCCACGTATAGGACGCTGTGCCAACGATCGACAGTCCGCGTTCATCGCGAAGGTACGTGGGCAAGAAGACAAAGACCGAGTAGTAGACGCCTTGAACGCCGACACCTAGAACTGTCGCAAAAATGGTTCGTTTGGCTTGGGCTCCGGTGAACAGTTTGGACCAGCGATTCCTAAAGCTCTCCTGCTGTTTGGGATTCTCCGCCAGCGTCACCGCGTCTTTGGCGTTGCGGCGAATCCAGATGGCAAAGAACGCCGGCAGGATTCCGATGACGAAGAGAATGCGCCATGCGATTTCCGGTTCCAGCAGAGAGAAGACGACCAAGTAGGCGGCGGTAGAGGCTGCCCAGCCGATTGCGTAGGTACTTTGAATAAAGGCGAGCAGGCGACCGCGATACTTCGGTGTCGAGTATTCGGCCACAAGAGCCGCACCGACGGCCCATTCACCACCGAAGGTCATCCCTTCTAGGATGCGCCACATCATGAACTGGAACATGTCTTGGGCTGTCGCGGTTAAACCGGTGAAAACCGAGTAGCCGATGATGACCCATGTCAGGACCCGAACACGACCATAGCGGTCTGCAAGGTTGCCAAAGATCACGCCACCTAAGGCCGAGGCAGCAACGCTGAGCGCCGTTACCCAACCCGCATCCGCATTGGTCATGTTCAAAACCGGTAGTGCGGCTGTCAAGGCGAACCCGTACATGGTCCACGTGAATCCGTCCAAGCCCCAGCCCAGACTCGCTGAAATGACCGCCCGGCGCTTGTACGTCTGATGCTCGGCATCGGTTGCGACGCTCATGGCCTACCTCCTTCTGTATACAATCTGCATACAACCCTAGGGTCGGAGATTGACCGGTTCAACCCAGTCGACGAAAATTAAGTGAGTCTGTTGCAGGAGGGTAAGCATTCATGACTGGCAAAGCTCGTTCTGCACGAACTGAAGCCTACGAGGCCTTGCGCGCCAAGATCCTCACCTTGGAATTACGGCCGGGTCAACGGCTGAGCGACGTTCAGCTGGCGCACGATTTGGCGATGAGCCGCACACCCATCCGAGAGGCATTGTTTTCGCTCTCGCATGAGAATCTGATCGTGCTCACCGAACGGGGTGGCTTTTCTGTCAAGAATCTTGATCTTGATGAAACGCAAGCAGCCTTCGAAGCTTTACATCTGATCAGCCGGGCAGTCGCAAGGAAGATGGCGTTGCAGGCTGACCCTGAAAAAATCGCTACGCTGCGCGACTATGCCCAGCAAGTAGAGGTGGCGATGATCGCGGCGGATCCGGCTCAGGTGGCCCAGGCCAATGCCGATTTTCATATCGCCGAAGCCCAGCTTGCCGGCAACCAGTTTTTCGCGGATACGATCAGGACCTTGCAAACGTTATTGCAGCGTCTAGCTTTCGTCAGCTTTGGTGGCAGTGACGGGCCAAGCCATTCGTTGGCTGATCACTATGCTTTGGCACATGAACATCACGAAGAGCTACTACAGTTCTATCTGGCCGGAGAAGTGGAGTCCGCAGAGAAGCTCGCGGCGCAGCATGTTGAGTTGTTTCAACGCAGGGTCGAGGACTACTTCGCACGAAATGACACGAAGTTGATGTCGATCTAGCGGTCCCCGTTTTGCCGCTCGTCCCATTTGGACTCAAGGTTTTGCATGAATCCACTTGGCTTTTTCGGCTCGCCACTGGAGGCTGCTTCACCGGCTCCTGTCTTAGCTCGACTGGTGCCGTACACGACGCCAGCAACCATGACGAGGAAACCCAGGATTCCTACAACGATGAGTTGCATAGAGATCCCGACGAGTAGGCCTGCAATGCCGAGAACAAAAACGAGGATGCCTATGGTGATACGGCGCCGTGAGAAGCGCAGTCCGGGCTGGGATACGGACTCCGCTTCCTCCTCCATGCGCGATGCAAAGCGGGGATCATCAGCTGCCAGTTGTGCTTGCAGCTGTTCGAGGATCTTTTTCTCTTTTTCTGAAAGTCCCATGATCTTTTCTCCACCCGACACGTACTCTTGAGTTCTATCCTATCGCGCAAATTGTGAGTGTATGACCTCACTTTTGATGCTGTTGAAATAGACTCGCAGGCCCTAACCGCAACGACGGAAATTTAGCCTTGATTTCATCCATCGTCACCTCTGACTGACGCCTTTGTCCACCCAAATCATCAAACCCGAGCTGGATGTTTCCCGAAGCGTGGACAAGGTTTCCCGCTCGGACCCCTAACAGTCGCACGGGTTCGGGCAATGGCGCTAGTTGTTCCAACAATCTTTGACTGTAGTGATGCAGTTGGTGCGCTTCGTCTGTTGGAATTTCAAGCGTCACGGAACGTACGACTTGTTTGAACGATGCGTATTTAACCTTCAGCCCGACCGTCAAAGCGGTCAGCTCTTGTGCACGCAACCGCTGAGCTACTTTATGGCTGAGCTGGAGCAGTTTCCGTTTCATCTGCTCTAGGTCGATGAGATCGATCTCAAATGTTTGTTCCGTGGAAATGGATTTCTCTGCACGCTCCGGCTCGACCGACCTATTGTCGTGTCCATGGGCGAGCTCATAGAGTTGGGCTCCATGTTTGCCGAACATCCGAACCAGTTTTTGTTGAGGTATGCTCGCTAACTCTGCGACAGTGTGAATGCCGTACCGATCCAAGACCTCTTGGGTTTTGGCACCCACTCCCCACAGGGCTGAGACGGGCAGCGAGTGTAGGAACGTGAGGCGTTCATCCGGGCGGATCACCAGCAGGCCGTCAGGTTTGGCGGCCGTGGACGCGATCTTAGCTATGAATTTCCGGTCAGCGATGCCAATCGTTGCCGGCAGCTTCAATCGTTGGCGGATCTCGGAACGGATTTTGTGACCAATGGTTTCTGCATCACCGAGCAACCGAAAGGCCCCGGAGAGATCGACAAATGCCTCATCGATGCTGAGCGGTTCCACGGTGGGCGAGAACTCACCCAGTACTTGCATCAATTGAGCCGAATAAAAGGTGTACTTATCTCTGCTGGGCGGAATAATGACCGCATGCGGACATCGTTGCAACGCCTGCTGGACGGGCATGGCCGATCTGACCCCATACTTGCGTGCCTCATACGACGCTGATGTGACTACACCACGGCCCGATTCATGGGCAACGATCACTTCCCTGCCCAACAAGTCCGGACGGTCTAAGAGCTCAACGGAGACAAAGAAGGCGTCCATGTCGACGTGGAGGATATGTGGTTCGACCATGCTGCTCCCTCCCCTGACAGCGACGATTCAGACAAGGTCAGTATAGTTGTCACTAGTCCACTCGCACTTCAGGAAGGCCCTCAATCGATGCCTACGGCAGGCTCGCAGACCTCAGAACCTGCACCGCTATCCGCGACCGAGTTCGTTAGCTCCGTGAACGACGCCCTCCAAAACTATTTGGAGCAACAACAACAGCGCGTCGAGTCCATCGCCAAAGAAGGCACCGACCTAGTGGCAAGCATTAAGGCGTTGAGCCTAGGCGGCAAGCGCATTCGACCGCTTTTCGCTTGGTACGGGTGGCAAATCGCAGGCAGTAATCCGACCGATGAACGCATCCGGCGACTGGGGGTGAGCTTGGAGCTATTTCAAGCCGCGGCCCTGATCCATGATGACATTCTGGATCGCTCCGACACCCGTCGTGGACAGCCCAGTGCTCACCGGAGTTTTGAAGCACTCCACGTCGGTCGCGGCTGGGATCAGGATGCCGAGCATTTTGGTGTCTCTGCCGGAATCCTAGCGGGAGATCTGAGTTTGGCCTTGTCGGAAGAGGTCTTTGCCAGCGTGGTTCTCGACATTGCTGCCGGCTGCGCTGACGCGGCGGCTAGCGCCCGAAAAGTCTTCGACGATATGCGCTTTGAAGTGATGACCGGACAATACCTGGACATTCGTGAAGAGTCGGCGGGGCGTTTCCACACCCCTGATGTTGCGCTTGAGCGCGCCATGACGATTCTGCAGTACAAATCTGCCAAGTATTCAGTCGAGCGACCACTGATGTTGGGTGCTGCTGCCGCCGGCGCGAACCCCGAACTTTTGGCGCAGCTGTCTAAGCTGTCCTTGCCGCTGGGGGAAGCGTTTCAACTACGTGATGACCAACTTGGAGTGTTTGGTGATTCGGCCGTGACGGGTAAGCCAAGCGGTGATGATCTGCGTGAAGGCAAGCGCACCGCGCTCATTGCTTATGCCCGATCCGCCAGCACAGCTGCTGGACAGCAAATGATCGATGATCATCTCGGTGACAACGAGCTCAGCGAGGCGCAAATCGCCGAGCTGCAGGATCTCATTCGTAACTCTGGCGCCGAAACCAAGATTGAGCAGTTGATCGAGGCGAAAGCCCAAGAGGCGTTCGCTCACATCGACACTCTCCAGTGCCCCACTGCTGTCCGCACCGGCTTGCGCACGCTAGCTGAGGCCGCAATCAACCGGCAAAAATAGCCATACGCAGTCCCAACGCCCCCGAATGGTTCTATGGGATGCTGTTGCTTACCAGGCCAGGGCTTGTGCTCGCCGACGCACTTCTGTTTTGTGACCGTTGCGCAGTGCTTCCAATGGGGAGCCATTTAATGATTCGTCGACGGTAAAGAGCCAACGCAGGGCTTCTTCATCGCTGTAACGCGCATCGCGCAGCAGCGTAATCGTGCCGCGCAGCGATTCGAGCACACGCGACTTCTCCCCGTCTTCCACGATGAACGCGGCAGGCACAGCACGAACTAAGTCGTTACCACCGCTCGCGCTGGGGATGCGGTGTGCCAGCAGGGCGTCTTCGGCAAGAAGACGGTGAACCTTGGTGATTTTGACGTCCAAGAGTTCGGCGATATCTGGCAAGGTTCGCCAGTCTTTGATGAGTTCTGTAAGTTCCACTCTTCAAGAATCCCACACATCGGCTGTGACCGGGCTGCTCTGGCCATTGAGATTCGACACGCCCGAGCATCGAACAAAGTCGTCACCGATATTGAATCGTTATCAAGGCTTAAGGTAAGTTACCAATAGTCACAATTTCATCACGATTCACACGCGTTACATTCAGTCCCAACATATGTACGGTGGTTTCGAGGGTGAATGCAGTTCGCTCACCTGGGAGTACTCCTATGTCCGTTACTCGCACTTCGCGTCAGCGCGTCTTGAAGACCGCCGCCGCCACTACGGCTCTACCAGCAGTCGCGCTTGGTAGCCTCGCCCTCGCTGCTCCTGCCACGGCAGCCCCTGCTGCCCCACTGCAGCCAAAACAGCCGACCGCCAGTAACATTTCACTTGCCCAGTCCAAGATTGTTCAGTCTTTAAGCTCTCGTTCTGTACCTTCATCGGTGAAGGTCAAGGCGGGCGACAGCATCTATTCGATCGCGAAGCGCTACAAGCTGAGCGTCTCAACCGTTCTGAAGCTCAATGGGCTGACGAGCAAATCCGTGATCTACCCGGGTCAGCGCATCAAATTGCGTGGAACTGCCCCCGTTTCGACGACGGCTAAGAAGAGTTCCAGCAGCTCTTCCAGCTCTAGCTCTTCCACGTATACGGTGAAATCAGGGGACACACTCTCCGGTATCGCGGCCAAGACTAAGACCAGCCTGAGCACCCTGCTCCGTGCCAACGAGCTCAAGTCATCCTCCATCATCTACCCGGGCCAGAAACTCAAGCTAAGCGGATCTGCTGCTTCCGCAAAGTCCAGCAGCCGTCCAGCAACGAGCTCTTCTAGCTCCAGCGCCTCCTCTTCCACCTACACGGTGAAATCCGGTGACACGCTCTCGGGCATCGCCGCTAAGACCAAGATCAGTCTGAGCACCTTGCTGCGCGCCAACGGGCTCAAGTCATCCTCCATCATCTATCCGGGCCAGAAGCTCAAACTGAGCGGATCGGCTGTAACTTCTAAGAGCTCCAGCTCGGCATCGTCGGCAGCACCGTCAAAGTCTGCCGGCACGTACACCGTGAAATCGGGGGACACGCTCTCGGGCATCGCCGCTAAGACGAAGACCAGCCTGAGCACCCTGCTGCGTGCCAACGGGCTCAAGTCTTCCTCCATCATCTACCCGGGCCAGAAACTCAAGCTAAGCGGATCTGCTGCTTCCGCAAAGTCCAGTAGCCGTCCAGCAACGAGCTCTTCTAGCTCCAGCTCCTCCTCTTCCACCTACACGGTGAAATCCGGTGACACACTCTCGGGCATTGCGGCGAAGACCAGCACTAGCCTAGCTACGCTGTTACGCGCCAACGGGTTGAAGTCTTCCTCCGTCATCTACCCGGGGCAGAAGCTGAAGCTGAGTGGTTCGGCGTCCACCTCTACCGCTAGCAAGGCTTCCTCGAGCACGTCCGCGTCGACTGCTACCGGCGGAACCTACACGGTGAAGTCTGGTGACACGCTCTCCGGCATTGCCTCCCGTAATGGCATTAGCTTGTCGACCCTGTTGAGCGCCAATGGGCTGAAGTCTACTTCGACGATTTACCCGGGCCAGAAGCTCAAACTCAGCGGCAAGGCCTCCAGCTCCGCCAGCAACACCAAGAGCTCATCAACTGTTTCGGCCGCGTCTAGCACGCAAGCGATCCCTGCTAATTTCTTGCACTACGTGTACCCGCAACAGACAGTGGCAGCCGCTAACAAGAACTACCAGACGCTGTTGTCCATGCAGATCCCTTCCAAGGCCTACATGGAGTCGCTCATCATCAGCACGGCACGACAAATGGGTGTTGATCCGAAGCTGGCCTTGGGCCATGCCATCACCGAGTCGCATTTGAACCATGCCTCGGTTTCACCGGCCAACGCCATTGGTGTCATGCAGGTCATCCCGTCTTCCGGCCAGTGGGCTTCCGAGATGGTTGGTCGCAAGCTGAACCTGCTGGATCCGCACGACAACGTTGTGGCTGGTGTGGCGATCATCCGTCATCTGCAGCGCAATGCACGCAGCGTTGATGAAGGCATCGCGGGCTACTACCAGGGCCTTCATGGAGTCCAGACCCAGGGCATGTACCCGGACACGAAAGACTATGTACGCAAGGTGCGCGCAAATATGCGCTAACCCCAAAGCTCGATAAGCTTGGGTGCTATGAGCACCAACCTCGTCGGCCAGACCTTTGGCGAACGCTACGAACTCATCGAGCGGATCGCTGAAGGCGGCATGGCTCAGGTTTACCGGGCCAAAGACCTGCGGCTCAGCCACGATGTGGCCGTAAAGGTGTTGCACGATCGGCTACGGGATGAACCGGGGATTGCTGATCGCTTTCGTCAGGAAGCGTTGACTGCAGCCCAGTTGAATCACCCGCACATCGTGAAGGTCACCGATCAAGGTTTGGATGGACCGTCAGGACTGCCCTATCTGGTGATGGAGTTCATTGAGGGCAACACGCTGCGCACCGTCTTGAATATCCGCCGGAAGCTCTCCCCCAAGGCTGCATTGATCTTCGCGGCGTCCATCGTCAACGGTTTGGCCGCCTCACACCAGGCGGGGCTGGTGCACCGTGATATGAAACCGGAAAATGTCTTGGTGTCGCGGGATGGCTCCATCAAAGTCACCGACTTTGGTCTTTCACGGCCGGCGACACAACACACGTCAGCCGATGTCTTGGTTGGGACCGTGGCTTATGTGTCACCGGAACTGGTGACCGGTGAACAGGCTGATGAACGCTCGGATATTTACGCGGTGGGCATCATGCTTTTTGAGATGCTGACCGGTCGGCAACCATTCACCGGCGAATCGATCCAAGTGGCCTACAAGCATGCCCACGAACGGGTCCCAGACCCTAGGGAGTTCGATCCCGAGCTCAGCCCGAGTTTGGCCCAACTCGTTCTGGACTGCACAGAGCCAGATCCGGAACGCAGGCCAGCGAACGCACAGGTTTTGGCGAGCAGGATCAGCAAACTGCGGATGCAGATGAAAGCTGCGGAGTCCGGTCAGAGTGCTCACACGGAAGTCATCAATCAACCTGCCGCTCAACAGCTCAGTGAGGATGCTCGGGCTTCAGAAGAAATCGTTGATTTGCCCTGGCCTCAGTCATCGCCGGGCCAGGCCACTCAGGTCTTCCACACTCCCGAAGAAGGGGACGGGGAACAGACTCGAGCCTTCACAACGGCGCTGAGTCCAGCGGCCCGTCCCGAGGTGGGCGCGACGGTGACATTTCCTGAGCCACCAATGCCCTCACATGCACCCCAGAGCTCGGTTGCTCCCACTGCAGGTGCTGCAGCTGCTTCGAAGCCGGTCACGACGCTGGCCCAGCGCCGGCAGGCGCGCAGGCCTCAAATAAGACTGCGCCAACCCCGCCCGGTCGCAACGACCCTGCGGTGGTTGCTGTGGTTGGGCGGGATTGGCGCTTTAGGCTTTGCCGGTTTCCGGGCCGCCGAAATACTTCTGGGCGGCCCGTTTCCCTACTAGATCTGGGAGAGTGCCTCGGAAACGAGGAACGCCAGTTCTAGTGACTGCCGGTGGTTCAAACGTGGATCGCAAAGTGTTTCGTAGCGATCTGCGAAAGCTGACTCGTCGATCGGGTCGGACCCGCCTAGGCATTCAGCGACATCGTCACCGGTCATCTCCATGTGCAAACCACCCGGGTAGCTACCCAATTCGTGGTGCACATCGAAGAAGCCACGCAGTTCGGCCAGCACGTCGTCAAACCGGCGCGTCTTGTAACCGTTCTGGCTGGTGACGGTGTTGCCGTGCATCGGGTCGCAGACCCACAGCACAGGAGCACCAAGGTCCTGAACCGACTTCACCAGTGCAGGCAGATTCTCTCGAATTTTTTCGGCACCCATACGGGAGATGAAAGTCAGGCGGCCTTCTTCACCTTCCGGGTTGAGCTTTTCAATCAGGGCCTTCAAGTCGTCAGGGCTGGCGTTTGGTCCAACCTTGACACCGATCGGGTTCTGCAATCGTGACAGGTAGTCAACGTGGGCACCATCGATCTCACGGGTGCGCTCACCAATCCACAGGAAGTGTGCGCTGGTGGCGTACGGCAACCCAGTTCGAGAATCGATACGGGTCAATGGTCGCTCGTAGTCCAGCAGGAGCGCCTCGTGTGCCGAGTAGAATTCGGTCCGTTTCAGTGCCTCAAAGTCGGCGCCGGCCGCTTCCATGAAGCGAATTGCACGGTCAATTTCTTTGGCCAGCCGGTCGTAACGGGCGTGGGCGGGGTTCGCCATGAAGCCCCGGTTCCAGGCATGCACCGAACGCAAGTCGGCAAAACCACCCTGGGTGAAGGCACGGATCAGGTTAAGCGTTGCCGCTGACGAATGGTACGCCTGCACCATACGTTTCGGGTCAGGGATGCGGGCTTCTTCGGTGAAGTCGAAACCGTTGATGATCTCACCACGGAATGACGGGAGCGTGACTCCGTCACGCGTTTCCATGTCCGATGAGCGAGGCTTGGCGAACTGTCCAGCCATGCGGCCCATCTTTACCACGGGCATGGAGGCACCGTAGGTGAGAACGACGGCCATCTGCAAGATGGTCTTGATGCGGGAGGAAATCTTGTTGGCGGTCACTCCGGAGAAGGTTTCCGCGCAGTCTCCCCCTTGCAGGACGAAGGCCTCGCCTCGAACCGCTTGGCCCAAGCGCTTACGTAGAACGTCGACTTCGCCGGCAAAGACCAGCGGTGGATACTCGGACAGCTCTTTGATAGAGCTGTCATAATCCGGGTGGTCCTGCCACGCAGGCTGCTGTTTGATCGGCAGCGAGCGCCAGTCGTCCAACCCCGGATAATCGGCTGCGCCTGATGAGACCGCAGTTTCATAGCTTGGTGTTGGGATCGCGTTCAATTCACTCACTTCTGTAGTGCTTGGGAAAAATCTGCCGCACGCTCATCACCGCACACCAGTGGCATACGTCGATGGCCAGCAGACCTTTAATTATAGGACTTAGACCGATAACGGGATAATTTACGAAGTAATCTTTTCCATCGTGGTTCTCTGCGCGGATGGGCACTGGCAGCATCGTCGAGTTGCCGCTTAAAGGTGGCACCGTACATGTCCGCGTATTCTTGCCCGGAAAGACGCATGATCGCGTACATAATTTCGTCTGTGACCTGCCGTTGCACCTGCCGGTCTGAGGCACGGTCATAGTAGGCGGAAAAGTCCAGCGGTTCTCCGATGATCATGCCCACCCGGCGGACGCGGGGCAGCTTCCGACCGATTGGCTGCACTTTGTCGGTGCCGATCATGGCCACCGGGATCACTGGGACTTGGGCGCTCAGCGCCAATCGCGCAACCCCAATCTTGCCTTTATATAGCCTGCCGTCAGGGCTCCGGGTACCTTCCGGATAGATGCCCAATAGGCGGCCTTCCCGCAGGGCTTCTTCACCTGAGGAAAGCGAGTGGGCGGATGCTCGCCCACCAGAGCGGTCCATCGGAAGCTGGTTGGTCATGCGCATGAAGGCTCGTGTCGCCCACCCCTTCACACCGGTGCCTTGGAAGTATTCGATCTTGGCCAGAAAGACAACGGGCCGCGGAACTTTGATCGGCAAGAATACCGAGTCAGAGACCGATAGGTGGTTACTAGCAAGGATCGCACCGCCGGTTGCGGGAATGTTTTTTAGTCCCTTCACCCAGGGGCGGAACAAGACCTCAGTCGCCGGACCTAAGATGACGTTTTTGGTCCACCAGTACACACCCGATGTGCGGTCACCACTCATATGCGGTTGTTTTCCTTCCGGACTGGATTGCGGCGGCTTCGATAAGCTCATACATATCTACTGTAACCAGCGGGAAGGGTCACCGAGTGATAAACCATGCTGAACATGCGCCGATCAATGTGGTCGGAAAGACCAACACAGCGTTAATTCTGATCCACGGATTCACCTCGGGGCCTGCAAGCATGCGTGAGTTCGCCGCTGAACTGGCAGCTGCAGGTCACCATGTGCATGTGCCCCTACTGCCGGGGCACGCCACCACGATCGCCGACTTGGCCTCCACTCCCTACACCGCTTGGCAGCACGCCATTAAAGCTGCGATCAGTGCTGTGGCGCCCAGTGTTGAATCGATCTGGTTGGTTGGGCAATCAATGGGTGGAACCCTCGCCCTAGATGCGGCATGTGAGCTGGATTCGGACCCACGATACGCGGGTACCTTTGTCATCAACCCTGCGCTGAGTTTCGCCAATCCGGCTGCTCACGTTGCTGGGATTTTGCGATACCTGGTGCCGGTGTCGCGACCGATTAGCAACGACATTAATCGTCCAGGTCAGGATGAGCTGGCTTACTCTGCGACACCAACTGGTGGGGTGTATGAGCTAGACAAGCTGATCAACGCCACGCGAGCGAAGCTGTTGCGCAATGCGCCGATCCTCAAACCTGTGCATTTGTTCCGATCCACTGTCGACCACGTTGTCCCCGAAAGCTCAGCGCACTTTTTGCGTCGCTGTTTGGGCACCCACTTGGAACAGACCGCGCTGACACGAAGCTTCCATGTGGCAACCATGGACTACGATCTGCCTCTGATGACGAGCACGATCTTGAAGAAAATAGGCAACCGGGTAGGGAAACAAGCATGATGGACGGGCCACGGGACTACGAACGTTCAGACATTGATGACATTGATCCGGATGGAGAAATTTTCGGCGGTGCGTTCCAAGAACCAAACCCACCTTCAGTTTTGGGCTCGACCCAGCCCAAAACCATCGTGACCTGGCTGCTCATCGCACTGCTGCTTCTGGTCTCGCTCTTCAAACCTGTGTTCAAGGCTGAGTTGCCGCTGCCTTCGCTGTTCACCGATCTGCTGAGTCCGTTGATCATCGCAGCCCTGCTGTTTTCACTGATCCCGCGCCAACGAAAACGTCGGGACTACGACGACACCGGCGCACAATTGTGACGTATGCCGCAACCACGTAGTATTTAGAACCACGGGTAACATCCGCACACATCATCCGCAGCAGTCACACCAACAGAGGGGCACCGTGCAAGAAATATTTGTTGATGAAGGCATTACAGTCGCCGAAAACCTAAGCACCCCGGATCTACTGTTGGAACGCGTAGCCGCTTCACCTGAATCACCCTTATTTGCGCGCCAGTCTGGTCCCGGTGAGTGGACCGACGTCAGCACCCAGGAATTCTATGATGATGTGACGGCCATCGCTAAGGGATTGGTCGCTCAGCGATTCAACCCCGGCGACAAGATCCTCATCATGGCCCCCACGCAGTACGAATGGACACTGGTTGATTTCGCCGTATGGTTTGCTGGCGGTGTTGTCGTACCTGTCTACGAAACGTCCTCTCCTTCACAGGTCGGCTGGATCATGACTGACTCTGGGGCTAAGGGCGCGTTCTACGCTGATGAGCGCCACGGCTCCGTCATCCGGCAGGCCATCAAGAGTGAGAACTACGATCGGCTCACCGATATGTGGCAGATGACCGATACCGGCTTGGATGAGCTACGGAAGGCTGGAAGCAACATCACTGATGGCCAGCTGCGCTCCCGCTATGAAGGTTTTGGCCTCAAAGACTTGGCCACCATCATTTACACCTCCGGTACCCTAGGCAAACCAAAGGGCTGCGAGATCACCCATGGGAACTTTGTCGAGCTGTCCAAGCAGACGTTGACCAGCTTGGGGCATGTGGTCAATGAGTCTTCTTCCACAGTCTTGTTCATTCCGCTGGCGCACGTCTTTGCCCGGTTCATTTCAGTCCTTTGCGTCGCTGCCGGGGCCAAGGTTGGCCACACAGCGGACATCAAGGACTTGGTGGATGATCTGCAATCCTTCAAACCTGAATTCCTGCTTGCGGTTCCACGTGTTTTCGAAAAGGTCTACAACGCGGCCAAGGCGAAAGCTGAAGACGGCGGAAAGGGCAAAATCTTCTCCGCCGGTGAAGAAACCGCTATCGCATACTCGAAGGCCTCAGCTGAAGGCCACGTGCCCTTCGGTCTGAAGCTCAAGCACGCCCTGTTCAACAAGATCCTGTTCGGCAAGATCAAAGAGGCCATGGGCGGTCGAGTCGAGTATGCCGTCTCCGGTGGTGCCCCACTCGGCAAACATCTAGGGCACTTCTTTTACGGAATCGGCGTTAAGATCCTAGAAGGCTACGGTCTGACCGAGACCACCGCACCGGTGACAGTCAACACCCCGGATCGGATCAAAATCGGTACGGTCGGTCGTCCGCTTCTAGGTTGCGGTGTTCGCATCGCTGAAGACGGAGAAGTTCTTGCCAAGGGCGTATGTGTCTTCCGCGGCTATCACAACATTCCAGAGCTAGATTCTGAATCCTTCACGGAGGACGGTTGGTTCCGGACCGGGGACATGGGCGAACTGGACCAAGAGGGTTTCCTGACCATCACCGGTCGGAAGAAAGAACTCATTGTGACCGCCGGCGGCAAGAATGTTGCCCCGGCCCAGCTGGAGGATCAGATTCGTGCTGATGCGCTCGTAGCTCAAGCCATGGTCGTCGGCAACGAGAAACCTTTCATCGCAGCTGTGGTGACTCTCGACCCGGAAACCCTGCCAGGGTGGTTGGGACGAAACGGAATCGATGCCAACACCCCGATTGAAGAGCTCACCGAGCACCCCAAAGTACTGGCACACATCCAAAAACTGGTTGATAAGGCCAATGACTCGGTCTCCCGAGCGGAACAGATCCGCAAGTTTGTAGTGCTTGCTGATGACCTCTCAGTGGAGTCCGGTCACCTAACCCCGTCATTGAAACTGCGCCGCGCCAATGTCGTCAAGGACTACGAAGACGTCATCGAATCGTTGTACGCCAACGGAAAGAACGGCGCCGCAAACAAAGGCAGCGCCGAACAGTAGTCCGACGCTGCCCCTTGTTGAGATGGGTGAGGACTAGTAGGGAACGTCCACTGTTCCGAGTAGGGCGTTCTCTACGACCTCGGTCAGCGCGGGGTGGATCCAGTATTGACCGCGCGCTAGTTTGTCGGCGGGGATGTCGAATTGCATGGCCGTCAGGATTGGCTGGATCAACGTAGCGGCCTGCTCACCCACGATGTGCATGCCCAGGATACGGTTGCCTGCCTTGGATACGATCACCTTGGCGAACTCTTCTTCGGCTCCCATCGCCCAACCGTAAGCTGTGTCCCGGTAATACTGTTTCTTGACCGCGACTGCATCAGCACCGTATTGATCAATCGCTTCAGCCTCCGTCAGTCCGACCGTGGCTACCTGCGGCTGGGTGAAGACGGCGGCCGGCACGAAACGGTGGTCGCTACGGACCATCGAATCCGGGTTCTCCAGATTGTTCATCACGGTGCGGGCTTCTAGATTCGAGACATGCTTGAGCTGGTACTCGCTGTTGATGTCTCCCAGCGACCAGATGCCCTCGATCACCTTGCCGTGTTTGTCTAGAACCTGCTGGAAATCGTTGACGACGATCCGGTCATCGTCGTGAGTGGCCACGTCGGTGGCCGCAAGGTTCAGGGTGTCGCTATTGGGGACTCGGCCCATGGCAACGATGACGGCATCTGCGGGATAACGATACTCGGTCCCGTCACTGCCTTCGGTGACGACGGTAGCGGCTGCACCGTCGTCTCCCCCATCTTCGACCGCGGTAACTTGCTGGGCTAATTGCACCGTCCAAGCTTTGCCAGCAACTTCTGTAAAGGTTTGCGACACGTCGTGGTCAAAGGCACGCAGCAGGGTTGCCGAACGGTTAATCTGAGTCACCTCTGAGCCGAGACCGTGGAACATGGCCGCAGCTTCGGAAGCGATGAAACCCCCGCCGAGCACGACCGTGCGTCGCGGCAAGTCGGACAACCGCATCATGTCGACGTTGGTGTGCACTGCCGGGTGGTCGAGCCCAGAAATCTCAGCTGGCAGCACTGGCCGGGAACCAGCCGCAATGACAATCTGATCGCCGGTAATGACGGCCCCTGAGTCGGTGGTGAGTTCCTTCGGGCCAGTGAAGTGCGCGTACTCCGGATAGAGCGTCGTATGTTCGCCATTGGCGCGGTACTCGGCGCCACCTTCAGAAATTGGGTCAATGATCCCAAAGACTCGATCACGAATCGCCGCGTAGTCGGTACCGGTGACCTCCATGTCCACGCCAAGAGCGCTGAGGCGGTCGGTCATAGCCGCATGATCTGCCGGGTAGAGGAACATTTTGGTGGGGATGCAACCGTTGTTCAGACAGGTTCCGCCAAAGATCCCACCATCGATGCTGGCGACGTTCTTGTCATCCCAATAGGGGGTTAAAAGCGAGTTGCCCGACCCCGAACCGATAATTACTAGATCATAGTGCGCTGTTTCAGCCATGATTCAAAGTGTATCGGTGTCGCCGGGGTCGGGCAGACAGGTTTGTTGTTGGCGAAAGCTTAGCCCTCCGGTTCGACCACCACGAGCAGGTCACCGCCGACGACCTGGCTCACCTGGTCAAAGACCACCCGCTTGACGGTTCCACTGACCGCGGTGGTGATGCCCGCTTCCATCTTCATGGCCTCGATGGTTGCCACCGATTGGCCCGCCTCAACGGTGTCTCCGACCTTGGCTTGGATGGTGACTGCTCCCGCGAATGGAGCGGCCACATGCCCTGGGTTGGAGCTGTCGGCCTTCTCCGCTTCAACGTAAGCTGACTCAACGGATTCATCCCGGACCATGACCTGACGGGACTGACCGTTCAGGGTCAGGTGGACGGTACGCATGCCCTTCTCGTCAGCTTCCGAAATGGTCTGCAGTGTCACCAGCAGGCGAACACCCTTACCCAGGGAGATGACGTGCTCATGTTCTTTGGTGAGCCCGAACAGGAAGTCACGAGAGTGCAAGGTGGACAGATCCCCGTAGGTTTGCTGGGCCTGCTCGAAGTCTCGTGTTGGGCCGGCAAAGAGCAACCGGTTCAGCGTATCCCGACGAGTTTGTCCGGCTTCATCCAGCGCTGCTTTGTCTTCGGGGCTGAGCGTTTCTTCTTGCTCTTTAATGACCCGATTCTGCAGCGCCTTAGTGCGGAATGGCTCTGGCCAGCCGCCGGGTGGGTCGCCCAGTTGTCCGGTGAGGAATTGGATGACCGAGTCAGGCAAGTCGTAGTCTTGCGGGTTCTGCTCGAACTCTTTCGGATCTACGTTCATGCCAACCAGCTGCAACGCGAGATCGCCGACAACCTTAGAACTTGGCGTCACCTTCACCAGATGACCCAACATATGATCGGCGGCCGCATATACTTCTTCGATCTCTTCGAAGCGGTGTCCAAGACCAAGCGCAATCGCCTGTTGGCGCAGGTTTGAAAGCTGCCCGCCTGGGATTTCGTGGTGGTACACCCGCCCCGTCGGTGCTGATAGACCCGACTCGAACGGCGCATAAATTTTCCGAACTGCTTCCCAGTACGGTTCCAGCTCGGTTGCGGCTTTCAGGTCAAGGCCCGTATCTCGCTCGGTGTGCTCCAATGCGGCGATCAGTGCAGACGCTGAGACTTGGGAAGTGGTGCCAGCCATGGCGGCAACAGCAACATCGACTGCATCGACACCGGCTTCCGCAGCGGCCAACAACGTTGCCAGCTGTCCGCCTGCTGTGTCGTGCGTGTGCAAGTGAACTGGGACATCGAACCGTTCCCGCAGAGCTGTGACCAGCTTGGCTGCGGCCGGGGCCCGCAGGAGTCCGGCCATGTCCTTGATGGCAAGGGTATGAGCGCCTGCGTCTACACACTTTTGGGCCAAGTCCAAGTAGTAATCCAGTGTGTAGAGCTTCTCATTCGGGTCCAGCATGTTGCCGGTGTAGCACAGCGCTACCTCGGCCACGCTCTTGGTGTGTTCACGCACGGCCTTGATAGCGGGTGCCATCTGGGACACATCGTTGAGCGCGTCGAAGATCCGGAAGATGTCGACACCCGTGGCTGCAGCCTCCTTGATGAAGGCATCCGTCACCTCGGTCGGGTACGGGGTGTAGCCGACCGTGTTACGTCCACGCAACAACATTTGGATGGGGATGTTCGGCATCTCGGCCCGCAACAGCTCCAGCCGCTTCCAAGGATCTTCTTTCAGGAAACGCAAGGCCACATCGTAAGTGGCACCACCCCATGCTTCAACCGACAAGAGTTGCGGCATCGTGTGGGCTAACGCAGGTGCTGCCGAGAGCAGGTCACGGGTTCGTACCCGGGTGGCCAACAGGGACTGGTGCGCATCCCTAAAGGTCGTGTCGGTGACCGCAAGAGCCTTTTGTTCGCGCAGCTTGCGTGCGAAGCCTTCGGGCCCAAGCTCGTCGAGGACTTGCTTCCAGCCGTGCGGTGGCTTCTGCTTGGCCGGACCGTCAAAGGGCGAGCGGTACGGTTCGTCTGACTTGTCCCCGGGGTAGTACGGGAGCTTCTTACGTGGGTCAGGGCCCTCGATGCGCTCACCGTGGGGCTTGTTGACCGTCACTTCGGCCAAGTACTGCAAAGCCTTCGAACCGCGGTCTTGAGAACGGTTCAGGTTCAGCAGTTCTGGGTGATTGTCGATGAAGTCGGTGGCCACATCGCCCGCTAGGAATTCCTCATCTTCCAAAACGTTCATGAGGAATGGGATGTTGGTGGCCACGCCACGGATACGGAACTCTGCCAAGGACCGCTGTGCCCGAGCTACGGCGGTATCAAAGTCTTTGCCTCGACAGGTCAGTTTGACCAGCATCGAGTCGAAGTGCGGCGAAACCTCTGCACCGGTGTAAATCGTTCCACCGTCTAGGCGCACCCCGGATCCGCCTGCGGACCGGTAGGCGGTAATCGTGCCGACATCCGGACGGAAACCATTGGCCGGGTCCTCGGTGGTGATACGGCACTGCAACGCGAACCCGCGCGGGGCCAAGTCTTCTTGGCGCAGCCCCAGATCCTCCAGGCTCTCCCCGGCAGCAATCCGCATTTGCGACTGCACCAGATCCACATCCGTGATCTCCTCGGTCACGGTGTGCTCGACCTGGATGCGTGGGTTCATCTCGATGAAGACGTGTTGGCCCGCCCGCTCACCGGCCGTATCGACCAAGAACTCTACGGTTCCGGCGTTCCGGTAGTTCATGGCCTTGGCAAATTTCACGGCATCGCGGAACAGCGCCTGCCGGATGTTCTCATCCAGTTTCGGGGCCGGGGCCATCTCAATGACCTTCTGGTGGCGCCGCTGGAGGGAACAGTCGCGTTCAAACAGGTGGATGATGTTGCCATCATTATCGGCCAGGATCTGAATCTCGATGTGACGCGGACGCAGTACGGCCTGTTCGAGGAAGACTGTTGGGTCACCGAACGCGGTGTCCGCTTCACGCATGGCCGCTTCGAGGTTTTCCTTCAGCGTCTCCGGTGTCTCCACTCGGCGCATGCCGCGGCCACCGCCACCGGCAACGGCTTTGACGAAGATCGGGAAGCCGATTTCATCCGCCGTAGCCAGAAGATAATCTAGGTCCGCTGAAGGTTTTGAGGACTTCAGAACGGGAATGCCGGCTTCTTTGGCAGCATTCAGGGAGTTAACTTTGTTACCGGTCAGCTCCAAGACATCTGCCGGAGGGCCGATGAAGGTGATCCCGTTTTCTTTGGCTGCTCGCGCCAGATCCGGATTCTCCGCAAGAAATCCATAGCCGGGGTAAATAGCATCGCACTCAGCGTCGAGCGCGACACGAATAATCTCGTCGACATCAAGATAGGCCCGTACCGGATGGCCTTCTTCGCCAATGCGGTATGACTCGTCAGCTTTTTGTCGGTGAATAGAGTTTCGGTCTTCGTACGGGAACACGGCGACGGTCTTGGCACCGAGTTCGTAAGCGGCACGGAACGCGCGGATGGCGATCTCACCGCGGTTGGCAACCAGGATCTTCTGGAACATCCAAGTGTCCTTCCTTAAATATCTCCACAGGGACACATATGTAGTGCTCTAAGTGCACAATAGCGGAGTTATCTCCGCCATGCACAGAAAAATACGTGGTTCGTGGGCACCGGGTTCTATGATGGTAAGTGATCGCGAATTAGAAACAGGGTGAGCATGCAGGTTCTGAGTATTTCTTCGCTCAAGGGTGGCGTCGGAAAAACGTCGGTAACCCTTGGATTGACCTCAGCTGCGCGGGCAGCTGGGTTGAAGACTTTGGTGATCGATCTGGACCCACACGGTGATTCCAGCACCGGTCTGGGCGCCGAATTGGGCACCCAGCAACCTGTAGGACATCTGCTGCGTAATGTGCGTAAAGCCAACGTCGCGGATCATGTTGTCAAGGCAGGCTGGCCGCAGGCCTCCAGCTCTGGCACCGGGACAGTCGATGTCCTAGTCGGCTCTTCATTAAGCGGGTATTACGACCGCCCGGACTTGCGACGCCGCGACCTGCAGCGATTGGCCCGGCTACTAGAAAATGTCAGTGGCTACGATTTGGTGCTCATCGACTGCCCGCCGTCTTTGAATGGCTTGACACGGATGGCGTGGTTGGCTGCCACCCGCATCGTCTTGGTAGCGGAACCGACCCTCTTCTCGGTAGCAGGCACTGAACGCAGTCTGCGTGGACAAATGTCATTGGCCCGCCAATTCGGATCTGAAGCTGCTCTGGCCGGAGTTGTCGTCAATCGGTACAACCCCGACAATCCGGAGCACCAATACCGCATCATGGAGATGGAACGGATGTTTGGTGACAAACTGCTTCTGCCAGCCATCCCAGAGTCGAACCTGTGGCAGCAAGTCCAAGGCGCGGCCTACCCGATTCATGCTTGGCCACGACCGGAAGCCACCGAAATCGCCAGCCTTTTTGACGAGCTGCTGGAGCGACTCCGGAAGTAACGGATCTAGGTTTTAAACAACAACGCTAAAAGGCTCCGAATCATCGGAGCCTTTAGCGTTTAAGCGTTGAGTACTAGAGAGGCTAGGAGACAGATTTGCGCTGGGCGCGGGCGGCCCTGCGAGCCGCGAGTTCGTCTTCCGCAGCGGGCTGGTTGCTACCTTCTGCTGGCAGTTTCGCCAAAGTCCCTTCGACTTCTTGCCAGACCCGGCCGACGGCGATGCCGAAGACACCCTGTCCGCCTTGAACTAGGTCGATGACTTCTTTGTTGGAAGTGCATTCGTAGACTGAGGCACCATCAGACATCAGGGTGATCTGGGCGAGATCTTCCACGCCACGCTGCCGCAGGTGCCCTACCGAAGTGCGAATCTGTTGGAGGGATACGCCGGTATCAAGCAGACGTTTGACGACCTTGAGCACGAGGACATCCCGGAATGAGTACAGGCGCTGGGATCCGGATCCTTGTGCGGAACGAACGGTCGGAACGACCAGCCCGGTGCGTGCCCAATAGTCGAGCTGACGGTAGGTGATGCCTGCTGCCTTGCATGCAGTGGGGCCTCGATAGCCCAGCGATTCGTCCAAGACGGAGCCGTCGTCGTCGAACAGCATGCCTTGGGCATTTGGGCCATCGGCCTGGACCGGTCCGCGCGTATCGAACGCGGCGTTGGTCTTTTCCGTCACGGCTTCCTCCTTGCAGTAACGCGGGTACTGCTTCCCTCATCAACGTGAATGTCTTAGATTGCCGGTGCGAGCGGTCAAACCTATATCTGAACTCTAGGGCTTCTGAGCCACCAGATCAATGACCTTCAAGTTGAACTTGAGGGTGTGTCGTTTACTGTTGAGAAAAATCGTCTGGGTTTACGTCGTCAAGGAATTCACGGAACTTGGCCATCTCCGCTTCCTCATCGACTTCTTCGTTCTCTTCCGAGGTTACCTCATCCCCGTTTTCATTCAGGGTAAGACCGGCCTGGGCCAGCACGTCGGCGGCTACGAAGATAGGGCAATCCACCCGAATTGCAATGGCTAGAGCGTCGGAGGCACGAGCGTCGACTCGGGCACCATTGGCCAGAACAAGCTCGGCATAGAACACGGTGTCGTCGACTCTGGTGATTTCCACTTCAATCACTTGGGAATCCAGCGCCTTGACGACGGAGACCAGAAGGTCGTGGGTCATGGGTCGCGGCGTGGTGATCTGCTGTTGTTCCAGCGCGATCGCTGCCGCTTCCGGGGCACCGATGAAAATAGGAATATATTTTTCACTCAACGGGTGCCGGAGTAGGACGACCGGTTGGGAGTGTGGCAGCTCAATCCGAACACCCACCAGTTCCACCTGTTGTTTTCCAGCTGCGGGTTCGGTCATGATGCTACTTTTCCTTTACTCGTAGTCGCTGATCGCGCCTTGGACGAGAGCGGCGTGAATGGACAGACACGCCTCCGAGATCTCCCGGGCTGTTTCAGCAACCCGGGCTCGAGCGGCGGCGTCTTTTCTTGCGGCCATGGGCGCTACCGCCCGCTCTACCAGTCCGAGTTCACGATCTGCAGTTATTTTGAAGCTGCGCAAGTGGCGGGGGTCGATGCCGTGGGAGGCCAAAATGACGGCCGCTTTGACGACGCGCTGAGCATGTTCGTCATAACGCTGGTCATCGGTCATACGCAGCAGCGAAAAGTTGTGGAGGTCTTCAAGCAACTCATCGCTGGCATTGGTAATGCCCTGCAGTTCGGCCCGGGTCAGCGGACGGATACGCCCGATGATTTCATGGGCGAGCTGCTCTGTCACGACCTTTGGCCCCAGTGACATCCCTGAGCTTAGCGGCTGAGGCTGTTCGCCACGATCAATCGCGTCTAGGTACTCCTTGATGACGGAAAGCGGTTTGTGCTCATCCCGCTGGATCGCCAAGATGAAACGGAGCCGGTCCGCGTCGGCGCCGGTGTATTTGCGATAGCCAGCTGCTGTGCGCTGCGGTGTAATCAGCCCTTTTTCCTCAAGGAAACGGATCTTGGAGGCAGTAACCGCAGGGAAGTCATCTTTGAGTTCGGTCAACAGCTCTCCAATGGTCATGGATTTGCCGCGCTGTTGTTTCTGCGAGGTAAAGGCTGCCGCTCTGGCCTGAGAGTTCACGTAGTGGTTTTCCCTTTGACGATTCAGCAAATGAGCCCCGGTTTAGTGCTGCGAGGCCCATTCACGCACAAGTGGTGGAACGAAAAATCTTTAGTAGCGACCGGCTGCGTAGTAGGTCAGTCGGAATTTACCGATTTGCACTTCTTGACCTGTTCGCAACTGGATGGAGTCCACCCTGTCCTGATTGACGTAGGTGCCATTCAGGCTGCCTTGGTCAACCAACTGGTATCCGTCTTGGTTACGAACGAACTGCACGTGCTTGCGTGAGACGGTGACATCGTCAAGGAAAATATCGGAGTCTGGGCGACGGCCAGCACCAACCACGTCCTGATCGAGCAGGAACCGGGCTCCCGCGTTGGGGCCACGGTGTGCGATCAGCAAGGCCGAGTCTGGGGCCAGCGAGTTCAGCCACTGACGTTCTTGATCTGAAAGCTGTTGATCCCCAGCAACTGGATCGTTAAAAACGGGCAGAGCCATGGAGGTCGTGTCATTGATGGCACCACTATTCGGGGTCGGTTGCCCGGCATTCTGTTCGCTCATACAGCTTTCCTTCGTTAGTCAGCTTGTTTCGGCCACTCTAGTAGTCGCCGTAGAAAAATACTATCTAAGAACCGGCGGGAGTTCACCTTCAACTAAACGTTGCAACTTCTTTGATATAGCCAACCTACTGGTCTGCAAGAATGAGAGTCATGACTACCGATGCGCACCGTCCTACCCCACCTGAGGAACCCATCACACCGGATGAGCAGCCCAGCCCTTCGACTCGAGCACCCGAGACTGATACTCCCCCGGCACAGCGTCGTCCTATCAATTGGACAGCCTGGCTGATCGTTGGGGTAGTCGTACTTGCGCTGAGCATTGGCATCGTTTTCTTCGTCGCGAATGTGCTGCCGGTCTGGTGGGCCAACATTATCGGAAACCAGGTGGATAAGAATCTGGCCTCCGGGGTCCTATTGGGGCTGTTTTATGGTTCAGTCTTCACGTTCTTTCCACTGCTGCTCATTTGGCAGATTCGCCGACCCAAGTTGAAATGGCCGGCAAAGATTGCACTGATCGTTCTGGCAGTGTTGGTCGCGGTGCCGAATCTCATTACCTTGGGAATCCATGTTGGTTCCAACGCTGCAGCGCATAACGCCCAGCGCATTCTCGGCACCGAAGCTACGTGGTTTGGCACTTGGACCGCGTACGGCGCTCTGCTCGGTGGGCTTGCCTTCTTAGCATTGGTGGTCAGCGTCGCTGCCTTCCGTAAACGGGGCCAGCGGGTTCGCCAACTTGAAGCCGAAAAATAAGGTAAAGTACCTAGTGGTCTAAATCGTTGACCACGGTAACGGGCTATGGCGCAGCTTGGTAGCGCGCTGCACTGGGGGTGCAGAGGTCGTCGGTTCAAATCCGGCTAGCCCGACCACTTAGCGAATCCCGTCTGCTTGGCAGGCGGGATTCGATGTTTCCTGCAGAAATCTTGTCCTGTTTACCGGATCGGTACTGAGTTGCCCGGGGCTGGTTCTGCTGCGCGACGCAAGTGCATGAAGCGTTCTGGATGATCTGTGGTGAATGCACTAATGCCGAGTCTCCGGACGCGTTCAGCATCCTGGTAACTGTTCACCGTATACGGGTGAATCCGCATACCTGCATCCTGCGCGCTCTGCACACTCTCTAGGGTCAACCATCGTTGGTCTGCGCCAAGGGTTCTGCCCAAGAGGCGCGCTTGTAAGAGTTCCTTACCAGTTGGGATGGTGTCGACAAGTGGTTGCAAGCCTACCGTGTAACCATGCGTCCGCAACAGGTCCCCCACCGCTGCGAGCGCCGGATGATCGAAACTGAGGAATTGGATTTGGCCACGGGCAAGCAGACACCGAAAAGTCATCGACGATTGGATCGTGTGCACTAAAGCGTGCAACCACGGACCTGGTGGCGATGGTTCCTTCAGCTCGATGAACCATCCCGCAGCTGTTTCTACGATAAGTTCGGCCGCTTGTACAAGGGTAGGAACGGTTTCAGCTGTGGGGCTGCCAAGATGGTCCACTGTTCGTAAGGAAACTACTTGTGCCAGATTCAGCTCGCTCACAGAAAGCTGTTTGATCCCTCGAAAGGCCTCAACGGACTCGCAATTGGTGGTCCGATTCAGATGGGCATCGTGTAGCAACACCGGAACCCCATCTCGGGTCAGGCGCAGATCAATCTCGACGCCGTCCACTCCCATACTGAGTGCTTCGGATAGTCCACGGAGAGTATTTTCAGGTTGTGTACCGGCGCATCCTCGATGACCCACAATTTCTAGTCCCGATTTCACGATCCCTACGCTAACGACGATTTCTCCGTAGCGACTGCTGAATATGAGCTTGTTGCCGTGATTTCAGCTCCGGCCACTCAAGAATTCACCAAGTTTTGAGTTTCGTAACCTATCCTCAATAGCACCAGCGCGGAAAGGGCCCACATGTCAGTGCACGAGCTTACAGAAACAATGGTGCAGATTCGTGCCTCCCTGCAAGAACTAGAGACCCGATACACAGAACAGTTGCAGCGGGTGCATCCGGACAATCTTGCCTCGGCGCAGAACCTCATCCATTACATCGGTTTGCGTAGTCGCGATCTACGCCAAATTCAAGAAGATTTGACTGCAGTGGGGCTGTCTTCACTGGGCCGAATGGAAGCAGGTGTTTTAGGTCATCTGGATTTGGTTATCACCGCTCTGGAATGCTTAGCCGGTGAGGTAAGATCAACCCGCCCAGCCGAACAGCGTCTCACCCCAGCCCAGGGCCGTACCCTGCTCAGTGAACATGCCAACGATCTTCTGGGTCCCGCGAGGCCAGATCGTCAGACACGCATCATGGTGACGATGCCCTCCGAGGCTGCCCAGAGCCCAGAGCTCGTGAAGCACATGTGTCGTGCGGGAATGGATCTAGCGCGTATCAATTGTGCCCACGACGACCAGCAGGCTTGGGCCAAGATGGTGACGAACCTTCAAGACTCCGCTGCGGACGATGCGTCTATCCCTCGGATCGCCATGGATCTGGCCGGCCCTAAACTTCGTACCGGTCCGTTACAGCCCGGTGAAAAAGTCCGAAAGACCCGGCCGCGGCGAAGCAGCACCGGAGACGTCCTAGAACCGGCCTTCGTCGTGCTGTCCAGTGAACCTGATCCGGCACCTTTTGACGGTTTTGACGGGGTGGATCTCCACGTGGTTCCGATCGAAGAGTCGGCCATCCTGACAACCGCTCCCCTACAGGTGGGCGAAAAACTGCGGTACACCGATGCTCGAGGCTCAAGCAGATCGCTCATCGTGGAGGCTAGTAGCCCCACGAGCGTGCTTGTTTCCACGACCAAAACTATTTATTGGCACACTGGTTCGTTGATCTACGACACAGACCAAAACCCGCTCTTCACCATTGCGGATCTGCCCGCATTGGAGCAAGCACTGCGCGTACACGAAGGTGACACCCTTGTCCTGACCAAGGACATGGAACCCCAGCCCGTGACTGATACCGCTCCATTCACAATCGGTTGCTCGCTCCCGGAAATTTTCGCTCAGGTACGCAAGGGTGAACGAGTCTGGTTTGATGATGGCAAAATCGGGGCCGACGTTTTCGCCGTCACCCAAGACTCCATAGAACTAACGGTGACCCATACCGGGCCCAAGGGCAGCAAACTCCGGGCTGAAAAGGGAATCAATTTTCCCGACACGGACGTTCACGTACTGGCCCTCACGGAAGAAGACCTGCAGCACCTAGATTTTGTGGCGTCCCACGCCGATATCGTCAACATGTCCTTTGTAAGCACGACCGACGACATTAGCCAGCTGATCGCAGAGCTCCAGAACAGGAACGCCTCCGGGGTGGACATTGTGCTGAAAATCGAAACGGTTGCCGCCTTCCGCGCCCTACCGGAACTGTTATTGGAAGCCATGCGCTGGCCTCGAGTCGGTGTCATGATCGCTCGCGGAGACTTAGCCGTGGAAGCGGGTTTCGAACGAATGGCAGAGCTTCAAGAAGAAATCTTGTGGCTCTGCGAAGCGGCACACGTTCCCGTCATTTGGGCCACTCAAGTCTTGGAGAGCATGGCCAAATCAGGGTTGCCCTCAAGGTCAGAAATCACGGACGCTGCGATGGCTCAGCGAGCTGAGGCAGTGATGCTCAATAAGGGCCCATTCATCGCCGAAACCATTTCGACACTGCATGACATCTTGGCACGCATGGATGGACACACCAGTAAGAAGCGCGACATGTTGCGGGCGTTGGAGTCGTGGCGGGTCCGCGATTCAGAGCCGAAAGAAACCTAGCGCTTCTTGTACAGGCTCTTGACCTGGTACTGCGGTTCGGAGGTGACGAGGACACCCAAATTACGGAAAATCCCTTCATCCACCGACCCCAGAATGGTGGTGGTATGAACCTCACACCCACGCAGATTCTGCAACTGGTCCAGAGCCCTGCGAGCGTACTCATCCGAGTTCGCTGACACCGACAAGGCGATCAGAACCTCATCCGTGTGGAGCCGAGGGTTCCTGCTCCCCAAATGATCGGTCTTCAACGATTGGATAGGTTCAATCGACTCCGGTGCCAACAATTGCACCTCGTCATCAATACCGGCCAACACCTTCAACGCGTTCAGCAACATTGCTGCGGAGCAGCCCAACAGTGCGGTGGTTTTACCTGTGACGATCTGCCCGTCAGCCAGTTGGATGGCTGAGGCTGGTTCTCGTGTCCGTCGCGCGACCTCAAGGGCTGGTTCCACCACTTCTCGCGAAGCCTTGGTGATCCCCAGCTTGCCCATCAGCAAGGCGATACGTTCAGACACGGTCGGGTCAGCCTCTTCGCGACGTTCCTCCACGAGCGCCTTGTAGTAGCGGCGAATGATTTCTTGTTTCGCTGCTTCTCTGCAGACTTCGTCATCGCTGATGCAGGCCCCAACCAGATTCACCCCCATGTCTGTGGGCGACTTGTAGGGGGACTCCCCCGCCAGTTCTTGTAAGAGCATCGCTAGCAACGGGAACACTTCCACGTCCCGGTTGTAGCTCACGGCTTGAACCCCGTATGCGGCCAGATGAAACGGGTCGATCATATTCACGTCGTCAAGATCCGCTGTCGCCGCTTCGTAAGCCAGGTTTACCGGATGGTCCAAGGGCAGGTTCCAGATGGGGAACGTCTCAAATTTGGCGTATCCGGCCGGAATACCGTTGCGATAATCGTGATAAATCTGGGATAGGCAGGTGGCCAATTTTCCTGACCCCGGACCCGGGCCAGTGACCAAGATGAGGTCTCGGGTGGTGTGCACGTATTCGTTCTTGCCGAAACCATTCTTGCTGACCACATGCTGGGTGTCTGCCGGGTAGCCTTTGATGGTCCTGTGCCGTGCCACCTTCAGTCCGAGCCGCTCCAGCCGGTTCTTGAAGGCCCGGGCAATCCCGTTGGACTCATCCATCTGAGTCATCACAATATTGTTGACAAGGAAGCCTCGTTCGCGGAACACATCGACAAGGCGAAGCAGATCTTCTTCGTAAGGGATGCCGAGGTCGGCCCGCACTTTTTGGCGTTGCAGGTCTTTCGCGTTGATCGCGACCACAATTTCGAGCTCATCTTTGAGCCGTTCCAACATGGCGATCTTGTTATCCGGGGTGAAGCCCGGCAGAACTCGAGAGGCGTGGAGATCATCGAACAGCTTTCCGCCCATCTCCAAGTAGAGTTTGCCACCGATTTTTTGGCGTCGAGCGTCGATGTGTTCGGACTGCAATTTGATATACAGTTCGCGGTCAAATCCCAGTTTATGTGGGGACATCGTGCCCTATCTTTGTCTTGCTTTCACTCGATAGCAACGTCTTGGCTCTCGAGCGCCTCGTTAGTATCTTATGGCATTCGGAAAGTTCACGTTTGCGGCCCCTCATCCAAGCTTGCTATTGCCCGGACAGGGGCCGCATCCGCGCCTACTAGCGGCAGTGGATATGCGGAAAAGTTCACGGTCGGCGGCAACTCGGTGAGCCCACAGAGGTTTTCCACAATTAGAATCCCTGCCGCAAGTAAGACCTGATGCACGGGCAACTCGACACTTCCCTGCGCATCAGGACTGAAGGTATCGATGCCCACCAATTTAACTCCCTGATCCCGTAACAGTGCGGCGAGAGCGGTCGATAGGTACGGGTGGTTCCCATAACGTTCAGGGTCCGAAGAAAACCAACGGTCCCAACCGGTGGCGATCAACACGATTGGCTCTGCTTCCGGTTGGGACAGGAAATCGAGCAATTGTTGACCCAATTGATCCGCCGTAATGCACTGCGGTTCTGTGGTGTGCGCCTGCAATACCCGCGCGCGGCCGCAGAACTGATCCAGCGGCACCTGATCGACCGTCTGGGCCGACGGAAACAAATGTGCTGGGGCATCGAAATGGGTTCCAGTGTGGGAACCCGCCACGAAACGATGCAGAGCGTACCCGTCCCGATCAGCGCTCTTGAGCCGATTCAGCTGGAAGCTAGGGTCACCGGCTACCGCAGGCATCCCGGCCTGCCATGGCTGCGTAAGATCGCGGACCGAATCCATGAGCTATACCAACTAGTCGTTGCGGCTGCGTCGCTCCCGGACCCGCATACCAATCTCAATGGGCGTGCCCTTGAAACCGAATGTCTCTCTGAGCCGGCGGGTAATGAATCGGCGATACTGCGGATCCAAGAAACCGGTTGTGAAAAGAACGAACTTGGGCGGGCGCGCTGATACTTGGGTACCGAACAGGATTCTAGGTTGTTTGCCACCACGCACAGGGTGCGGATGAGCAGCAACGAGTTCACCCAAGAACGCATTGAGTTTCGCGGTCGGAAGCCGCTTATCCCACGATTCAAGGGCCGTTTCCAGCGCAGGTACCAGTTTGTCCTTGTGCCAGCCTGTGGCGGCGGAGATGTTCACTCGAGGCGCCCAGTCAACAAAGGACAAATCCTGTTCGATTTCACGTTCGAGGAACTTGCGGCGCTCGTCATCCAGCAGATCCCACTTGTTGATCGCTAGGACGAGAGCCCGGCCTGAATCCAGTGCCAACTGAACGATTCGTACGTCTTGCTCGGAGATCACCTGATCGGCCGCGATAAGCACCACAGCAACTTCGGCACGGTCGAGGGCCGTCTGTGTTCGCAGCGAGGCGTAGTACTCGGCACCGTGAGCCATGTGCTGACGCCGCCGGATACCGGCAGTGTCGACGAAGCGCCATGTCTGATCACCCAATTCGACGAGTTCATCCACCGGATCCCGAGTGGTGCCTGCAATGTCGTCAACCACCACGCGTTCTTCACCGGCAAGCTTGTTCAACAGCGACGATTTGCCCACATTCGGGCGCCCGATCAAGGCCACCCGGCGGGGACCACCGGTCGGCACCAAACCACCGTAGGCTGATTGTTCGGGCAGTTCTTCCATGACGGCATCAAGTAGATCTGCGGTGCCCCGGCCGTGAATCGCGGACACCGGATACGGTGTCCCCAATCCGAGGCCCCACAGGGCGGCAGCTTCCGGTTCTTGATGAAAGTCGTCGATCTTGTTGGCAGCCAAGATGATCGGCTTTTTCTTGCGGCGCAGCATCCGCACCACCGCTTCATCGGTTGCGGTAGCACCAACGGTTGCATCGACCACGAAGAGCACAGCGTCTGCGACGTCCACCGCCATCTCAGCCTGCTCGGCGACCCTGCGATGGATGCCTTTGGCATCCTGCTCCCAGCCACCGGTGTCGACCATGGTGAATTCTCGACCATTCCATTCGGCCGGGTAGCTGACTCGGTCACGAGTCACGCCGGGAACATCTTCGACCACGGCTTCCCGTCGCCCCAAGATGCGGTTTACCAGCGTGGACTTACCCACGTTCGGCCGGCCCACAACCGCTAGGACGGGAGGGATCTTCTCCGGCACGAGTTCTAGGTCATCTTCCCAGTCGGCCAGCAGCACTTCGTCTTCTGGTTCGAGCTCGTAATCCCCGAGATGCTCACGCAGAATCTGTGCGCGCTTGTGATCGGATTCGTCTTCAAGTTCCACACGCTGCGCTGAATTACTCAGCTGCTCGTTGACGACCGCAAGAACCGCCTCAACGGTTTCTTCGAAATTTAGATCCGTGGAATCGACCGTGACGACCCCGTCCGCTGCCACCATGAATTCATTCACTTGGGCATCTTTGGCGTCCCGGTCTTTGACCTGTTCCCGCAGCAGTTCCTGATCAGGTAACTGGTCTGTCTGCTCCACGATCTGCAGTCCGCGGCGGGACATTCTGGTTGCTTCGTCTGCGGTCAGCAAGATTCGGACTGGCGCATCTGGTGCTACCACGGTGGTGATGTCCCGGCCTTCGACCACGATGGCCGGATGTTCGGCGATGATTTCCTGCTGCGCCTGGACCAAAAAGGCGCGTACTTGCAAGTGGGCGGCGATCTCCGAGACGACCGAGGTGACCTCGGTGGAACGGATTGCCTCCGTGATCAGATTTGAATTGACCTCCACGGCTTCGTCATCCGGGTCGGTAGAGATGCTGAATTCAGCGTCCCGCAGTCCCTCCAGCACGGCCTCTTCATTGGCAGTGTCCAATTCTTGGTCTAAGCACAGCCACGCTACGGCGCGGTACATCGCACCGGTATCCAAGTATGCAGCGTCTAATGCGCGGGCCACTGCTTTCGATACGGATGACTTGCCGGAGCCGGATGGCCCGTCAATGGCAATCACAAGGTGTTCAGCGAGGTTTTCTTCGGTCATTATTGAACTACCTTCCAGCCAATTTCGGTCAATGATTCGATCAGTGTGTCCCGCACGCCTGGGACCACGGCCACTTCCACCATACCGACTTGGTGTCCGGCGGAGTGTTCCATCCGCAGGTCCTCAACGTTGATCCCGATGCGACCGATGTCAGCCAAGAGGGCGGCGATCTGACCGGGGGTATCGTCCACGATGACCGTGACCTTGGTGAAGGCTTGCGGTGGTGCACCATGCTTACCCGGGATGCGGGCGTGACCGGTGTTGCCTTCGCTCATCAGCTGGGCAATATCCAACCGGGCACCCGGTCCGGTGGGGTTTTCCATGGTGTTAATCAACCGGTTCAAATCTTCGCGGACGCCGTAGAGTATTTCCACGATGCGGGGCGCGTTTCCGGACAGGATTTGCACCCAGAGCGACGGATCGGACGCGGCAATACGAGTGACATCACGCAGACCGTTGCCGGCAAGGGCGAGGGACTCTGGGCGGGTGTCTTGCAACCGGGAGGCAACAAGTGAAGCCGCGATTTGTGGCAAGTGTGAGATGAGGGCCACCGAGGCATCGTGGTCGGCCGTGTCCATGTAAGATACGGAGGCCCCCAGGGTATGGGCAATTTCCAATGCGGCATTGACGGCTGCTTCCTGGACGTCCGCCCGGCGGCAAATGACCCATGGCATGGAGGTGAACAGCTCGCCACGCGCTGCGACCGGACCGGAGCGTTCTCGCCCGGCCATGGGGTGGCAGCCAATGTAGCGACTCAGTTGTTCGGCGGTCAGTTCGCCGGCAGCAACCCGTTTTTGCAGATCCTCCAACAAGGCGACCTTGATGGACGCGATATCGAGCACGACTGCGTTCGGGTAGCGTTGTAGCGCATCAGCGATTTCTGCCGCGCACACATCAGGTGGGGCCGCGATCACCACCACGGCGGGATCGGTGGTGGCCTCACCCAGCGGGGCGCCTGCGCCAATGTCCACTGCGACTGCCTGTGCTGACGGGGATGGATCGGAAAGATACACTTGGGCGCCGGCTTTGGACAGGCCCAGTCCGATACTGGTTCCCAACAGTCCGGTACCCCGGATCAGGACAGCACCACCCAAACTATCGGCCGTATGCTTGGCCATCACATCCCCACCTCGGCGAGGAGATGGCCGATTTCATGCTGGGAAAGCGGGCGTACGGTGCCCTGCTTCTGATCGCCCAGTCGGATCGAACCCATTTGCAGCCGAACGAGTCGGCGCACCGGATGTCCGACGGCCGAGAACATGCGCCGCACAATCCGGTTTTTCCCCGAGTGCAGGACAACTTCAATGAGAACGTAGCCCGGTGTTGAGTCAACAACTTTGAAGGAATCGACCCGGGAAATCCCGTCTTCTAATTCAATACCTGCCCGCATCTGCGCGCCCACACCACGGGGCAGGGGCCCAGGAACTTGGACCAAGTACTTTTTGGGCACTTCCCATTTTGGATGGGTGAGTCGATTAGCTAGCTCACCATCATTGGTCAGCAGCAACAACCCTTCGGTGTTCGTGTCGAGTCGACCGACGTGAAAGAGCCGCTCGTGCTTGTTTTTCAGGTAGTCCGTGATGCAGGGGCGGCCTTCCGGGTCGTCCATGGTCGACACCACTCCACGAGGCTTGTTGAAGGCGTAGTAGCGCAATTGGCGGTTCAGCTGAACACGCATGCCATCCACATGGATGGTGGCCGTTTCTGGATTGACGCGGACGCCGGGTTCAACCACAATTTTGCCGTCGACCTCAACCCGTCCTTCTGCGATGAGTTCTTCGCAGACTCGACGGGACGCAACACCGGCCGAAGCCAAGACTTTCTGGAGTCGAACGCCTTCCGGATCATGGACCTCGTGGAACACTTCTTCAGCTTGCTGTCCACGCGGTGGGGTTTGGTGCTGGCGGCGCGGACCCAAATTCTGTCCGAACCGCTCTTTCTCAAAGGGGCCCTGTTTGCTCCCCTGCTGCCGGCCGCTGCGGGCTTTGCCCTTTCCGCCAGCTGCAGGTCCGCGTGCGCGGCCTTTGCCACGGCCGGAACCGCGAGAATGCTGTGAGCTCATGGATGGTCTCTCCTGAATAACAAGGTCTGTGTGTGGACGGGGACAACGCGGCGGATTAGAACACGTCCGGATTCTGCTCGGTGTCCAACACCTCGGCCAAGGTTTCCACACCCGGCAAGTGTTCAGACAGTTGCGGCAGCTCGGACAACGAAGTTATCCCCATTGTCTCAAGAAAACTGGACGTCGTTTGATACAGGGTCGCCTGAGTGTGCTCGTCCTGACCATATTCTTCCACTAAACCGCGGCTTTGGAGGGTTTTAACGACTGAGTCAACACTCACACCACGAATCGCGGCGATCTGGGACCGTGAGATCGGTTGCCGATACGCCACCACCGCCAGCGTCTCCAAGGCAGCCTGCGACAAGCGTGCGGATTGACCGTGGGTGAGGAAGGTTGCAATGTCGGCAGCAAAATCTGGGTGAGAGTAAATTCGCCAGCCGGCCCCGGTCTTTCGCAGCACAAATCCGCGCCCTTGCCCGTCGTGTGCGGATGCGAACTCGTGGGCAAGCTGCTTCAAGGCCGACTCAATGTCCTCGCGCGGATGTCCAAGAACTTCGGCCAAGTCAGCGTCGCTTAATGGCTCATCGGTGACCATCATGATGGCTTCTAAAAGTCGCGGCAAATTCGTGGACTCGCTCATGATGATTCTTCCTCAACTAGCAGACTCACAGTTAGTTCCGTACCACTGTCTTCCTGGTGCAAATCGATGTGGCGGTCTCTGAAGAGTTCCAACAGTGCGAGGAAACTTGCCACCACGGTGGCGACGTACTCTTGCCAATCATCTCCGCCGCGGGGGCAGAGTTCGGAAAAGGTCGCCCTCCCATGTTCTTTTAGGTGTGCCATCATGAGCTCGGCTCGTTCTGGCACCGACACTTTCGGGTGGTGCAGGTGATCTACCCC
The DNA here is from genome assembly GCF_042434215.1 of Micrococcoides hystricis. Taxonomy (NCBI): domain Bacteria; kingdom Bacillati; phylum Actinomycetota; class Actinomycetes; order Micrococcales; family Micrococcaceae; genus Micrococcoides; species Micrococcoides hystricis. The sequence goes on along the minus strand of NZ_JBHLUB010000001.1, from coordinate 21,375 downwards.
GACCTGTGGCGGTGGCGCCGATTCCCGTTCGAAGACACTTCTTGCAATCGCCGCGAGTTGCTCCGGGGTCGTATTGACGATGAGTTCGGGCAAGACCGCGTCAAAGGGCGGGTCGAGGGGGACACTGCGGGCCACATAGTTCTGGCTTTGCCCCACCAATCCTGCCAGATGTTGGGCCAGTTCTTTGAAGGCCTTGTATTGCAGCAGCCGGGCAAACAGCAGGTCACGTGCCTCTAGGGCGGCGATGTCTTCTGCATCTTCCACTTCACCAGCCGGTAACAGTCGGGCCGCTTTCAGGTCCAGCAAGGTGGCCGCGACCACCAGAAATTCGCTCGCCTCATCAAGGGCTTCTTGGGTGTTGTCAGCAAGGCGCTGACGCAAGTAGGCCAAGAACTCATCGGTCACCTGGGCTAGGGCAACCTCTGTGATATCTAGTTTGTGATTGCCGATCAGGGTCAACAGCAGATCGAACGGGCCGTTGAAGTTGCTCAGCTGCAGGTGGAAGCCCGCATCAGATTCCCGGCGTTGCTCGTTACGGGGCTCCGCCACGGGCGATCAGTTCTCGGGCCAATTGGCGGTAGGCGTCGGCCCCTTGGTGATTGGAGGCGTACGAGGTAATCGGTTCCGCTGCGACGGTGGCATCGGCGAAACGAATGGTGCGGCGGATCACCGTCTCGAAGACCTTGTCCCCGAATGCTTCCACGAGTCGGGTCACGACTTCGCGGGAGTGCAACGTCCGAGCATCGTACATGGTGGCTAGCACGCCGTCGATGTTCAGGTCCGGGTTGAGCCGGTCTTGGACTTTTTCAATGGTCTCCACCAGCAGTGCGACGGCGCGTAGCGCGAAGAACTCTGCGATCAGCGGAATGATAACCCCGTGAGCTGCGGTCAACGCGTTGACCGTCAACAGGCCTAGGGAAGGCTGGCAGTCAATCAGAATGACGTCGTAGTCATCGGCCACGTCACGCAAAGCGCGCGCGAGGACCTGTTCCCGGGCGACCTCGTTGACAAGCTGAACTTCGGCAGCAGATAAGTCAATGTTGGCGGGGAGCAAGTCAACGTCTTCCACGTTCGTGGGCACGATCGCATCGCGCGCGTGCACATTGCGTTCCATCATGACGTTGTACACGGTCGTATCAAGCTCGTGGGAGCTCACTCCCAAACCGGCAGAGAGGGCACCTTGTGGGTCGAAGTCAACCATGAGGACCTTGCGTCCGTATTCGGCAAGCGCGGCGCCCAAGTTGATGGTTGACGTTGTTTTTCCGACGCCGCCTTTTTGGTTGACCATCGCGATGATGCGGGCTGGCCCGTGGGTGCTCAGGGGTTGCGGCTCAGGGAAGTCTCGCAACGGCCGACCGGTTGGGCCCAATTGCATCCCCGGTTTAACGGGGAACAGTTCTGCGTTATCCTTCGGATTCACCGATTCCGCTCCCTACTGGCGTTGATGAAATTACGTTTACTGGTTCCACTTTATGACTGCTGGAACCTATTTTGTGGGAATTGCCGTCCACCCCCGGCGAGCCTTCAAGTTAAGGATCAAGCTGAATGTAGGGCCCGTGGATGTGAAGTTCGGAAGACCTCTTGGAGCTTATCAGGGGTGACCTTGGTGTAGACCTGAGTCGTGGTCACAGAGGAGTGCCCCAGCAGCTCTTGGACGACCCGAACATCAGCGCCACCTTGAAGCAGGTGGGTGGCGAAGCAGTGGCGCAGAGTGTGCGGTGATACCGGCACATCGAGTTCGGCTGCGGCCGCCGCGTCTTTCAAGATCTGCCAGGCCGATTGACGGGAAAGTCGGCCGCCACGGGCGTTGAGGAAGACGGCTGGGTTGCCCACTCCCCCAGCCGCGAGCGCTGCACGGCCGCGCACCAAATAGGCTTGGATTGCTTTCTGTGCGTAGCTACCGATGGGCACCAACCGGTCTTTGCCGCCCTTACCTCGGACGAGCACCACTGCGGGTTGCTCTGGTTCTGGATCGAGGTGAAGATCGTCCACGTCCAAGTCTATGACTTCGGTGATCCGGGCTCCGGTGGAATAGAGGAACTCGAGCAGGGCCTTATCGCGCAGCTGGCGCGGGCTCTGTTCCGGCATTGCGGCCAGTAGCTGCTGGACCTGTTCGACGGTCAAGGCTTTTGGTAGGGACTCTGGATGCGTTGGGGGTTTGATTCCTGCTGCGGGGTCGGTGGGTGTCAGTCCTTCTAGCGCGAGGAACTTGTGCAAACCACGTACCGCGATAATCACTCTTGCTGCGGTCCGGGCCGACAACGGCTTTGGTTTCTCACCGGTGTCTTGGTCGATGGGCGGATCGGTGAGCGTGACTAGGAATTCACGGATATCTTGGGGCCGGGATTCAGTCAGGTCGCGGTTCTGCTGTGCCAAGAAGTTGAGGTAGCGCCCAATGTCCCGCCGATAAGCACTCATGGTGTTGGCGCTGAGCCCGCGTTCGATCTGCAGGTGAGTGAAATAAGCTTGAGCCGGTGGCGGCAATGCGTGTGTTTCGGTCTTCATAGCCAACCGTCAGCTGTCCTGCCGCTGTGGCAGCCATGGAGCATCGGCGGGGCGGGCGAGTTCTCGAGCCCGCCCGTTGAGCGCCAGAACCGACATGACGGTAAAGGGGTTGTGGAGCTTTCCGGCGTAGACGAGTTCTTCTGCTTGAGCCAGCTCGATCCAGGCTGTTTGCATATCGATTTCTTCACCTTCCCGATCGTGCCGTTGCTCCTCCGGTACTTTTTTCAGGTCGGTGGCCAAGTAGATGCGGCAGGACTCGGTTTGTCCGCCAGGTGAGGTGTAGCAGTCGATGAGGATGTGCCAGGTGTCGGCTACAAGGTCTGATTCCTCGGCGAGCTCACGCTGGGCCGCTTGGAGCATGTCTTCACCCTCATGGTCGAGTAGGCCTGCCGGAATTTCCCACAGCTTCTGCCCTACCGGGTGGCGGTACTGCTGGATGAGCAACAGCTCGTTGTTCTCGTTCACCGCCGCGATGGCCACCGAACCGGTGTGGCGCACATATTCGCGGCGCAGTTTTTGGGTGCCCGCTTCGCTGGTGTAGTCGAACTCATCGGCGTGCACATCCCAGACCGCCCCCGTAAAGACTGTTTCGGTGCTGTGCACGGGCACGTCGTGGATCTCATCGCGGACTGTCTGGGGATCAAAATGCATGGGGAAGACCTCGGAATTTTTGCAGCTAGTGAGGATGGCTAGGTGTGGGAGGATGCCAATAGTTCGCGGGCGTGCTCTTGGGCAGAAGAGGAATCTTGGTGCCCGGAAAGCATCCGTGCGAGTTCGAGGACCCGCTCTTCGGCGTTCAAGGGGCCCACATCGCTACTGGTCACAGCCGCTTGGGTGTCGGTGGCTTTCAGGACGCGGATGTGGTGATCCGCGAAGGCTGCCACCTGCGGCAAGTGCGTGACCACGATGACCTGGGTGTGTTGGGCCAGTTTTGCGAGTCGACGGCCGATTTCTACGGCTGCTTGTCCACCGACCCCAGCGTCAACCTCATCGAAAATCATGGTGGGAACCGGGTTCTTGGTCGCCAACACAACTTCGATCGCGAGCATGACGCGAGAAAGCTCCCCACCGGAGGCGCCTTTCGCGAGTGGACGCGGTCCGGCCCCAGAGTGCGGTTGTAACTGGATGGTGATTTCATCCTGTCCGTAGCGGGTCCGCTCCTGAGCCGGGGTAACGTCCACCACGAGTCGTGCGTCCGGCATCGACAGGGCTTGCAGCTCCTTACTTACTGCATCTGCTAATTCAGCCGCGGCTCGGGTCCGAATCGCTGAGAGTTCCTGCGCGGATTCATTCACGGCATCATCAAGACGCTGGGTTTCTGCCTGAAGCTGTTCGATGCGCTCGTCGGACACGTCTAGATCTGCAAGACGTGTCCGGGCCTGATCCGCCCAAGCAATAATGTCGTCCAAGGTGCTGTTGCCGTGTTCACCGTATTTTCGAGTGATCCGGTTCAGTTCGGCGATCCTTTCGTGCACCGCACCCAGTGACTCCAGATCGTCCATGTCCAAGCTGGACAAGTAGGCTCCCAGTTCAGACCCTAGGTCGGAGCTCAGGATGCTCAATTCCTGCAGTCGTTGAGCCAACTGCTGAAGCTGTTCGTCTTCGTCGCTGACGGCGCCGAGCTCGCTTTCGGCATGCTGTATCAGGCTAGCCACGCTCGGGGATTCAACTCCGGCGTCGTCGCCGCCGATCAGGGCCATTTGTGCGATCGCTGCCGCGCTGCGCAACCCTTCGACGTTTTCGAGTCGACGCAGGGTCGCTTTGAGTTCCTCGTCCTCCCCGCTGAGCGGCTGAACCTCGTCGATGTCGGCTAGAGCTTGGCGCAGGCCGTCAGCCTCAAGGGTGCGTTCACGCACATTGGATGTCAGTTCGGCCAGTATCTGGGCGCTGTGCCGCCACTGTTCGAATTGTTCTTGATACGTTTCGAGTTTGTCACGGAGCTTTGCTCCGGCGAACTGGTCTAGCGCTTCGCGCTGGGCTTGAGCGCTGGTTAGACGAAGCTGGTCGGTTTGACCGTGCACGGCGACAAGCTCGCGCCCGATTTCTTGCAGAATCCCGGCCGGAGCTTGCCGACCACCGACGGTGGCTCGGGAACGACCGTTGACATAGACGGTCCGGGAGACCAGCAGATCTGCCCCGCCGTCATGCTCTTCTAAGACTGCGTCCTGCTCCTCAAGCAGTTGAGCTAGCCGGTCAGTGATCTTCGGTAAAACATAGCGGGTGTCGACGCTGGCGGAGTTTTCTCCGTGGCGCACCGCACCCGAGTCCGCACGTTGGCCTAGCAACAAACCGAGGGCGGTGACGACCATAGTCTTACCCGCACCAGTCTCCCCAGTGACTACCGTGAAGCCTTCGGACAACGGCAGTGTGGCAGACTCAATGACCCCGAGTTGTTGGATGTTGATTTCTTCAATCACGAGTGCCGCACCGCCTTCTACTTCTGATCAGTGTCCTGGTCGGTTTGCTTATCGTCGTTTTTCTTACGATTCCGGTGGAACCGCAGATCAGCCGGGTTGATGTTAAGCCGTCCAGTAACCGGGGGTGCAGCAGTGATGTTGCGCGGTTCGACGATCTTCAGTGCCTCCGTGACAGCCCCGGATGCACGTCGCTGATGCTCCAGCTCCGTTGGTCCATGCTGCTGCTCGGTCTTGGCAGGCCCACGCCACCCGGTTGTTGGAAGTTCGAACTTGCGCACCAACCGTTCAGCGAAAGGAGTCCGATTGACACGGGCCAACTTCACCGGTTGCGGGGAACGGGTTGCTTCAACGCGAGCGCCCGGTGGTAGTTCAACCATCCGGCGGCCATCACACCAAAGGACCCCACCGCTTTCAGTGCGGGACAGAATCTCCACCGCCATGACCGAGGTCGGAGCGATCACCATGGGCCGGGCGAACAACGCGTGGGCGCTAATCGGCACCAACAACAGGGCATCAACTTCTGGCCACACCACGGGCCCTCCGGCAGAAAACGCGTAAGCAGTTGATCCAGTTGGGGTTGCGAGCACGACACCATCACAACCGAACGTTGAGATGGGACGGGCATCAACTTCGATCACCGCTTCCAGCATGCGTTCACGATTGATCTTTTCCACACTGGCTTCATTCAGCGCCCAAGTTTGAGCAATCAACTCGTTGTTGTGCCAGACCTTGACGTCAATACTCATCCGTTCTTCGACGGTGTATGAGTCTTCTACGACCCGTTGGACAGTTTCTTGCTGATCCGAACGCTCGCTTTCAGCCAAGAACCCGACGTGCCCCAGATTCACGGCCAGAATCGGGATGTCGTAGCCGTGGACGAATTCGGCTGCACGCAACACTGATCCGTCACCGCCCAGAACCATGCAGAGCATGATGTCCGGCAGTTCAGTGTTGATACCCAAAATCTCGACATTGGAGAGAATCCCCAGTTGGGACTGGTGTCGGTGCGAATGCTTCTCGATCTGCTCCATATCCCGTCGCAGCATCACCGGGATCAGATCAGAATTGAGCAGCTGGTGGCAGGTTTGGATGGCTGCCTCGATCGCGTCTGAACGGCCTGTGTGGGCCAGCAACAAGATTCGCCGCCGCTTCGACTTCTCCCCTTCGGGAGCCGGCGGGCTCAGGCGTCTGCGTTTTTTGATAATCAAGCTGATTCACATATCCCGGTCGATGTTTCTGCTCGTCTCAGCCTACCGAACTTCTCGTTTCGCTGGTTAGGCGTAGTCAACCGCCGCCAACAGTGTCGAACTGTCCTGCTGTGGTGTGGATTCCCTGGCTCCTGAAGTGAACCAGCAAAAGAACTCGACATTCCCATCCTGTCCCGGCAGGCTGCTGCGGTCGACGCCTTGTAGACACAGCTGGTGTTCAGCTGCGCAGTCCACGACCCGTGTCACTGCGTCCCTGCGCAAGCGGGGGTCCGTGACCACCCCTGCCTTGCCGACATTCGATTTGCCAACCTCAAATTGCGGTTTCACCATGAGCAAGAGGTCTGCTCCGGGTGCCGCGACCGCCGACAGTGCGGGGATGACTAACGTCAACGAAATAAAGGACAGATCAGAAACGATCAGTGGCACCGATTCAGGGTCCAAGATGGTGTGAATGTCACGGATATTGAGTTTTTCATACACGTGGACACGGTCATCGTCCCGCAACTGTTGGACTAATTGTCCGTGCCCTACATCTACGGCATACACGCCTGCAGCACCGGCTTCTAAGAGCACCTGGGTGAATCCGCCGGTGCTCGCCCCGGCGTCCAAACACATTTTCCCGTGTACGTTAATGTCCGGGAATCTGGCTAACGCCCCGGCAAGTTTATGTCCGGCGCGGGAAACGTATTTATCCCCGCCGTCTCGTACCTCGACTGCATCAGTTTCGGCCACTTTGTGGGCCGGCTTCGTTTGAACCGATCCATTAACAAGAACCGAGCCAGTCTGAATCAGTGTCGCGGCTTTCGTTCGTGAGGGAACCACCCCCATGTGAACAAGGTGCTGGTCCAGCCGTTGCGTTTGTCTTCCCGGACCTGACATGGCTACCACAGGCTCTGCGGATGCTCGTTCAGCTGCCGATCCAGACCCAGCAGCTCATCCACGGCGGCAGCATCCTGCTCGTCCGCTTGGATGGTCTGATCCAGCTGCAGCCGCAGCTTGTTCAGCGTTTCTTGCAGCTCAGCTAGGTTCAGATCCTGGCCCGGCTCTTCCGGATTCATAGCAGCTCCCGCAGTGATTCCACGATCATGGTTGGCACCAATTCAGCAGGAGCCTCTTGAGCTTGGGCGCGGGTGTTAATCCCTGTCAGGACCAACGCGGTGTCGTAGCCAGCCCGGTTGCCGCCCAGAATGTCCGTGTCCAGTCGATCACCGATCACCAACGGACGGCGCAGCTGCAGCTGTTCGGACGCAACGCGGAAAAGATGAGGTTCCGGTTTGCCTGCAACGATCGGGGTTTTGCCGGTAGCTGTGGCTACCGCCTGCACAAACGTTCCGTTCCCTGGAGCGATGCCTTCGGCAGTTGGGATCGTGGTGTCCATATTGGTTGCGACCCAGAAAGAGCCCGCGGCAATCGCGTAGCTGGCGTGAGCAAGATCTGGCCACGCCAGGGCCGGGTTGAAACCTTGAACGACGGCGTCGGGCCGGTCATGGTGGTCGGCGCTGATCCGATAGCCGGCTGCCACTAGGCTGTCTGCCAGGTACTCAGATCCGGTGGCCAATACGGATGCGGGTGCGGGCACGTGTTGCTGTAAGAGGGCGACGGCTGCTTGCACCGACCCGAAGACGGTATGGTCCGGCGCCGGGGCGCCGAGGGAGCGTAGATGCTCCGCGACGACGAGGTTTGACCGGGAGGCGTTGTTGGTGACATAACCGATTTTCACGCCCCGGCCAGCCAGCTCTTGCAGTGCTTCTGGCGCCCCTTCGATGGCGTCCGGGCCGGCGTAGACGACCCCGTCAAGATCGCACAGCAACCCGTCATATTTTCCGAAGATGAGTTCCTCGCTCACCGTCACTCTCCGTCTGTGGCTGGCGCTTGCTCTGCTGCGGTATCTTGGTTGCCCTGCTGCTCGGTGGTCGCCGGATCTAGCACGTCTTTGACCCGCGGCTTGGGTTCTTCTTCCTCAAGGTCTTCACCGAGGTCGATGATTTCAGGGGGTGCGAAGTCACCGGTTCCGAGGGCGGCGTCCGCCACAGTCGCCTGGTTGAACCAGGTTTGTGCTTCGTCCAGCTGCCCCAAATCCGTCAAGGCTTCGCCGTAGGCGCGGAAGAGTCGGGGGCTGAAACTGTAGGCCCGGCCCAAGTTCAGCTGGGGTAGTTCGAGAACAGTCTTGGCCTTCTCATATTCCTTCATGTCCGCGTATACCCCAGAGATGATGATCGCCATGTCGACTTTTTGTTCTACTTCGAGCTTTTCAGCTTCAATGCTTTCGGCGAGCTCGATCGCTTTTTCTGGCCGGCCTAGGGCGGCTTCACTGGCGGCCATCAACGGCAGATGGGACTGGTCTCCGCTGATGCGGCGGTACGTGCGAAACTCCCGGAGTGCGTCGTGGTAGTGACCTGCTGCGTAGGCGGTCAAACCGACTGCCTCACGCACCACAGCGTGACGGCCCCCGCGCCGGGAAGCCGCGAGCGCATGCTCGAACGCCAGTTCTGGGTCCGTGGCCAGCAATCGTCCGGCCATCACTAGGTGTTTGGACACCCAGCTGCGGTTGCGATCGTCCATGCCGGAGATTTGTTTCAGGACAACCTTGTTGAGCTCTTTTCCGGTGACGTCGGGATCGATGTCGGGAGAACGGCCACGGTCTTCACGGTTGGCGCTGCGCTGGTCGCCACGCTGCCGAATGCGGGCTTCTTGGTCCCGACGGTTGCGCCCGAATTGGTCTTTGGAACGTTGGCCTCGACGCTCACCGCGTTGCCCCCGGAACTCGCCCCGGCCGGTGCCACGTTCTTCCTGCTCGCCGCGCTCGGCCCGATGCTGCCGGGGTTTTCTATCCCATCGCTCGCGCCGATCAGAACGCGCGGAAGATTCCTCCGAGTCGGTTCGATGGTGGCCTCGCCCGCGCCAGTCGCGCTTCGAGTCGTTCTTCTTGTCACCGAAACGTTGATTCCGGTCACTGCCGGATCGACGTTGTTTCGGTTGCTCCTCAGCCATAAAGAGTGCGGCTCCCTCTCTGCAATTTAGTCTTTCTTATCATAGCTAACCCCGGCACGGAGCGCGTCTTGGGAAGGCAGCAGCAATTCCACTTGGAGACCACGTTCACCTTCGTCGCGGATCGAACCCTGACAGATGACCCGCTGGCCGCGTCCAATCCCGGTTTCCACCAGGGCTCCGTACCGTTGCCCCATCAGATGGGTGAGCTCGCCGACGATATGGTCTTCGATACGGACCTGCACGGCTCGTTCTCCGGCATACTTGCCGGTCTTGATCGCGGCGAAACCCAAATGGAACCAGATCCGTTCTTGGGGGCCGAAAAAGTCCAGTGCCTGTTGATGCTCTTCTTCTTTAGTGACTACCACCGGCGTGTACCCGGTGATGTTGAAGTACGGTCCCTCCGGGGAGGCTTCCGGTAGCACCTGATCGGCCGGAGCAAGCCGCAAGTACACCTGCATGATGGATTCTGCTTCGCCTTCCGGCCACCAAATCCGGGCCGGGCACAGACCGATCTGACGGTTCCGTGTGAGCCGGTCCAGCACGGCGTAGTATTGCGGGGCCACCGCGGCGGGTAGAAAGCCGATGTGGTGGTAGCGTTCCCCGCTCAGGAGAGAAACCCGCACGGAGAGGCCGTGCTCTTCCTGCAGTGGTTCCAAAACGGCCACCACGTTCTTGCCGTATTCTGCACGGAAGCTCTGCAGCGTTGACCAATAGTTCAGTTCACCGACAACCTCTAAGTCACCGGCCGGGTTGAGATCAATCAGCTGAAAACCCGCTGGCAAGATGCCGCCTGGTAGGGACTCTTCCTGCTGCATCCTGTCGGCAGTGTTGCCGGAGACCCTCGGGTCCAACACCGCTGGGGAAAAGTCGGCAGCCTGCAACCGCACCGGTTCGCTCCGGCCTGAAGATCGGCTTGGTTGGCGTCGAAAATGTTCTGACAGTAGTTCCCGGGCACGCTGGTAGGCCCATGTCCTACCGGCGAAGGGCGTGTTCTTCATCTCTGTCCTCGCTGCCGGGATTACTCAACCCCGTAGACTGCTGTTCATGCGTGAATATCTGTACCGGGTCAAAGACTCCATCAGAACCGAGCTCTGGCCAGTTCCCCTGATCGCTCTGCTACTGGCCGTCGTTCTTGGTTTGAGCTTACCGGAGCTGGACCGAGCATCCTATGCCTCGGCAACAGATAATCCCCGGTGGCCGTGGGTCTTCTCCGGTGGCCCGGACGCGGCTCGAGACGTGTTGACCACCATCTCTGGCTCTCTCATGACTGTCACCTCACTGACTTTTTCGTTGACCGTGGTGACTCTGCAATTGGCCTCCAGCCAGTTCTCACCGAGACTGCTGCGCAACTTCACCGCAGACCGCTTCGTCCATGTCACCTTGGCCGTCTTCCTGGGCTCCTTCACCTATTCACTTTTCGTGCTGACTGCCGTTCGGACCGAAGATGAGTCCGGGCCCGAGTTCGTGCCCCATCTTTCCGTGACATTCGCCATTATTTTGGCGTTGGCTTCGGTCTTCGCGCTCGTGCTATTTCTTGCCCACTTGGCTCGAGAGATTCGCGTAGAAATGGTGATGAAGAACGTCCGGGCCGAAACTGCGCGCCAGATTGAGCAGATCTACCCGGAATACACCACCGACTTCCAGCCGATACCGGACGAACCGAACGAGAGAATTCTCCGACTTCGCAGCCGAAAATCAGGGTTCTTGGCAGCCGTTGACACGCAAGCGCTGCTGCGCGCCGCCGAAGAGACCAACACCATGATCCGCTTCGACGCCAAAGTGGGTGACTCGGTCATTGAAGGAGCACCACATATCTCCATCTGGCCCGGGCCGGGCAGCTCCGGAATCAGCGGCGAACAGCACGAGCGGCTCAAGAGCGCGTTTCTTGACGCGACCACGGTCAATTCGGAGCGCAGTGTGCTCAACCAGCCCGAGTTTGGTTTACGTCAGCTCTCCGACATTGCCTGCAAGGCGCTCTCCCCCGGTGTCAACGACCCGACGACAGCACAAGACGCGATGGTTCATATCGGCAGCCTGCTTGGCGTTGCCTCCAACCGGGTCACCGGTCCGCGCCTGTTCCGGGATGAGACAGGTCAACCCCGCCTGTTGGTCAACCAACACACTTTCGCCGATTTGCTCGACACCGGTCTGACCCAGTTGCGGGTCTACTCCGAGGCGGATCCTGTGGTGCTGCGCCGCTTAGCCAACATGCTGCGAGATATTGCGTGGGCGGATCGCTCCAAACGTCACGAAGCAGAGATCCAAGTCCATCTTGACCGGCTCAGCGAGAGCGTGAATCGGTGCGCGCATATCGAGGCGGACAAGAAAGAGATCAGGGCCGCTCTTGACGATGCCAGAGTGGCCCTGAAGCGCAATCTGTAGCGCCGTTTCTCTATACGTTGGGGCTGCTGCTAAGCCGCAGTGGTGACCCCGGTAGCACGATAGGCCGAGGGTGAGCAGTTGTATGCCGAACGGAAGCTCCGGGAGAAATGAGCCGCGTCGCTCAGGCCCCAGCGGGCCCCAATAGCCCCGACCGGAAGATGTGCCAACAACGGGTCAGCCAGATCTTGACGACACCGCTCCAACCGGCGGCTCCGAATCCATTCCGAGACGGTAGAACCGGTCTCCGAGAACAGTTTGTGCAGGCTGCGGACGGACATGAAATGGGCCGCGGCAATCACCGCCGGCGACAATTCGGGGTTGGGCAGCTGCTGGTCAATGAAGTCACGAACTTCAGCCAGCAATTTTGTCTGCTCGTCCACCGGGGCGTGCCCCTGATACAACTCGTCAGCAAGGAACGTCGTCATCAAGTCGACTACGTTCTGAGCCAAGCGAGCGCCAAGGGGTGAACTCAACTCCGGCAGCTGTTGGCCGAGCTCAGCAACGAAGGGGCTGATAGCACGAGCCAAGCGCTGCTCCCCGGCCAACCGCACCGCGGCCAGCTGCTTGATGTCTGCCGCGGGGATACCCAATCCATCCTTGGGGAACATCAACACCAGCGTGCTGAAATCTTCATCGAATTCGAGAGTATATGGCTCCCCTGTGTCGTACAGAGCCAAGTCTCCTGGACGTAGGGTTGCCGAACGACCGTATTGAGCCAAGAACCCTTGTCCTGCCAATTGCAGATTCAGTTTGTAGTAGCTCTTGTCCTCACGATCGATCTGGTCCTGGGTCCGCATAACGCTGTGTTGGGGCGCCTGAACCTTCAGCAACGCGATCTCATTGAATTGTTGACCGGCGATCGTCGCCCTGAATTGATCGTGGATATCCGTTGTGGTTTCCAACGGCACAAAAGCATTCGAGACCAACTGTCGCCACTGAGCGAAGTTGTCCACAGTCTGTTCTTGGTACATCAGCCACCTCTTCTGCAACCAGAATCACGGCGTGAGATAAATCACCGTGTCCGGATAGTCTAATGAGGTTTTCAACCAATGTCAGCTATTTTCTCCAACTGGAGACATATAAGCGTAAAAAAAGAGGACCCTGCTCGTTACTTAGGCTTTACCTGTGCGCAGAAGTACATCCAGCATGAACCGCGTATGCTCTCGGAGGGTTTGTTCCTCGGTCCCTTCTTGGTTCAAAGCCGTGGTCACTTGGGTTCCCAAAAGGAACGTCAAGAAGGTGTGTCCGGCGCTAACTGCTGTCTCTTCTGCCAGTCCTTCGTCCATGAACCAGCCGTGCAGCATCTTCTGCCAGCTACTCATCTTCTCTCGGTTGACTGCTTGTTCTTCCTCGTTGTGTAAGGCTCTTTGCCAAAAGGGAATGACCACGCGGGCCTCGTCCTGGCGCAGCTCATCTAGTGGTAAGACTTGTTCCGCGAAGGCTTCGAGCGCTTCTCGGCCCGTGGAGTCCCCCACTTCTTCGTGGATCCTCGTGGTGGTTCGTTCAAACACGTACTCAAAGGTGGCTTCGAGCAGGTCTTCTTTTGTGGGGAAATAGGGTTTGAGGGCCCCGTTGGCGTAACCGGCCGCCGCGCAGATCTGGCGCATGGTAGCTCGTTCGAATCCGAACTGAGCGATCACCCGCCACGTCACCTCCACCAGTTCGGCACGCCGTTGCACATGATCGACGATCAGGGGCATCTATCCTGCCACCTCGATGGCTCGCTTCAACGCCGCCAGAATAAAGGTCACGTTCGCCTCCGTGGCGTTGTGGCCCATCAAACCGATACGCCAGATCTTTTGTGCGTACTCCCCTGTCCCCGCGCCGATCTCGGTGTCGTATTCATCGAGCAGGAAGGAGCGGACGGCCGCCGCGTCAACACCGTCGGGAACACGGACAGTTGTCAGCTGCGCGAGCCGGTGCCCTTCAGCGGCAAAGAGCTCTAGCCCCATCTCTTCGAGCCCGTCTTGGAGCATTTTTCCGGCTGCGGCGTGCCGGGCGTAGACCTTCTCAAGCCCCTCGGCTTCAATGCGATCCAGTCCGGCTTGCAGTGCAATGACCATGCCGGTCGGAGCGGTGTGATGGTAGGTTCGTTGCCCGCCGGTAGCACCCACGGCGTAACCGCCCAGCAGACCCAAATCTAGGTACCAGTTGGCTGGCTTCTCAACCCGACGTTCGAAGGCGCGGTCGTTGATGGTAAACGGTGCAAGCCCTGGTGGCACGCCCAAACACTTCTGGCTGCCCGCATAAGCAAGGTCCACGCCCCACTCATCAAGGTTAATCTCCATACCCCCGATGGAGGTGACGCAATCGGCAAGCAGCAAGGCATCCCCTTTGCCTGCGCCCAAGGCAGCAATATCGGAGACAACGCCGGTGGAGGTTTCCGCGTGGACCGCGCAAATCATCTGCGGGTTCGGGTGGGCGGACAGGACACGTTCCGCATCGACAGGTTGCCCGTAGTCGTGATCGACCCGAACAACTTCGGCCCCATGTCGAGAGGCCACTTCCACCATCCGCTCACCAAAGAGACCGTTAACTGCGACCACGACGACATCGCCGGGGTGCACAGTGTTGACGAACGCTGCTTCCATGCCAGCCGAGCCAGTAGCAGACAGTGGCAAGGTGCGCGCGTTCTCGGTCCCCCAGACCCTCCGTAATTGGTCACACACGGCATCCATCCGGGTGATGAACTCAGGATCCAAATGGCCTAGTAGAGGCAACCCTAGAGCCAGCTGAGCTTCCGGGTATGGGTTGCAGGGGCCGGGACCAAACAGGCGCCGGTTGGGCACGGGGGTGGAAAAAGCAGTGGAGGCACTCATGTGGGTCAGTCTAAGTCGTTCGCTCTGCAGTAGGCTAGTCCTACTCGCCTCGATTTTCTTCTTAGAAAGGATGAGCCATGACACCGAATCAAATCGGGTTCGCGCTGATCTTACTCACCGCTTTGTTGCTGTTGGGTAAGTGGATGCGCGTGAAGATTGGTTGGGTTCAGAAACTCTTTCTCCCCTCCTCTATTCTGGCTGGCTTCTTGGCGCTGGCCCTCGGCCCGCAGATCCTGGGTCGACTTGCTGAGCCGCTGAATCTTCCTTGGCTTGCCGATGGTGGCGTGTTCACCGAGGAAATCCTCGAGGTCTGGAAAGTTCTGCCCGGCCTGTTGATTTCAGTCGTGTTCGCCGCCTTGTTCCTCGGCTCAAAGGTGATGTCACCGCGTAAGGTGGCCCGCCTTGCTGGACCTCAGCTATCGATCGGTATGGCTTACGCAACCGGGCAGTACATCATCGGTATTTTGCTCACCATGTTGTTGCTGGCTCCGCTTTTTGGCCTGCACCCTGCTGCTGGCGCTCTCATTGAGGCCGCATTTGAAGGTGGACACGGTACCGCAGCCGGTATGAAGCAAGTCTTCGAAGACTTTGGCTTCGAAGGCGGCTCCGACTTGGCTTTAGCCCTTGCCACCGTTGGTTTGGTCTCGGGCATCATCATCGGCGTTGCTGTGATCAACTGGGCCGTCAGAAAAGGCAAGGCCGAATGCTTGGACAACGGCCTGCAAATGTCGCTGGAAGAACAGCGCGGGCTGTACAAGAAGGACGAGAACGTTCCGGCCGCGATGATGACCTCCCGCCCGTCCTCCATTGAGCCACTGTCATTGCACCTAGCTGTCGTTGGGTTGGCAATCCTTATCGGCTGGCTCCTCCTGTCCGGGCTGCAGTGGCTGGAATCTGTTCTCTGGGGCGAGCATTTGCAGCTGATGGAATATCTGCCGTTGTTCCCGATGGCAATGCTTGGCGGCGTGATTGTCCAGCTGTACTTGGATAAGACCGGAAACGGCTTCTTATTGGACCAGCAGATGATGTTCCGCATCCAGGGCCTAGCACTGGACCTGCTGATCATCTCCGCGTTGGCTACGCTGTCTCTGACGGCCATTGCGCAGAACTGGGAGTCGTTCCTGATTCTGTCGGTTGCCGGTGTGGCATTCTCTACCTTCGTGTTGGTGTGGCTCACCCCGCGTATTCTGCCCTCGTTCTGGTTGGAACGCGGTGTGGGTGACTTTGGCCAGTCCATGGGCGTCACGGCGACAGGCCTGATCCTGATGCGTATCGCGGACCCAGAGGACAAGTCTCCCGCGCTGGAAGCCTTCGGCTACAAGTCCTTGGCTATGGTGCCGTTCTTTGGTGGCGGTATGATCACCGCCGCCGCCATTCCGTTGATCATGCAGTTCGGGGAACTGCCGTTCTTGATCGTGATGATTGTCCTGTTCGTCGCCTCCGTGTGGTGGGGTATGGGCCACTTCAAGAAGGTCAAGGCCGGTGACGTGGATGATCCAGTCGAGGAGATCATGGAGGAAGCTGAAGCACAAGCTTAGGGCTTCACGTCTACGAGCAAAAGGACGGTTCTGGTACCCCAATGGGGTTCCACCAGAACTGTCCTTTTTGCGTGTGCGGCTGTTGTTCAGATGCGATGTTCAGATGAGTAGACTAGCGCTCATGAGTGAGCTGCCTGATTTCAAAGACCTGTTGCCTATGTCCACGGCGGACAAGATGCGAACCACGAAAAGCCTGAAATGGTCAACAGGAGTTCAGCTGCCATGTTTCGTGGCGCAAATGGACTTTCAACCGGCACCAGCAATTCGTCAGGCTCTCTCCGAATGGGCTCTCGAAGGAGACCTGGGGTATCAGCCCCCAGCCCTGCTGAAATCCTTTCAGGAAGCCATTGCGGACTACTACAGTGACTTGGGCTGGCAACCGGAGCGTAGCCATATCCGCCCAGTCTCTGACCTAGTCACCTTGTTCGAACAGGTCCTCGACGCGTTCCTACCGGAGGGGCAACCGCTCATTTTGCTCACCCCGACGTACATGAATTTCCTAACTTTGGCACACGATTCTGGCCGACCGTTGCGTACGGTGAGCATGGTCAGGAACGTTGCGGACAATTGCTGGGACATTGACTGGGATGGACTCGCTAGCGCAATGACCGACGGGGGCATGTTGGTTCTGATTAGCCCGCACAATCCAATCGGTAAGAGTTACACCCGCGAAGAGCTGGCCCGTATCGCGGAGCTAGCCGCAAAATCGGGAGTGAGAGTTTTTGCGGACGAGATTCACGCCCCAATCATGTTGGGCGACGGCCAGCACGTCCCTTTTGCCGGCGTGAGCCCAGAGGCACACAAGGTGGCGTTGACCGCTTTTTCCGCCACCAAGGGATTCTCCATCCCGGGTACTAAAGCTGCTGCCCTCATCTTCAGCAACCCGCAGGACGTGTCCGTCTGGAAGCCAAAGAGTATGAGGGTCGAGTTCGGTACAGCAACTTCAGGATTGGTGGCTACAGCAGCAGCACTCAATCACGGGCGGCAATGGCTGACAGAAGCTTGTGACTACCTGAGAAGCAATCGTGACTTGGTTGCCGAGCTCACCAAAGAATACTTACCCGGTGCTATCTTTATTCCACCGGAGTCAACATACTTGGCGTGGCTGGATGTCAGGGGCACGGCCAACTACGAACAATACCGAGCTAATGCCGAACGAAGTTTGGCGCGGAATCTCGCCAACGCCTGTGGTGTGCTGCCTACTGATGGCGAAGAGTGTGGACCAGAAGGTGTGGGGCACATTCGCGTGAACTTTGCGACGCACCGAGACACCGTTGTCAAGATTTTTCAGGCGCTTGGATCAGCGCTTAGTCCGCGCTGACATCGCCTTTTCTCATGCTACGAGAGTACTTACCTAGCATGAGTTTGGCCGAAACCGCCGCGCCAAGGCCATAGGATAGACACAGTGGTAACTTTTACCATGACCTATGGGGAGAACTCAGATGCGATTCACGTTGCAACAGTTACAGTGCTTTGTGACTGCCGCACGCCATGAGTACTTTGGCGATGCTGCCAGGGCGCTGCAGCTGAGTCCTTCTGCCTTTTCTGATCAGATCGCGAATCTCGAAGAGAAAATCGGAGAGGCGCTCTTTACTAGAACGAATCGCGGGGCACGGATCACTGCGCGCGGAGCAGAACTTCTTCCGCTTGCAACACAGGTGATCCACTCGGTGGAACGATTCGAGGCGGAAATCGTTAAGCGAACCGAAGTAATTACTTTGGCGAGCATGAATACGGTTCCTGAAGTGGCACAGATCCTACGCAGCTTGCGTGCTGAATTCCCGCAGGCAGAGCTGAAGACACAACATGTCCCTTATTTGGATGGTGTCCCGAA
The DNA here is from genome assembly GCF_042434215.1 of Micrococcoides hystricis. Taxonomy (NCBI): domain Bacteria; kingdom Bacillati; phylum Actinomycetota; class Actinomycetes; order Micrococcales; family Micrococcaceae; genus Micrococcoides; species Micrococcoides hystricis. Next base: position 3,681 of record NZ_JBHLUB010000001.1, on the reverse strand, counting down.
ACTCTTCGCTGGGGACTTGGATGCACTGATCTACCCCATGCCGCACAAGAACAATCCTCCGGGAACGGATTATGTGGTCATTCAGCAACAGGGGTTTGTGGCTGCGATGCCTAAGAAGCATCCGTTGGCACAACGAGCCTCTGTAACGCTGAACGACTTACTCCCCTACGAACTCTTGAGTGTCACAGATTTGGAGCGCGATGTGTGGCATACAGGAATCTTTGGAGCCGAAAGGGTCCCGTTCCTCAAACGCAAACCACTTATTATTGATGCCCCTCAAGCCCAGGATCTCGTGGCGGCCGGATTCGGGATCAATGTCTGTCCTGAATCGATGCAATATTCGAACCCCCGGGACGAGGTCACCTACATTCCAATTAGTGATGCGCCAACGCTGTATATGGGGCTCTTGACCCTAGCTGAAGATCGGCGACCTATCATGAACGTCCTTCGGAAGTTCGCCGCACAAGCACACTAAGTCATACCTGGTCACACCCGCAGCACATCAAGGCTCGAATCTATCGTCGGCAGGATATGCGGGTTGCCACCTTGAAAAGAGATCAAGGCAATTTTTAGGGCAACCCGAATTGTGTTTTTAAATGGGTGTGGGCCTCACGTCGTTGTGAGGCCCACTCTCCTTTTTTGTGAAAGGGGTGTCCGGCGGTGTCCTACTCTCCCACAACCTCCCGGTTGCAGTACCATTGGCGCTGTGGGTCNGTTTTTAAATGGGTGTGGGCCTCACGTCGTTGTGAGGCCCACTCTCCTTTTTTGTGAAGGGGTGTCCGGCGGTGTCCTACTCTCCCACAACCTCCCGGTTGCAGTACCATTGGCGCTGTGGGTCTTAGCTTCCGGGTTCGGGATGGGTCCGGGCGTTTCCCCCACGCTGTTGCCGCCGTAACTCTTTCTCGCCCCCTGGTACCCGTTTGTGGTGGGTTGGGGGTGAAATCTAGTGGCACGTGTTGTGCGTGCGTGTGTATTTGGTTATTGTGGTGTTGGTGCCCGCCCACACGCTTGTGTGTGGGGGTTGTTGGTTGGGGACCGTATGGTGGACGCGGAGCATCACAACGTTTTGTGTGTGTTGTGTGTAAGTTATCGGCTTATTAGTACAGGTCAGCTGAGCAAGTCGTTAGTCCTTGCGTACACATCCTGCCTATCAACCCAGTGGTCTTGCTGGGGGCCTGGTATGGAGATCTCATCTTGAAGCTGGCTTCCCGCTTAGATGCTTTCAGCGGTTATCCTTCCCGAACGTAGCTAATCAGCGGTGCACCTGGCGGTACAACTGACATACCAGAGGTTCGTCCGTTCCGGTCCTCTCGTACTAGGAACAGATCTTCTCAAATCTCCTGCGCGCGCAGCGGATAGGGACCGAACTGTCTCACGACGTTCTAAACCCAGCTCGCGTACCGCTTTAATGGGCGAACAGCCCAACCCTTGGGACCGACTCCAGCCCCAGGATGCGACGAGCCGACATCGAGGTGCCAAACCATGCCGTCGATATGGACTCTTGGGCAAGATTAGCCTGTTATCCCCGAGGTACCTTTTATCCGTTGAGCGACGGCCGTTCCACAACGTACCGCCGGATCACTAGTCCCGACTTTCGTCCCTGCTCGACATGTCTGTCTCACAGTCAAGCTCCCTTGTGCACTTACACTCGACACCTGATTACCAACCAGGATGAGGGAACCTTTGGGCGCCTCCGTTACTTTTTAGGAGGCAACCGCCCCAGTTAAACTACCCATCAGGCACTGTCCCTGAACCAGATCATGGTTCGAAGTTAGATATTCACTATGACCAGAGTGGTATTTCAACGATGACTCCACCGACACTGGCGTGCCGGTTTCCTAGTCTCCCACCTATGCTACACAAGTCACACCGAATACCAATACCAAACTATAGTAAAGGTCTCGGGGTCTTTCCGTCCTGCTGCGCGTAACGAGCATCTTTACTCGTAGTGCAATTTCGCCGAGTTCATGGTTGAGACAGTAGAGAAGTCGTTGCTCCATTCGTGCAGGTCGGAACTTACCCGACAAGGAATTTCGCTACCTTAGGATGGTTATAGTTACCACCGCCGTTTACTGGGGCTTAAATTCTCCGCTTCGCAACCACAAGGGTTGCTAACAGGTCCTCTTAACCTTCCAGCACCGGGCAGGAGTCAGTCCGTATACATCGTCTTACGACTTCGCACGGACCTGTGTTTTTAGTAAACAGTCGCTTCTCTCTGGTCTCTGCGACCCTTACCCGCTCACCACCGCTAGTGTGGGTCACGGTCCGGGTCCCCCTTCTTCCGAAGTTACGGGGGCATTTTGCCGAGTTCCTTAACCATGATTCTCTCGATCGCCTTGGTATTCTCTACCTGACTACCTGTGTCGGTTTCGGGTACGGGCGGCTAAAACCTCACGTCGATGCTTTTCTAGGCAGCATAGGATCACCGGATACACCCCACCAAGTGTGGGGTCCCATCAGATCTCAGGCACAAGATGCTGGCGGATTTGCCTACCAGCAGCCCTACATCCTTAGACACGGACAACCATCGCCGTGCCCGGCTACCTTCCTGCGTCACACCTGTTAATACGTTTGCCTTCCAAAATCAGGTCCCACGCCGCCACACACCACCAGAATAGTAAACTAAACCGGTTGGCATGTTTTGGGGTGGTTAGTATCAATTGGTCAACATGGACGGTTTTTCGCCGGTACGGGAATATCAACCCGTTATCCATCGACTACGCCTGTCGGCCTCGCCTTAGGTCCCGACTTACCCAGGGCAGATTAGCTTGACCCTGGAACCCTTAGTCATTCGGCGGACGGGTTTCTCACCCGTCTTTCGCTACTCATGCCTGCATTCTCACTCGAACACACTCCACCACTAGATCACTCTGCGGCTTCACCACGTGCTCGACGCTCCCCTACCCAACCACACAAAAATGTGTGTTTGCCACGATTTCGGCGGTGTACTTGAGCCCCGCTACATTGTCGGCGCGGAATCACTTGACCAGTGAGCTATTACGCACTCTTTCAAGGGTGGCTGCTTCTAAGCCAACCTCCTGGTTGTCTAAGCAACTCCACATCCTTTCCCACTTAGCACACGCTTAGGGGCCTTAATCGGTGGTCTGGGCTGTTTCCCTCTCGACTATGAAGCTTAGCCCCCATAGTCTCACTGCTACGCTCTCACTTACCGGTATTCGGAGTTTGGCTGACGTCAGTAACCTTGTAGGGCCCATCGGCCATCCAGTAGCTCTACCTCCAATAAGAAACACGTAACGCTGCACCTAAATGCATTTCGGGGAGAACCAGCTATCACGAAGTTTGATTGGCCTTTCACCCCTACCCACAGCTCATCCCCTCCATTTTCAACTGAAGTGGGTTCGGTCCTCCACGCGCTCTTACACACGCTTCAACCTGGCCATGGGTAGATCACTTCGCTTCGGGTCTAGGACACGCGACTAAAAACGCCCTCTTCAGACTCGCTTTCGCTACGGCTACCCCACACGGGTTAACCTCGCCACATGCCACTAACTCGCAGGCTCATTCTTCAAAAGGCACGCCATCACCCACACAAATGCAGGCTCTGACGGATTGTAGGCGCACGGTTTCAGGCACTATTTCACTCCCCTCCCGGGGTGCTTTTCACCTTTCCCTCACGGTACTGATTCACTATCGGTCAACAGGGAGTATTTAGGCTTACCA